>PLDO01000597.1 GCA_003136215.1 Bryobacterales bacterium
CATCTTGTATTGGACAATTCTGTAGTTGCGGAAGGTAAAGTAGGGACGTCGAAAGGGAGTAAAATAATCGTCCGGTCTTTTTTGCCTGCGGGTCGCGGGCAACATGAATGGGAGGAAGTCTGTCTAAGTCCATTTGGATGGGACATTGAATAGCGCGGTGATCGGTGCGGTCGATATCGGCGGCACCAAAATAGCCGCTGGGGTGGTAACCGAAAGCGGCACGATTCTGGGCCGCCTGGAGTGTCCCACCGCTCCGGCGGAAGGCTTCAGGGCTGCGATGCGCCGCACGGCGGAGATGCTGCGCGCGGTAAGCCGGCAGGCAGGCGCGGGTTACGCCGGCATCGGGGTTGCCTGTCCGGGCCCTCTCGATCCGCTTGCGGGAATTGTCGGCGATGTGGGCACGCTGCCAGGGTGGCAGGGCGGCAACATTGTCGCGGAACTCTCCGGCGAATTCGGCGTGCCGGTCGTCGTGGAGAACGATGCGGATGCGGCGGCTTTGGCCGAGGCGAGCTGGGGCGCGGCGAAAGGGAGTAGCCGCTTCATCTACGTAACCATCAGCACCGGCATTGGCGCCGGCATCATTCTCTCGGGTGAACTTTATCGGGGCGTCGACGGCGCTCACCCGGAAATCGGACACCAGGTGCTGGATTCCTCGGGTCCGCTGTGCTACTGCCGCGCGCGCGGCTGCTGGGAATGCCTGGCCAGCGGCCCGGCGATGACGGCGTGGGTGAGGGCGCAGAATCCGGATGCCCCCGAATTGACTGCCGCACAGATCTGCGAGCTCTCCCGCGGCGGAGACGAACTGGCGCGCCGCGCCGTGGAACGAGAAGGCTACTACATCGGACTCGGACTGGCCAACCTGGTCACGATTCTTACCCCGGATGCGATCGCCTTGGGCGGCGGCGTCATGAAGAGCGCGGACCTGTTTCTGGACCGCATACGAGAGGTGATCCGCAACATCTGCACCCAGGTTCCAGCCGAGAAGACGCTGGTTACCCTGGCGTCTCTTGGAGCGGACGCGGGCCTGGCCGGAGCGGCCCGCGCATGGATTCATCGCCGCCGCCGATAATAGGTGCATGGTCATCGAAGGCGGTTACTTGCGGGACATTTTGGATCAACCGCGGGCGCTGGAAGATACTCTCGCAGGGCTGGATGCGGCCGTGCTCGCGGACACCGTGCGGCGTTTCGGCGATGGCCGCTTTCGTCGCGTCGTCCTCACTGGAATGGGCGGATCGTACTGGGCGCTGCACCCGCTGAACCTCGATCTCCTGAAGCGCGGGTGGCATCCGATTCTGGCGGAGACATCCGAACTGATTCACGGGCTGCCTTCGGTGCTGGATTCGGGTACGCTGCTGATTGTGGTCTCGCAATCCGGCCGAAGCGCGGAGATCGTGCGCCTGCTCGATGTGAAGACGCCCGATTGCTACACGCTGGCGATTACGAACACGGCGGACTCCCCGTTGGCGGCCGGCGCCGACACGGTGCTGCTGACCCGTGCCGGCGAGGAGTTCACGGTCTCGTGCAAAACGTACGTGACCGCGCTGATGGCTCTGAAATGGGTCGCCGATGCCCTGGCCGGGCTCAGCCCCAACCAGTCCAAGGACGAATTGTCGATGGCTGCGCCGGCCACGGCGGCCTATCTCCACGACTGGCGCGACTACGTGCGGAGCGCCGAGGCGGAATTGACCGGTACGCGGCACCTCTTCGTGCTGGGCCGCGGAGCTTCCCTGGCGGCGGTTGGAACGGCCGGCTTGATTATCAAAGAATCAGCCCACTTTCACGCGGAGGGGATGAGTGCCGCGGCGTTCCGGCACGGGCCATGGGAGATGATGAATCCCGCGCTCTACGCGCTGGTTTTTGCCGGGGATGTGGCGACGGCCGCGGTCAACAGCCGCCTCGTGCGGGACATCGCAGACGCCGGGGGGCGCGGCGCTCTTGCCGGCGAAGACGTGGAACCCGGTGTTTACCGGCTGCCGCGCGTCCCCGGTTCCGTACGCCCCATCGTCGAGATTCTTCCGGTGGAGATGATGACTCTCGCGCTGGCTTCGATCGCCGGGCGTGAGGCCGGCAAGTTTGAGCGGGCCACGAAGGTGACGACGACCGAGTGAACCCTTACCACACTCTTTACTCAACCTTTCCGGCCGCGCTACCCGCGGCGGAAGCCGTCCCGGTTGCGGGGTCGATGAGGATCAACACGGGCCAGGAGTTTGCCGTGGCGGTGGTGGGCGAAGCGGGCAAGAGTCACTTGCTGGCGGCGCCGGGAACAAAACCCCGGGTCTTGGTCCGCAGCCGGTAGACGGAGGTTTTGGCGGTCAGGTAGAGCGTCTGGTAGTCCGCATCTCCCCAGGCCAGGTTGGCCGGAGTCTCGGGCACGACTACGGTTCCGATATGATGGCCCTCGGGATCCCAGACCCAGATTCCTGACGGTCCGGTGACGAAGAGATTGCCCTTGACATCGACCTTCATTCCGTCAGGCACTCCACCGTTGCCTTCTTCTTTTCCGAACAGCCGGCCGTTCGTGACGTTGCCGTTGGCGCCGACGTCGTAGACGTGAATGTCGCGCTGCTGGGTGTCGTCGACGTAGAAGCGCTTGCCGTCTGGCGAAAATGCGAGGCCGTTGGGCTGCTGCAAGTCGCGGATCAACAGGCGGACCGTGCCGTCGCTCGCGAGGCGGTAGACTCCCTGAAAGGGAATCTCCTGCTTCTCTCCCTTCACAAGGTCGAGCGTGGGGTCGGTGAAATAGAGAGCTCCGTCGGGCCCGAGGACGACGTCGTTAGGGCTGTTGAACTTCTTTCCCTCGTACCTGTCGGCCAGCACGTGGTATTGACCGTCGGGTTCCACGGCAATAATGGCGCGGAGCACGCTGGCGGTGCTGATGAGCCGGTGGTTGCGATCGAAGGTGCTGCCGTCCGGGTCGCCGAGGCTCAGAAGCTCCTCCTTGCGGCCGTCCGGGAAGACGCGATAGATCTTGTTCTTCTCCTCGTCGCTCACGTAGAGGAAGCCATGCTCGTCCCAGACGGGGCCTTCGGTGAAGCCGAAATCGCCTGCCATTTTCTGAAGAGTGGCGGCCTGGTCGAACAACTCCCAGAACTTCGGTGATTCGGCTTTCCACTCGAACTGGCGCGGCGCCTGCTTTCGTTGCGCCTGCAAGCCGGCGCTCAGTAAGAGCGCGAATCCCAGCGTGGCAGGGAAGAAAATCCGTTTGATCATGCGGCCACCTCACGGCACGGTCGCACTGTAACACAGGCAGGAACGCCTTTGCAGCGGGGCAAGCGCGGGGGTTCTTAGGGCTCTTAGAAAACCGGTTGCAATCGGCTAATTCCGGGAGTATATATATATGCCATAACAGATCGCATCGGGGATTCTGTGTGGGGGCGATGGGCGCTCGGTACGGGCGAGGAAGTCGCCTTGACTATTCCGAGCATTAGAAATCCGCGTAGATTTGAGTAGGGGGACGTGAGTTCCGTGGGAACTCGAAAGTTGTTGTGGGTCCGGGCGCCTTGTCGCGCGAGGAGGTTGGTCTCATGTTCGATCGCTTCATCCGGAGTCTTGCCGGTTCGGGAGTTTTGCTGTGCGTCCTGCTGACCGCGTCACCAGGAGTTTTGCGCGCGCAGGTGGCGGCCACCATTCTAGGGACTGCCAAGGATGGTTCCGGGGCGGTCCTGCCCCATGTCAAGGTTACCGCGACCAATACGGAAACCAACTTCGTTCAGGAAAGCTACACCAGCGTCCTGGGCGAGTATCGCATCATGGCCCTTCCCGTGGGCCGTTACAAGGTCGAAGCCGAACTTACCGGCTTCCAGAAGTTCCTCGCGACGGACGTCGTCCTGACGGTCGACGAACAGCACCGCGTCGATATCACCATGCCGTTGGGCAGCCTCCAGCAGGAGGTCAAGGTAGAAGCCAACGCCGTCCAGGTGGAAACCTCCGCCACGCAGTTAGGCAACGTCATCAACGACAAGGCCATGGTCTCGCTACCTCTTAACGGCCGCAGCTATATCGACCTGCTGTCCATTCAAGCCGGCGTCGCGCCACAGTCGTCCGCCACCGGCAACATCTCCGTCAACGGCCAGCGGGTTTCCTCCAACGCTTTTCTGGTCAATGGCGGCGATGTCAGCGAAGGCGTCAATTTCGGCACTTCCATCATCCCCAACCTGGATTCCATCGCGGAGTTCCGGCTGGTGACCAACAGCTTCGATCCCGAGTATGGCCGGTTCAGCGGCGCGGTCATGAATGCCATCACCAAGTCCGGAACCAATGGTTTCCATGGCTCTGCCTTCGAATTTCTGCGCAACAGCAACATGGATGCCCGCAGCTTCTTCAATACATCCGTGGCCGTGCTGAAACGCAACCAGTTCGGCTATGCGGTGGGCGGTCCAGCGCTCAAGAACCGGCTGTTCTGGTTCACCGATTACCAGGGCACGCGCCAGACGCAGGGATCCTCCAGCAGCTTGACGGAACTGCCCAGCGTTGCCCAGAGGGGCGGTGTCTTCGACCCTGGCGACTTGAACGGTACGGTCAGCGGCCCCTACTTTGCGTCGCTGTTGACCCAGCGCCTGGGCTACGCCGTGCAGAGCGATGAGCCTTACAGCACGTCGACGTGCGTCACGGCGGCGCAGTGTGTCTTTCCCAACGGCGTGATCCCGGCCAAGGCCGTGTCGCCGATCGCCACGAACATGCTCCAGAAATACGTTCCGCTGCCGAACCAGGGGGCGACCGGGTATCTGCTCCCCAGCGTGGTCAGCAGCAGCGGCGACAACCGGGCCGGCCAGCGGCTGGACTTCATCAACAAGCTGACCGGCAACTGGTCAGGTTACTACCACCTGGATGACGGCACGTCCGCCAGTCCAGGGACTTTCGGACCCTCCTATGGAAACTTCGGCTCCGGCAACCATACCCGGGCCCAACAGTTCGTGCTCTCCAACACTTACGTCTTCGGACCCACGGCCGTGAACGAGGCCCGCGTCGATTTCACGCGCAACGCGGCGGTGGCCTACGTGCCCACCGACGCGCCGGTCTCGCTGTCGAGCCTGGGCTTTGTGACCGGAGCGAACACACTGGGAATCGCCAGTTCGACACCCTACGATTCGGTGCCGCCGGTATCCCTGATCAATTTCAGTTTCGGGCGCGCCAGCCAGCAGACGCAGGGCAAATATCAGAACACCTACCACGTTGGAGACGCCTTTTCCATAACCAGGGGAACACACGCCTTCAAGTTCGGCGGCGGTTACCTCTATATGCAAGTCAATGAGCGCAACGTGTACGCGCCGAGCGGCAGCTTCAGCTTCGACGGCTCGGAGACCGGCAGCGACATCGCCGATTTCCTGTTGGGCGCGCCCGCCAGCTACACGCAGGCCTCCTACCAGGTTCTGGACTCCCGCACCCGATACGGCACGGTGTTTGCTCAAGACTCCTGGCGGGTTAAGCCCAACCTGACCATCAACTATGGCTTGCGCTGGGAAGTCAGCATGCCGTGGTACGACACGCAGAATAAGATCGAGACCATCGTTCCCGGCCAGCAGTCCACGCAATTCCCGGGAGCGCCTCCGGGTTGGGTTTTCCCGGGCGATAAGGGCATTCCAACCACTCTGGCGCCAACCACGTGGAACAATTTCGCCCCGCGCTTAGGGCTTGCCTGGTCTCCCGACGTCTCCACCGGCATCTTGGGCACGTTGTTCGGCGGCCCCGGCAAAACGAGTATCCGCATGGCCACCGGGATGTTCTACACCGCCATTCAGGACGCCGGCCTTTTTGAAGAAGTGGCCGACGCGCCTTACGGCCTCTATTGGGTGAGCCCGCAGCCGTCCCTGCTCGATCAGCCGTTCCTCACTCGCTCCGATGGCAGTTCGCAGGGACAGCGCTTCCCCTTCATCCTGCCCGCTCCCGGCTCCGATGCTGTGAAGAACATGGATTGGTCGGTCTTCTTCCCGATTGCGAGTTCTCCGGGTTATAAGACGGACAACAAACTTCCATATGCGGAGCACCTCAACTTCTCCATACAGCGCCAGATCACCGGCGCCACGGTGCTGACTCTGGCCTATGTGGGAACCGTAGGGCACAAGCTGTTCTCGCACTACGAAGCAAATCCGGGCAACGCCGCTCTCTGCATGAGCCTGCGCGGCTCCGGCGTAAAGGCGGGCACTACCCAGTGCGGCCGCAACCTGGAGGACTCCACCTTCACGCTTCCCAACGGAACCCAGATCATCGGAACGCGCGCGCCGCTGGGATCGGTTTACTACAGCGAGGACAGCTACCTGGCGACCACCGCCGATTCCAACTACCACTCCTTCCAAGCTACCCTGGAGCGGCGCGCCCGCAATTTGACATTCCTGGCGGCCTACACCTTCAGCAAGGCCATTGACGACGCCTCTAGCTACGGGGCCTACCTGGACTTCTACAACTACCGGCTGGGCCGCGGGCTGTCTACCTACGACTGCACCCACAACTTCGTCGTCAGCTACAGCTACGACCTGCCCTTCTACCGCATGGGCGCGCTTCCCAAGCGCCTGAGTCAGGGCTGGACGGTAAACGGCATCACGCGCGTCGCCACCGGCTTGCCCGTCACCATGTCGCAGAGCGGCGACTACTCGCTCACCGGCGGCTCCGGAGTCGACCGTCCGAATTACATCGGCGGGCTGGTGCTGACTCCGGACGTCCGCAACACGCTCAACCACACGGAGTTCAACAAGAGCGCCTTCACCCAGGAAGCCTTGGGAACGCAAGGCAACGCCAGCTTTCGCTTCTTCCACGGGCCGGGGCAAGTGAACTTCGACCTGGGCATGCAGAAGGCGACGAAGCTCCATGAGAGCATGTCACTTCTGATCCGTGCGGAGTTCTTCAACGCCATGAACCACGCCAACTTCAGCAATCCCAGCGGAAACTTCAGCAGCGGCACTTTCGGCCGCGTGACTGGCGCTGGACCGGGCCGCATCGGCCAGGTCAGTATGAAATTCCTCTGGTAGGAGCCATGCTGCTGAAGCTGACGTGGATTCTTTCACTGGCAGGGCCGGCGTTGCCGGCCCTGCTGGCCCAGGAGCCGACTGCATGCGAGGTCACTCGTCCGACGGCCAGCTTTTCCATCTCTCACGTCGAGGCTTCTCCGGACCTCAGCCTCGACGCGCAGTCCGCCATCTGGAAGAATGCCAAATCGGCGGTGATGGACAAGGACTGTTCCCGCACACTGAGCTATCCGGACCTCAAGACGGAAATCCGGGGCTTCTGGACGGACACTGATTTGTACCTGCTGTTTGTCTGCCCGTATCGCTCCCTCAACCTCTTTCAACCACCGCAGAACGGGCAGCCGCGACGGGGGCTCTGGGACCGCGACGTGGTCGAGATGTTCCTGGGAGACGATTGGGACAACATCCGCCACTATCGGGAGTTCGAAATTGCTCCCACCGCCGACTGGATCGATCTCGCCATCGACCTGGATCAACGNNACCGCAACTGGCGTTCCGGCTGGAACACCACTGCGCGCATCGACGAGCAGGCGAAGATCTGGTACGCCGCCTGCCGGATACCCTTGAAATCCGTCAGCGAGAAGGAAGTGAAACCGGGGACTCGCTGGCGAGCCAACCTGTATCGCATCGACGGCGACGGACCCGATGCGCAACGTCGTTTCATGTGCTGGCAGCCCACCTGCGTGGTAAATCGCGATCCCAACCACGTCCCCGAGAATTTCGGCACCCTGATATTTGGCAAATGAGTGCGGCGACCGCGTGATCGGGTGTGGCTCTTGGACCAACAGCCGCCGGACCGGGTACACTGGCGTTTTTGGAGGTCTTTATGTTCCATTCGATGAAGAGCGTGTACGCACAGTACCTGAGTGGCTTGAGCCGTCGCGAGTTGTTTCGGCGGGGCGGTCTGCTGGCAGCCGCCCCTGCATTTCTCCGAGGCTCCAAAGCGGCTGCCGCGCCCGCGGGCGCCAGCCTGCGTGTCGGCCCCGATATCTATCAATCGATTGGCGTCCGTCCGCTGATCAACTGCCGTGGAACTCTGACAGTGGTCGGCGGCTCGCTGGAATTGCCGGAGGTGCGGGCGGCCAAGGATGCCGCCGCGCAGCACTTCGTGCAAATCGACGAGTTAATGGAACGGATCGGCAATCGTCTGGCGGAACTGACGGGAGCGGAATGGGGGATGGTCGCCGCCGGTTGCGCGGCGGCTCTGGCGCACGCCACCACGGCGTGCGTCACCGGAGGCAATCCGGAGTTGCACGTGCAGGTTCCCAACCTGGCCGGCTTTCCCAAGGACGAGGTCGTCATCCCCAAGCACTCCCGCAACGAATACGATCAAGCCGTCCGGTCGGTGGGCGTGCGGATCATCGAGGCCGGAGACGCAGCCGAATATGAGGCGGCGTTAGGGCCGAAGGTCGCGATGGTCTACTTGTTCGCCGGTCCCCGAGCCGAAACCGGACCGCTGCCTTACGACGCCGTTTACAGCATCGCCAAGAAAAAGAACGTCCCGGTGCTGGTGGATGCCGCCGCTGAGATGCTGACGGTTCCCAACGTCCACCTCCAAAGGGGCGCGACGCTGGTGGGCTACAGCGGCGGCAAGTGCATCCGCGGGCCGCAGTGCGCCGGAATCCTGCTGGGCCGCAAGGATCTCGTCAAGGCCGCCTGGGTCTCCAGCGCGCCGCATCATGGCCATGGCCGCACCATGAAGCTGGGCAAGGAGGAGGCCATCGGCATGCTCATGGCGATCGAGATGTGGATGAAGCGCGATCACCAGGCCGAAAGCGCGATGTGGACCTCCTGGATGAACAACATTGCAAATCGGGTCTCCAAAATCGATGGCGTCACGACGGCCGTGCGCGAGCCGAGAGGGTTGTCCAACCACAGCCCGGGTCTGTCGATCGGTTGGGACGCCGCCAAGCTGCGCATCACGGGGCAGGAAGTAGCTCATATCCTGGACACCACCGAGCCGCGCATCGTCCTCGGCGGCGGGGGCGGCGGAGGCGGAAGAGGCGGCCGCGCGGGCAACGAAACGGGAATCTCCATCATCGCCTACATGATGTCTTCGGGAGAAGACAAGATCGTCGGCGACCGGATCTACGCCATACTCTCCGCGTCCCGACCGGAGCGGAAGGCGGAACCGCCGAAAGGGCCGGCTGGCGACCTCACCGGCCGCTGGGACGTCCGCATCGAGTTCGCGGCTGGCAGTTCGGACGAAATTCTGCACATCAAACAGCAGGACAACCAGATCTCCGGCACCCACCAGGGGGCATTCGTTACGCGCGATTGCTCCGGCGCCATCGCCGGCGATGACGTAGTAATTGCCAGCAACATGGGCGAAGTACACGGCGCCGCGCTCTCCTATCGTTTTTCCGGAAAGCTGGCCGGTGACACCATGTCGGGCATGCTGGACATGGGTGAGTATCTGGACGCCAAATGGACCGCGAGGCGGCACGTATTCGCCCGGCCAAACCAGGGCGGCGATGTCGGGTGACGCTCGCCAGAGAGAATCGACCAGGGTACACCGGCAGCCCAAACAGGACTGATACCGGTATCCAAGAGGCGGATCTATAGGAGGCGGTAATGTCGACGGCCACGAAATGGCACGTTCTTGGAATCGGTCTTGGCATAGGCTTGTTCCTTGGGATGGCGGGCGCGGCATGCGCGCAGAATATCGTGGTGGATGCAGCGCCGTCACACGCGGTGAATGCATTCAGTCCCTTCCGGGCACTCGGTGGGGCGATTGACCGGTTGCGCGGTGGAAACACCAAGGAAGAGAACGAAAAAAACACCGAGCGGCTGCTAACCAACCCTGTCCTCAAGGAACTCTTGGGCGCGGGATGGCAAACCGTGACGTATCGACAGAACACGGAATTGATGATCGAGGCATGGCACTGGAACCCGCGCGGCACCTGGAGTAATGCCGCCAAACAGGAGGGTTATTTCACCGGTAGCGCCGAGCCGGCCAGCGAGAAGATACTTCACTCCTGGGCCTACCCGCTCCCCCATCGCGGCGCCACCCTCGGCGACGGCAACGGCTGGTCTCGCTTGACCGACGGAGACCTGAAATCCTACTGGAAGAGCAACCCGTACCTGACCAAAGCCTACACCGGTGAGGACGACACGCTGCACCCGCAATGGGTCATGATCGATCTGGGCGGCAAGGTGGACGTCAATGCCATCAAGATCGCCTGGGGCGACCCTTACGCCAGACGCTATTACGTGCAGTTCTGGACGGGTGAACAGGAGCCCTTCTACGACGGTATCAATAAGGGCGCATGGCAGACCTTCCCTATGGGCATGATCGCGGACGCGAAGGGCGGGACTCCGACGCTGAAATTGATGAATTGGAAGATCCCCGTGAGATACCTGCGCATCTGGATGACCGAATCGTCCAACACTTGCGACGCTCACGGCGCCCAGGACAAGCGCAACTGCGTAGGCTACGCCATCAACGAACTGTATATCGGGACCTTCGCGGCCGACGGCCAGTTCACCGACGTCGTCAAGCACCTGCCGAGCCGCCAGCAGACCATCACTTGGCCCTCCTCCGTCGATCCATGGCACGCCGCTTCCGACCTCGACTACGGAAGGGGCGACCAGATCGGATTCGATTTTTTCTTCAACTGCGGAGTGACGCGCGGCCTTCCCGCCATGATCCCGATCGCGATTCTCTACGCGATACCAGAGGACGCGGCCAACGAGATTGCCTACCTCTATAAGCGAAAGTATCCGATCTCGTGGATCGAGATGGGCGAGGAGGCGGACGGGCAGCGCGTGCTCCCGGAAGACTATGCCACGCTATACATTCAGTTCGCCAAGGCCATCCACAAGCTGGTACCCAACGCCCCTCTGGGCGGGCCGGCTTACGAGGGGACGCCCGGCGACGTCGATTCCTGGGCGGACGCCAACGGAAGGGTCTCCTTCCTGGGCCGGTTTGTGGACTACCTTAAGGCCCGCGGCCACCTGCAGGATTTCACGTTTTTCTCTTTCGAGCACTATCCCTGTATGGGCAATCGACGCTGCGCCGACTGGAGCTCTCTGTACTGGGAGCCGGCGTATGTGAACCACGTGATTCAATCCTGGAAAGACAACGGGCTGCCGCCGAATGTGCCGTTTTTTATGACCGAGGGTAACGACCTGGGAGAAGGCGGAGCCGGCACGGTCAAAAGTGCTCTCTGGCAAGCCGATTACATCGGATCCATCCTGACCGCCGGCGCGGGCGGCACTTACTATTTCCACTACATCGCGTCGGCGGGCAGAGGAGGCGGTGGAGGCGGCTTCCTGCCGATCGACGTTAATAGCCAGGTCCGGAACTATCCTCCTCAGTATCTGGCGGCCCAAGTAATTACTAAAGAGTGGGTGCAGCCCGTCGATGCCGTACACAAACTCTTCAAAGTGGCCAGCGACGTGAAAGACGGGGATGGGAACATTTTAGTCACGGCCTACGCGGTGGAGCGGCCCGACGGACAATGGTCCGTCATGCTGGTGAACAAGGACCAGGACCACGACCACTCCGTCAGGGTGTCGTTCGCCGATCCCGTTGCAAGGCACGATCGTTTCCTCTCCGGCACCGTGGACCGTGTGGTCTTCGGGCCGGCCGAATACCAGTGGCACCCCGATCCGGTTCCCGCCGGTACGACGCCCCCCGCTGGCAGAGGCGGGCGAGGCGGCGGTGGCCGGGGCGGCGGCCACGCCGACCCGGACGGTCCGCCATCCAAGTCGACCGTGACGGCCGGAGGCCCGGATACTCTCTACCAGCTTCCTAAGGCGTCACTCATCGTGCTTCGCGGCAAACTTACGAATTAGCGGACCTCGCGCAACACGGATCGGGGATTCACGGTTTTCATCCCGAGATCCCTGACTCAACATAATCCGGAACTCAACATAAGGCCCGCATTCACGCACATGGCTTTGTGGGCAATCGCACCGGCGCTTCCGCTGAGCGGCCATCCGCGTGCTTACCATTTGGGGAGAGGGGGATGTGCTATGACTCTGCGTTGGGCTTTCTTTCTTTGGTTTTTCGCATCCACGGCGTTCAGCCAGACGCTCCCGCCGAGCGTCGGTTCCAGCGAGCAGTCGCCGGCCCCCAAAGCATCGGCCCTGGAGGTGCAACCTGGGTCGCCGGTTCTAAAGCAGAAGGACTTGTGGGAAGGCACGGGGGTTTTCCGTCCACTCCTGCGCATGCCAAAGTACATTCTTCAGGACCAGAAGGCCATCTGGACCAGTCCCTTTCACACCCGTAAACAGGATGTCAAGTTTTGGGTCATCTTTGGAACCGCCACCGTGGCGTTCGTGGCCACCGATCAGTACTCGGTGAAACAGCTTCCCAACTCGTCGGGGCAGGTGTCGGCCGGTAATTGGGCGTCGCGCGCCGGCTCAGCGTACTCTTTGATCCCAATCAGCGCCGGGTTCTATTTCATCGGAACCGGCATGCACGAAGAACGGTTGCGCGAAACCGGCCTGCTGGCGTTCGAAACCTTGATCGACAGCACGCTTGTGGTGGAAGCAGTCAAACTGGTGGCCGACCGCGCGCGGCCGCTCGAAAGCGATGGTAACGGCCATTTTTGGGACAGCCCCAACGGCCGGTTGAACTCCGGGTTTCCGTCGGGACACGCCATCAATGTGTGGGCACTAGCCTCGGTGATTGCCCACCAGTATCCGCACCCGCGGATTGTTCCGATTCTGGCCTATGCCTTCGCTTCCACGGTGGTGGTGGCTCGAGTGGGGGCGCGGCAACACTTTCCGGGCGATGTCGTGGCGGGGTCGGCCATGGGATGGTTTATCGGCGACTATGTGTATGGCAGGCGGCACAACCTTGACCTCGACCAGAAACGGACCGCCGCGCAGAAAGTTCTCGACCACGTCCACCTCGGCGCCGCAGTAAGCCAGTAATCCCGAAGCTCATTTCATCGGCGGGCGCACCGGAACGCGGGGCAACGACTGGAGGACGAACCCGAGCACGGTACTAGGCCTCCCGGCGTACCCTTGGGACTGTGTCGCACTCCAGTTTCGGCGCAGTATCGTATTGCGGCCTGGTGGTCAAACGCTGACGGACTCCGCATTGTGGATCGCGTTGATTCGGAGGACCGGGCCGCGCCACTTATCAAGGTGGAGAGTGCACATGCGGCTCATGCCGCGAGTGCCGCGATAATGCGAGATGGGATGGGATCTTTGCGAAATTCGAGGTAAAGGAAGAGGAAGTGCGAGGGCTGTACCAATGCGCGATTGGGGATCTCTGAAGCCGAGTGCGCTCCTGCAACTGAGAGCGCTCGATGAGATGGAGCGCCTGGCGCTGACCCAGGTCGCCGCGGCGCGGCAACGAAAGCGCGAGATTCTGTCAGGGCATGGCATTCCAGTCGCCGGTAGAACCGCGGGGAGAATTCTGGTCATGCCTGGCGTGGCTTCTACCGAGGTTTAGCTGCCGGCCGTTGGCACACTGCGAATATGAGGTTCCGGACGAGAGCCGGGAGCCGCACGCATCAGGGCCGAACCTGTCACGACGCTGGAGAATATCTCCCGCGCCACCGTATCCACGCTCAACTCAGCCAGGCAATCCACCCTGCCTGCGCAGGCCTTCAGCCGGGCGCCGGTCCAGCAAGGTTCACAAACCAGGCCCGTGCGCAGCACCCGCACGTTGGGCGGCAGCAATCCCAGGACCTGGTGGTCCGTCGGCCCGAAGATCATCACCGTCGGCGTCCCCGTGGAGGCTGCCACGTGGGAGAGGCCGCTGTCATTTCCCACCGCGACCCCGGCGCTGGCCAGCAGTTCCGCGGTCTGGCGCAGCGTGAGCCTGTCGACAAACCACCGGCAATGCGTGGGGAACGGCCGCGCCGGCAGGTCGTCGCGCGTGCCCACGATGGCCACGTCGGCAAACCGCTCCGCCAGTTCCGGGAAATGCGGCCACCGCTTGGCCGCCATCTCGCCGGTTTTGCAGCCGGGCGCAATCGCCAGCGTACGCGCGGAAACGCCGAAGCGTTCCCCGGGCGCAATCGGCAGGCGGTAGAAGGGCCGCCGGTCCCTGGGATATCCCAATGCGTGCGCGAACTCCAGGTAGAACGCCTGTTCGTCGGTATAGAAGAGCGCGTCGGGCGGACGGGCCACACGATTGCGCAGGCCCGCATACTCACGCGCGAACCTGTGCCAGTAGAAAGGCGGAACCGCCGGCGCCACATACCCATAGTCCCGCGCGGGCCGCGGCGTCGTGGCGCCCACCGCGCGCACGACGGACCAGCTTTCCAACAGTTCCCTGGTTGGCGGATAGTCGGCATCCAGCCGGACGTCCACTTCGAATTCCATTTCGCTGAGTGCGATCAACAGCGGCGTGGCCAGTACGATATTGCCCACGCCGGATGCCAGGTGCACCAGGACCTGCCGGTTGGCCTGCCGGTTACCCAGGTGAGTAGACATATAGTTGCCAGCCCATTCGCCGCGGCAGTTCCTGCTGCCGGCAGATCTGCTGCAGGTTGCCGTGCAGTGCGTCCTGCCGCCATCCTGCCTGGCGGAATCGTTCGTCCCACCAGGCGCGCGTTTGCCGCGTGATGCGCGAAAGGTCGCGGTCTTTCGGGTCCGGCGGCGCGGCCTCGTCGAACGTGGCAATCACGGCCACCAGCGCCACACGAACGTGCGGCCGCGCGCGCTCCAGAAACCGGGCCGCTTGCTCCTCCGTCAGGTGCGCGAACAGGTCTAAGGCCACCAGCAGATCCACCGGTTCGGGGAAGCAGTAATCGTCCACGCCCGCCAGCCGCACGTAGGGCCTGGCCTCGGCTTCGGCGTGTTCGATGGCCCATGGGCTGGCGTCGAAGCCGCGCGCATCCTTGCCCGCCTCGCGCAGCGCTTTCACCAGGAACCCTTTGGCGCAGCCGGCATCCAGATAGGAGTTCGCCACCGGGAATGTGGCCGCCAGGAACGCAGCCGTCTCACGGAACAGCTTCTGAAACGCCGGCCACCGGTAGCCCGAATCCCAATTGCTCTTGATGCCGTGCTCGAAGTAATCGGCGTCATACCATGCGCCCGGAACCGGCTTCGAGGGTGCGAGGGTCGCCGTGTCATCCGCTCGCCGCACCTGCTCATAGCGCGCGCGATTGGTGCGGCGGAGAAGATCCACGAGGCGCGACCTCGCCAGCAAGCCGATTTCCTCCGGCGCATATCGCCGGTTCAAACCGGCGGCCGCCTCCACGGCCCTTCGCTTCGCCTCCTCGCGGTGCTCCGCGACCCAACGAAGGCGCCGTGCCGCCTCTTCCACGTCGGGATCGGCCCAATGCATCCGCGGATGATAATACATGTACGGTTGCTGCACGCTGGTCAGGCGGTACGGCACCAGCTGGTGATGCGCCGGGTCCAGATATTCCAGCGGTCCGGAGTACGCCGTCGCCACCACGGGAATTCCCTTGCAGGCGGCGTCGAACAGCGGATAGCACCAGCCCTCGCCGCGATGCAGCGAGAGGTAGCAATCGCCGCGCGCATGCAGACCCTCGATTTCGGTGTCGCTCCACGCTTCGCACCGTATTTCCACGCGCGCGCCGGAGGGCGCCTGGCGGCGCGCATCGGCCAGCGCCGCGGCTGCCAACCTGGCCGCGTCCGGGTTGCACTTGAGAATCAGCACGCTGCGGTCGGCCGCGGTGAAGGCTTTCAAATACGCCTTCAATTGCTCCGTGGGGCACTTGCGGTCCTGCCATTCGAAGATGCTGTAGACCACAAACTCATCCGGCGCGACGCGCAGAAACTCGCCGGGGTCGGGCAGCGGATGGTGACCGTTTCTGGGGATCACCGGATGCGGCAGCTTGGCAAGATTGCTCACGTGCCCGCGAAATGCCTCCAGGTTGAACTCGCACGGCAGCCAGGTTTCCAGCGCATGATTGAGCACGTTGCGCCACTGCGACGGCATCGTGTCCGTCTCCCACACCGTCATCGCAATGGCATTGGGAACGCGAAAGCCCTGGTACGCCCAAACGTGCGGAATGCCGTGAAACAGGTGAAAATCGGGACGGATCCGGCGCCCCACCAGCGCCTCCACCAGTTCGTCGCTCACCTGGCGCGCGTGCTGCGACAGGTCCACCACCGACAGTTCGATCCCCACCGCGTGAAGCGCGTGAATATATGCCCGCGCCGCGTTGCCATACCCGGACGAATCGAACACGTGACCGTAATACGTCAGACTCAGGTTCTGCATGGGACGTCTCCCCGTTTCCACTATCCCGTCGAGGCGCGCCAGCACCTCCGGCGCGCTCAGTTCCTTCAAACAGCGCAAATGATGTTCGCAATCGCGGCGTCCCCACGCTTGCTGCCGGCACGCGGCTTCACATGCCAGTCCCTTGGTAATCGGGAACAGGTTCGACGCCGGAACGCCCTCGCGGTCGGGATTCGTGATGCCGAACACGCCCAGCGTCGGAACTCCCAGCGCCGCGCCCAGGTGCATCATGCCCGAATCGTTGGAAACCAGGGCGGCGCACTGTTTCAGCAGGGCCGCGGTATCGCGAAGGCTGAGTTGGCCGACGAAGTTCCTGACGTGAGCCGGCCATTGGAACTCGCGCTGGAAGTATGTCCCGGCGTTGTTCAAGTCCGCGGGGGTACCGACAAGCGCCACTTCCGGCAGGAGCGCCGCCAACGCATCGAATCCGTGCCATTTCTTCCAGGGCCAGTCGGGCTTGCAGCCCACATGGAGCGCCACCGTATTCGGCGGCAAATCGAATTTCCGGTCCGAGGCCGCCGCGAACGGCGCCGGCATGGGCTCGCGCCATCCCAACTCGCGGGCGATCTTCTCCGCGCAGTAGCTGTCGCCTCGCCGCAGCCACTCGGCGCGGTCGAACACCAGCTTGCGCCGCGCCGCGACTCTGGCGGCCATGGGCGCCGACCACACGGTGAATGCCGCCACCTCATACTGCAGCCCCTCCGGCGGCAGGGTCCAGATTCTGCGAACCTCCGCCGTCCCTTCCAGCAGGTCCACCGTCTCGGCGTAATCCGGCTGAAGCAGGAGATCCACCTCATATCCGAGCTTCGTCAGGACGCGCACCAGCGGCGTGACGCGCAGAATGTCGCCGATGCCGAGCGAAGCCGCCACCAGGGCCAGGGGGGCGGCCTTCCCGGCCTGCCTGCCTTCGTAAAACGCGAGATCGCGTCCCACCAGTTCCCGCACCACTTCCACCGGCCGCGCATTCCAGCAAGAACCATTCGTGGCCTTCGGGCTCACGTTTCCGGCGTGCACCAGGCCGACGATGAAGCGCTGATCTTCCAGGCGCAGCACCTGGTCCGCCTGCGCCTGCCAGACAAAGCGCGCGTCCTCGGCGACGTTGATCGCCGGGAACGGGTGCCGCTCCCAGAAGCGTTTCCGATAGCACAACGTATTCCCCGAGACCCATCGGCGCGCGCCCACCGGGTACACGTATTCCCAGGCCTGGCCCGCATCGGGTTGCCAATACCAGAGCCGGTCCAGCCCGCAGATCTCCGCCCTCGATTCCTCTAACCGCTTCACCTGGTAGGAGACGCGCCAGCCGGCCATCCAGTCGTCGTCGTCCCAGTGCAGGACGATCTCGCCGCACGCTTCCTTGCAGGCCAGATTGCGCTTGGCGCCCACCGTCATACGGGCATTCAGACGGAGGTAGCGAATGGCCTCGTCTTTCGGCACCAGGTCGGCGACGGAATCCGTGCCATCGTCGACAATCACCAGCTCGCGATTCGCATAGTCCTGCCGCCGGAAGTATTCGATGGCCTGCGCCACGAAGCGCCGCCGGTTGTAAGTCGGCAGAATGCACGAAATCATGAGCGCGTCATTCATAGAATTGCGGCTACCAGAACTTCTTCCAGGTTGCCCTCGCCCTCGTTCCTACCGCTTTCCATTTGCTGTCTTTCAGTTTGGCCCGCTCCACCAGCGCCATCCCGGCGGCGAGCGCGGCGGCAAAAGCGGATTTGAAGAAGCCGGGAATGTCGGCGATCTTCGCCTCGACAATCTCCGCGTTGCGCTCGTCTGCGTCAGAGGCGGTACTCGGGCCGGTCACGATCTTCTTGTGCATCGAGGAGCCGATGGTGGGGACCATAGGCTTGCTGGCAAGGCCGCCCGCCTTCTTCGTGACCGTGTACATCTGCTTCTCCAAGGCCGTGAAATCCCCGGGCTTCGTCGATTTGTGAGCCTCCACGTGAGCCGACTCGCTTAGCCAGATGGCGGAAAGGCCATTTCCAACGTCATCCCCCGCCCACTTGGCGCCATCATCCTTCATCTTCTGGCCCTTGGCCTTCTTGCCACGCGCCTCCAGGAATTCGCCGGCCTTTAGGCTGAGCTCCCCAAACCAGCGTCCGAGCACCTTGTAAGGAACGTGGTGTGAATCGCCCTTCAGCCCCGGTTTCGGCGGCTTGACGGGGTGGTTGTCCACGGCCCACTCCCCGCCCCTGCCAACGACGCGCGTGGGTTTCTTCTTCCGCGGATTGATTTCTCCTTCGAGATGATCTGTTTCCTCTCCCTCTGTCTTGCTGTCGGTAACGATCTCCAGGCTGGTCATCTTGTACTTGGATTTGATGGCCGGCAGTTTCTTCTTGACGTCGTCCGGGTCGGCGTCCTTGGCGCTCAACAGCGCGTCGGCTTCGGTCAACCCTTTGTCCAGGTCCGCCTCTTTCTGCTGTAGAGTGCGGTCGTCGCTCTTGTCCTTCCCGCCCGGTCCAAAGAGCTTCTTCACCAGACCCACAACCTTGGCGATGGCTTTGTCGATGGCCTTGTCCACCACGTTCTGCACCTTGGTGATGAACTCTTTGATCTTCTTGCTGATGTCGCCCAACCCGAGGAACTCCGCCAGGAAGCCGATCACCAGCGGAATAGCCTTGGCCAGGGCATTCTCAATCCAATTGGCCGCCGTGCCGATGGCGCCTTGCGCGATGGCCATCATGGAGTTGATCACCGCCTCGATCAGGGCCAGGATCTGGCTGGCTTTTTCGATCAGGAACACCACCAGGTGGTAGATCCCGAGTATGGCCTGCACGATGGCGCCCACCGGGTTGAACAGCATCACCAGCTTTTTCACGGCCTCCTTGACGATGGTTTCGATGAGGTAGTTCTGGAGGGCGTCGATCACCATCTCCTTCAGGTTGCTCAGGTCCTCTTTGACCATCTCCCAAAGCTTGGCCGGACCGCCGGTGATCAACGCCTTGACGTATTCCACCGCCTTTTCGATGACCTTCACGGCGCGCTCGCCGATCAGCTTCACCGCCTTGGCGCGCATTCGCTCGTAGGTGATGCCCAGCACCGCAAGCACGAGCTTGAGGATGGAAACCAGACTCAGGTCGCTGGGAATCTCGATCCCCGCATCCGCCAGCGATCCGAAGAGCCACGTCATGAAGCCCTTCTTCAGGTGCGTCCAGATGTTGTCCTTGAACTGCTGGATACCCAGCTTGATGGCATCGATCAGGTTGCTGAGGAATCCGACGGGGTCGGCGAGAATCAGCCTGATGGCGTCGGCGCCCTTGCGGAGCAGCGCCATCAGCTTGTCCTTGAAGTCCCGCAGGATCTTGATGATCTCGGCGAGTTTCTCCAGGAACGCAGCCACCAGCCCCTTATTGGCGTCCTGGATCTTCTTCAGCGACTCATTGGCTTTGTCGAAAGCCTCTTTGTACTTCTGCGCCAGTTGCTGCGCCAGTTGATTCTTCTTGTCTTCGATGCCGCGTTCCAGCTCTTCAAAGCGGCCGGCCACTTCCTTCTGGGCGTTTTGCGCCACGCTTTGCAATTCCTTCGGCTGGCTATCGACGAACGTCTTGATCTCCGCTTGCCCCTTGGCGACCTCGTCCTTGGCCTCCTTGAGCTTGCGCTCCACCAGGTCCGCGACACGCACCACCAGCGCGTCCATGGTGGCGGTGAAGCGCGCCCGGCCGGCCTCGTAGAAGACGTTGACTTCGTCGGGCAGTCCTTTGAACTGGTCTCTGAGCCACAGCAGCGATCCGCCAAACCGGTTCAGATAGCGGTCCCACTTGTAGTCGTAGAGGCGCTGTTCCACGTAGGCGGTCATGGCGTTCAGCGCGGCGTCCACGCCGGCGTCAAACATGGCGCCGACTTCGGTCTCGAGGTTGGCCAGTTTTGTCTCGACGCTGGTCTTGGTCTTGTTGTAAATGGCCTCGATCTGATCGACGACCTTTTTTCGCGCCGCTTCGTCCTTGGCCTTGGCAACCTGTTGTTTGGTCAGGACGGCCGAATTGGCGCCGCCGCGCACCATCACCATGCCGTGGGCGCCCTTACCCGCCGCCGCCCTGGCAGTGGCCGCGGCTCCGGCCGCAACGCCTTTTTCCTCCGCGCGGTATTGTCCCGGCGCGGCATCGGCCTGTTTGCCCACCGCGTCTTTCGCGCTCAACACCGCGCTGAACCGGGGATCGTTGGCCTTTTGAAGCTGCGGCGAAGTTACTTCCGCATCCTTCATCTGCTGGTCGGCGTCCTGCTTGGAGTCTTGCAGGGAGACTTCCGCGTCCGGCTTGGGCGCCGGCATGGCATCGGGTCCGTTCACCGCGGGAGTGGCGGGCGCGCCCTCGGGCGGAATCGCCGTCACTTCCTTGGCGGCGCCGGATTCCTTGGGCGCTTCCTTCGACGCCGACTTCACGCCGCCGGCGGCTTCGTCCTTCTGCTGGTTGACGTTGCCTTTGAGACCCCCTTTGAGCGCCTCCGAGCTGCCGCCCTTCATGAAATTCTCGGTGTCCGCGAGAGTCTTGGGCATGGCCTGGCTGATCTGTTCGCGCAGAATGGCCAGGAAGCTGTTCTTCTCGGGCTTTTTGGTGGGAGCTTCCTGGATTTTTTCGACCTGCTTCGCCTTGCCCGAGGCCAGCCGCTCGTTGGGCGGCCCCTTGGCGGCCGCGCCGGCTTCCCGCGCCTTCCGGATGGCGGGCGGATGCGCTTTGGTCCGCGCGGCGCCCTGCTTGAGCTGCTCCATCACCTTGCGGAAGCGCGGATCCGCTTCCGGTGCGGGTTTCAGCAGCGTTCGGCGTCGAGCGATCGCGGGCATAAGAAACCTACCTGGCGCCTGCCGGCGCTGCCACGCGCCGCAGCGGGCAGACCGCGCCGGTCTTGCGATATTCGCGCATGACCGATTCCTCCAGATGCGCCGTGTTGGGGGGAGTGCAGTCCTGTAGCGCCAGGGCGGAGGCGTGCAGCACCGCGTTGCGAATCTGCCCGCCCGTGAAGGCGCAGCGCAAGGCCGCTTCCTCCAGCCAGCGGCCGTCCACTTCATGATCCGCGGCCAGATGCAGTTGCCAGATCAGCCAGCGCTCGTTGGCGTCCGGCGGCCGGAAGTCCACCACCACGTCCATGCGCCGTTGAAACGCGCTATCGATGCGGCCGGCGGCGTTGGTGGTCACCACCAGAATCCCCTCGAAGCTCTCGATGCGCTGCAGCAGGAAGTTGGTCTCCAGATTGGCATACCGGTCGTTGGAACTCTGCACGCTGGTACGGGCGGTAAGCAGCGCGTCGCCTTCGTCGAGCAGCAGAATTACGTCGAGCTCTTCGGCGCGAGCGAATACCTGATTCAGGTTTTTTTCGGTCTCGCCGATGTACTTGTTGACCACCGCGGCCAGATCCAGCCGGTACAAGTCCATCCCCAGGCTGGATGCCAGGAGCCGCGCCGCCATGGTTTTGCCGGTTCCACTGGGACCGCTGAACAGCGCGCGCACGCCGCAATTCAGGTTGCCGCCGAGCGCGGGGCCGGCGGCGGCGCGCAGGCGCTCGCGGTGCCGGCAGCGGTTTTCCAGCGTGCGCAACTCCGCCATCGTCTCCTCGGCGGCGCCGATCTGCTCCCAACCGCCGGAGCACGGAACGTGCACCGCGATGGTTTCGAGCGCCTGCCGGTTCAAGGCGCGGCTGGCGCTGCGCACGTCGTCGAGGGTGATTTCCAGACGGTGGTCGATGGAGGCATAACAGCGCGCCAGGCGCGCCGCGCGCCGGATGTTGCCGCTGGTCATGCGGAACCGCTCCGCGATCTCCGCCGAATCCACGCCCCAGTGGCGCAGGCGGCACTCGGGGCCGGGAACATCCAGCGTCAGGGTGATGGCGCGTTCCACCGCCGGACCCGTCACGCCGCCGTGGCGTTCCAGAATCACGCCGAACGGCGAGGCGAGCGAGGGCGCGTGGAAGGTTTCCCCGGGAGCGAGTTCGGGCAGCAGCACGGGGAACGCGTGCAGCAGTTGGGCCAGCGGCCCCGCCAGGCGGAGCCGCTCCTCCGCGCCCTTGACGGGCGTTTGCACTTCAAGCGCGCCAAGCCCTAAGCAGCGGGCCAGCGCCCCCATCAGGGTACGGCGTCCGTTGTGTCGCGGTCCGCGCACAATGACGCACTGCACTTCGCCAGTTTCCAACAACCGCGGCAACGAGTCGAGCGCGCTCCGCACGTCCGGATCGACTACCAAATCGCCCGCGTCGGTGAGCTCTTCGAGCGGGCGGTACACGCCCCAATCGGCGATCCGCGGCGGTTTCTCGCCGCGCAGCGCGTCCCACAGAATCAGCACGGGTTCCAGGGCCCATTCCAGGCGCGACGCTTCCGGATTCACCGGTTGAATCAGCCCCAGGTCCATCAGCCGGCGCAGGTGCGCGCGCACGGCGATGCAGTTGTCTTCGTCGCGCCACAGCGCCGTCAAAAGCGCCACGGTGGGGCGGTGCTGGCCCGGCGCGTTTTGCAGCGCTTCGAAAAGCGGCCCGAACCGCGCATCTTCCTCGATCAATCCGGTGACCATGAGCAGGGTGGAGGCGCCCTCGTCAAGCCCCAATTCCGTGAACGGCTCCACGCGCCGGCCCAAATCCGGGTAGTCTTCGAGAAACGGAAACTGCCGCAGGGTCTCCCCGGTGAGAGAGCCGGCCCGTTCCGTCAGTTGCTGTACCGCCGCGCAAAACCGTGACTTGAACATGGTGCCCTCACTGAAAGTGAAATGCGATATACCGTCCCGCCGCGGGCACCCAGCCCGGATCCCGGTCGAGCCGCGCGATGCGGATTTCGACCGGCAGTTCCTCGAGCGTCAGGAAGACATCCAGGTGGGTGGCGGTGAGCCGCACCCGCGCGGAATGCATGACCACCAGGCCCTCGACTTTTTCGGCCGCAATCCAGGCATTGATCCGCTGCATGGCCTCGTCGAGCCCGTCCCAGTGCGGCTCTAGGAATTCGGGGTTGGCAGGCGGGGTACCCTCTGGGTCCGCCTGCCCCACCGGGCGCATCGCCTACCCCATCGATATCGACGCCATCCGCCGGCAGGACACTGCCCGCGCGCGCGCCATCCAACAGGCCAACGCCCGCCTTTTCCTCGACGCCTTCGAACGCGGGCTCGCCGTCACCGGCTTTGAGCGCACCGCCGCCGAAGGCACCTATCTCCTGGAGCCGTGCAATGAAACTCGACCGCGTCACCCTGCGCCAGATCCGCATGCCGCTGGTGCACTTCTTCGAGACCAGCTTTTCCCGCACCTATAGCCGCGACATCATTCTGGTGGAAGTCTCTGGCGACGGCGTCAACGGCTGGGGCGAAGTCACCGCCGGCGAAAATCCCTTCTACAACGAGGAGTGGACCGCGTCCGCCTGGAGTATCCTCCACGATTACGTGGCCCCGCGCGTGCTCGGCAAAGCGCTCGATTCCGCCCAAGACGTCTTCCCCCTGACCGCCCACATCCGCGGCCACAACATGGCGCGCGGCGGCCTGGAAGCCGCCGTCTGGGACCTGGAAGCGCGCATGCACAACGTCCCTTTGTGGCGGCAGATCGGCGGCGGCGCGCGCCGCGAGATTCCCTGCGGCGTTTCCATCGGCATCCAGGATTCGGTGGAGCAGTTGCTGGAAAAAATCGAGGTCGAACTCGCCGCCGGCTATCAGCGCATCAAGATGAAGATCAAGCCCGGCTGGGACGTGGACGTGGTCCGCCGCGTGCGCCAACGTTTCCCCGCCATCAAGCTGATGGCCGACGCCAACTCCGCCTACACCCTGGCCGACACGGAGCACCTGCGCAAACTGGACGATTTCTACCTGATGATGATCGAGCAGCCGCTGGATCACCACGACATCATCGATCACGCCACGCTCCAGGCCCAACTGCAAACCCCCATCTGCCTCGACGAGTGCATTCGCACCGCCCGCCACGCCGAGCAGGCCATCCAACTGCGCGCCTGCGGCATCATTAATATCAAGCTCGGCCGCGTCGCCGGGTTCAGCCAGGCCAAACGCGTGCACGACATCGCCCAGGCCGCCGGCATCCCGGTCTGGTGCGGCGGCATGCTGGAGGCCGGCATCGGGCGCGCCCACAATGTCGCACTCGCCAGCCTGCCCAATTTCGTGCTGCCGGGCGACGTCTCCGCCAGCAAGCGCTACTGGAAAAGGGACATCATCCAGCCCGCCGTCGAAACCACGCCCTACGGCACCATTGCGCTGCGCGACGAACCCGGCTTCGGCTACGCCATCGACCTCGATTTTATTCGCAGCATCACGGTGAGGGAAGAGGTCCTCAGTTGAGGTTTGTTCAGAAGCAGGCGAAACCGCCTGCTCCACCAATGCAGCGGAGCATTGGTGGGGCATGCTTCAGCTTGCCAGGCGAGCGAAGCTCGCCCAGCGCAGGCGGTTTCGCCTGCGAGACCTGGTTGAGCGCACCATGAATCCGTTCCTCTCACTCCTCCGCCGCAACCACAACTACCGCAACACGTGGATCGGCCAGGTGGTGAGCGAAATCGGCGATCACTTCAACAACGTCGCCGTCTTCGGCCTGGTGCTGGCGCAAACCCACAATGGCATGGTGGTGACCGGCGTGATGCTGGCGCGCGCCATCCCGGCGATTCTCGCCGGACCCCTGGCCGGCGTCCTGCTGGACCGCTTCGACCGCAAGCGCATGATGATTGCGAGCGACCTGGTGCGCGCCGTGGTGGCGCTCGGCTTCATCCTGACCGTCGACCGCACCGCCACCTGGCTGGTCTATCTGCTCAGCGGATTGCTGATGCTGGCCTCGCCGTTTTTCACCAGCGGGCGCGCCGCCATTCTGCCCTCCATCGCCACCAGGGAGGAACTGCACACCGCCAACTCGCTGACCCAGACCACGCAGTGGACCACGCTCTCCCTCGGCGCATTTCTCGGCGGCGCCGCCGTCGTGCAGTTCGGCTTCCGCCTGGCCTTCGTCGCCAATTCGCTCTCTTTCCTGTTTTCCGCGTTCTGCATCTCGCGCCTGTTCCTGCCCGGCCGCGGCTTCCGCCCGCCGCGCGCTTCCGTCACCGAATCCGAAGTCGTCCGCCCCTGGCATGAGTACGTCGAAGGTCTGCGCTACATGCGCAGCCGCCCCCTGATCCTGGGCATCGGTATGATCGGCGTCGGATGGGCCACGGGCGGCGGCGCCGCGCAAATTCTGTTCAGCATTTTCGGCGAAATGGTCTTCCATCGCGGCCCCGCCGGTATCGGCACCATCTGGGGCTGTGCCGGCCTCGGCCTGATCGTTGGCGGCGCCATCTCCTACAAAATCGGACCGCGCCTCAGTTTCCGGAACTACAAGCGCGCCATCGTGATCTGCTACATCTGTCACGGTTCTTCCTACGTCATCTTCAGCCAGATGCGCAACTTCGCCTGGGCGCTGGTCTTCATCGCCATCTCGCGCGCCGCCGTCGGCGTCAGTAGCGTGCTCAACATGACGCAACTGCTGCGCCATGTGGCCGATGGATACCGCGGCCGCGTCTTTTCCACCATCGAAAGCGTGCAGTGGAGTGTCATGATGGTGTCCATGACCCTGGCCGGAATCGCCAGCCAGTATTGGGACCCGCGCACCATCGGCGCCATCGCCGGTGCGCTGAGTTCCACCACCGCGATATTCTGGGGCTGGGCCCACGTCACCGGCCGCCTGCCGGAACCCGCGCTCGAAGGCGTGGACCCCGAGGAGATCGAAGTCCATGGCGAACCGGCGGCATAAAAAGATACCAGCCACAGATGAACACAGATGAACACAGATAAAGCGGTTTTGTGTTATCTGTGTTTATCTGTGTTCATCTGTGGCTCATTGCTTTTTTGGGGACAATCATGAGCGACTCCGCCCTTACGGGCCAAACCATCCTCGTCACCGGCGGTGCCAAGCGCATCGGCCGCGGCATCGCCCTGCGCCTCGCCGAAGAAGGCGCGCGCGTCGCCATACACTATCACCACTCCGAGGCCGAAGCACGCCGCACTGCCGAAGAGTGCGGCGGCGCCGAACTCTTCCGCGCCAACCTGGAATCCGTGCCCGAGATCCAGCGCATGTTCGGCGAGGTGGAACAGCGCCTGGGACGCCTCGACGGGCTGGTCAACAACGCCGCCCGCTTCTCGCGCTTCGACCCGCTCGAGATCACCGAACAGGATTGGGACTTCATCCATTCCGTCAACCTCAAGGCCGTCTTCTTCTGCTGCCAGCAGGCCGCGCGCCTCATGAAGTCGCAGGGGAACGGCCGCATCGTCAACATCAGTTCCCTGGGCGGCATCCGCCCCTGGGCGGAGCACGCGCACTACTGCGCCTCCAAAGCCGGCGTCATCATGCTGACGCGCGCCCTTTCCAAGGCCTTCGCCCCCGAAATCACGGTGAACTCCGTGGCGCCCGGCGTGATCCCCTTCGAAGATATCGACGAGCGCGGCAAGCGGATGATCGAGAACACTCCGGCGCAGCGTGGCGGCACGCCCGCCGAGGTCGCCGACGCGGTGGTCTACTTTCTGAAAACGTCGAATTTCGTTACAGGGCAAGTCCTGGCAATTGACGGCGGATTGAGCCAAAAATAGCCGCTATTCAGAGTGGACGAAGGCCCCCGCGAGAGGTAGACTCTTAAGGTCAGCCCGCCGGATTGGGACCGGTGTCGTTGCTGAGTGACTAGCTCTTGCGCATTCCCATATGTTGAGAGTGGAGGACTCTAATAGACCTATGAAACGGACATTTTCGACTTTAGCTTTGGCGCTGCTGCTTTGTATGGGCGTACAAGCGGCCAGCGTGACCAGCACGTTCGCCTTGACCGGGACTGCCACCCTGTCCGCCAGCGGCTTTGCGATTACCGGCCAAGCCACCATGACGGGCGTGTACTCGGGAAGCGGAACCTTCGCCAGCACGATCGCCATCGCCGGCATCACCAGTACGACGGTGACCGCGCCTTTCACCATCACGCTGAGCGGCGGTACACTGACCGGGACTTACACGGAGCCGCTCAGCATCCTGTACGGCTCCTCCGGCAACGTATCGGCCACCATCACAGGCGGCACAGGCAGCTACGCCGGGTATACGGGAAGTTTCACAACTCTGGCGGGCAGCAGTTCGTCTACGGGTGGCGCCACTTACACCTATTCCTTTAGCGGCATCGGCACCGTAAACACGAGTGGCGGCGGCACTACGACACCAGTGCCCACAATTTCGGCCGTGCAGGATGCCGCCAGCAATACGCCGGGCATCGCCCAGGGCAGCATCTTCATCGTCAAGGGCACCAATCTTTCGGCTAGCGGATACGCTCCGTTCGGTCCGCCGCGACCCACCTCTTCGAGCGGCGTCAAGGTCACCTTCACGCCGGCTTCGGGCGGCGGCGCCGGTACCGACGCGTACTTGGTCTACCTGTACAACCAAGGCGGCGTGAACCAGATTGCCTGCATCCTGCCTTCCACCGTAGCCGTGGGCAGCTACAACGTGACCGTGACCAACGGCACCGTCAGCGTTCCGTTTTCCGCCCAGGTGGTGGCCAGCAAGATCGGCCTCTTCACGCAGGATTCCACCGGCAGTGGCCTGGCTTCGGCTCAGAACTACATCTCGGCGGCGGTCGTCGATTTGAACCGTTTGACCACCGGCTCGATCAGTGGCACCACCTATTCTCCCGCCCATCCCGGACAGGCTGTCATCGCCTACGGTACCGGCCTCGGGCCGTTGGCCGCGGGCGATAACAGTACCAGCGGCGCGTACTATGACTTCTCCACCCATGGCTCAACCATTCAGGCCATCGTGGGTGGAGTCACAATACCGGTGGCTTACGCCGGGCGCGCCGGCTATCCCGGTGAAGATCAGATCAACTTCACGTTGCCCACCAACATTTCGACGGGTTGTTCCGTGTCTTTGCAGATTTCGGTGAACGGCAAGCTCAGTTCGCCCACGTCCATCTCCATCGCGCCCGACGCCAATTCCAGCGCCTGCGTCATTCCGGGCTATACCACCGCACAGTTGCAACAACTCGATCAGGGCGGAACCATCACCACCGGCGCTTTCTCGATCACCCAGTTCACCATAACCGAGCCTCAGATCGGCACTGAGAAGGTGAATACCATTGGCGGAGGTTTCTCTCAGCTCACCGCGTTCCAATTGTCGTCCGCCGCTCAGGTGAATGTGTCCGTCATCCAGTCCGGAAGTTGCCAGGTGATTCTCTCGACTTCCAGCGGCACCACCACGGTCACCGGCGGCGGTCTGCACTACCTCGACGCCGGCACAGTTACCATCAACGGCCCCAGCGGCTCCAGCCTGACCACTCAGGCCCTGAATGAAACTCTCAACGTCTACTCCTACACGAGTATCGAAGGCTTCAGCATTCCCGGCCAGGCGAACTTCACGCTTCCGGCCGGAACCTACACCTTGAAAGGCGCCGGCGGCAGCGACGTCGGATCGTTCAACACCTCGCTTGCCCTCGGCTCTCCGCTCACCATCACCGGCGGCTTGCCCACCACGGTCAGCCGCAGTTCGCCCCTGACTCTCAGCTGGACCGGCGGCGGCATTTCGTCGAATATGGTGGAGATCATCGGCTCTACCTCATCTACCTCCGGCACCGGGAGCAGCGCGGTTACCAGTACGGCCTCGTTCTTCTGTCTCACGACGGTCGGTCAGGGTACGTTTACCGTGCCCGCTTCGATTCTCGGCCAGATGTATGCCACCACCGGTACCAACCTGGGTCTTCTCGAAGTGGCCTCCGGTAGCAACTCCAACCCGTTTTCGGCCACCCTGAAGGCGGACGGATCGACTATCGCCGGTAATTTCGCCAGCTTCCTAGGAGTCGGCAGCACGCCCACTTACCAGTAGGACAGGCCTCCTGGCCTGTCCAGGGGCAGGCGGAGTCTACCTGCCCCGCCAATCCCTCTCGCTATACTGAGGGGGAAGTGCGTTTTCCTTTTCGCCTGGCCTGGAACAGTACGGCGTCCTACGTGGGGCTGCTTGCGGCCTCGTTCGGCCTTGCCCTCTTCGTCAGCTACATTTTCGGACCGCAGATCAACGACGACGTTTACGACGGCATGTTCCGCGCCTACCGGCCGGCGCAACCCGCGCACCCGGAATCCATTGTGCTGGCCATCGACGAGCTCACCCTCATGGATTGCGGCGGGATTCGCGGCGTCCGCCGTCCCATCGCCCAGGCCCTGCGCCTGCTGGCCCCCGCCAAACCGAAGGTGGTGGCGGTGGACGTCATCCTGGCCGACCGCGGCAACCCCGCGGAGGATGCCGCGCTCGCCGATGCCTTCCACGCCACCCCCAACCTGGTGCTCTCCACCGAACTGATCGACGGCGGTCGCATTTGGGAAGATCCGCGCCCCGAATTCGCCACTGGCGCCAGGCTGGGACACGTCTCCACCGTGATGGATAAAGACGGCGTGACGCGCTCCATCCTGATCGACCAGCACAACGCCCGGGTGCAGCGGCGCGCGCTCGCGCTGGAAGCGTTCCTGCTCAGCCGCGGCGGCGGCGTCCCCCGCGAAGACCTGGAGTTTACCCAGTTGCGCGGTGGACTCTCCAGCGCCCGCTTTCACGTGGGCGGTGTCACCGTCCCCATCCTGGTGGACGCGCGCGAACATCGCCGCTTCATGCGCGTGCGCTTTTTCCCCCCGGACCTGAACGTGCCGCGCGTCTCCATGAAACGCCTGCTGGACGATCCCTCTCTCGCCGCCCAGTTCGCCGGCAAAGTGGTGTTCGTCGGCGTGACCGCCAATTCGGAGATTCGCGACCGCCTGATTACGCCCTTCGGACTCACGCCGGGAACCGAGATCAACGCCGCCGCCTTCGAAACCATGGCGCAGGGACTGTTTCTGACCGACGTCGGGCCGTTCTACGAGAATCTGGTGGCGCTCGGCCTGCTGCTCGCCATCGGCCTGGCCTTCCGCTACCTCCCCGGGTGGTGGGCCTATGCCGCAGGTGCGCTGATCCTCTTGGGCGCCACCCTGATTCCCTACATCTTCTTCATGAATCTGCTGGTCTTTCCATTTGCCACTTCGGCATCGGTGGCGTGGCTGGGCACCCTCACGGCGGCATCCTATTATCACCTGGTGGTGCGCCGCAACCTGCGCATCGAGCAGTCGTCGCGCGAGCGCTACCAGCAGGCCATGCACTTTGTAACCCACGAGATGCGCACCCCGCTTTCGGCCATACAGGGCTCCAGCGAATTGATTTCGCGCTACCCGTTGACGGAGGAAAAGCGCAAGCAGATCGCCCTGTTGATCAACTCCGAATCCAAGCGCCTGGCCCGCATGGTGGAAATTTTCCTCAACGTGGAGCGCCTGTCCGCCGGCCAGATGGAGCTCAAACAGGAAGCCATTTCGGTGAAGCAGATGATGGAGGTCTGCGTGGAGCGGGTGCGCCCCCTGGCCGAGCGTAAGCACATCGCCATGACCCTGGAACCGGTGTCCGAAGAGTTCCACCTCACCGGCGACCGCGAACTGGTGGAGTACGCTTGCTACAATTTACTTACTAACGCGGTGAAGTATTCACCCCAGCGCACCGAGGTGACGGCCTCCGCCTGGAAGCACAACTCCTCGATTCATATCGCGGTCAAGGATCAAGGGATCGGTATGGACCAGAAGGAAGTGAAGCAGATCTTCCAGAAGTTCTACCGTACGAAAAAGGCGGAAGAATCCGGGGAAGCCGGAACCGGAATCGGGCTGTCCATCGTCCAACAGATTGTGGAACAACACGGTGGACGCATTGAAGTGACCAGCCGGCCGGGGGCCGGCAGTTGCTTCACGGTGGTCATGGCGGCGCGAGCGGCCGCCAGTGTGCCCGCCGCGGCGGAACGAAATTGATGCAAAGACTACTCTTAGTTGAAGACGATCCGAATCTGAATTTCACCATCCTCACCGCGCTGGAAGCGCAGGGCTATGCGGTGGATGCGGTGTCCACCACCGGCGAGGCCATCGAGCGCCTCACTGACAACGCCTACCCGATCGTCCTCACCGATATCTATATCGACGAGCGCACCGGCCTCGACGTGCTCGACGCCGCCAAGCGCAAGGACCCGCTGTGCGCCGTCATCCTCATGACCGGCCGCGGCACCGTGGAGACCGTGATGGCCGCCACTCGCGGCGGGGCCTTTGAGTATATCGCCAAACCCTTCGAGCTCGACACCCTGTTCGACGCCTTGACGCGGGCCGAGGCCCTGCGCAACGATACCGAAGCCGAAGCCGAGGAAGAGGAACTGCCCGAGAGCGTCATGATCGGCAGCTCCCCGGCCATGGTCGAGATCTATAAGAAAGTGGCGCTCGTCGCCCCCACCGACGCCACCGTGGTCATCGAGGGCGAAACCGGCACCGGCAAGGA
>PLDO01000021.1 GCA_003136215.1 Bryobacterales bacterium
CTTTTTCGAATGCAGCCGGCAGCCAGGCGGAAGCCCTGGAACCGATCACCAGCGCCAGCGACAAGCTGGCGGAATCGCTGCGGAGCGTAACGCAGCAAATGGGCGGAGGCCCGTCTCAGTACTCCGCGGAAACCAGTTCGAACGCGTCGAAGAGCGGAGCGAGCGAGGCGTTATCCATCGCCACCACGGTGTTGGAGAGCGGGCTCGGGATAATCCCGCTGGTGACCGGGCTGATCGGGCTCTTTAGCGACGGCGACAGCACGCCGGCCCCCCTGACCAAATACGCCATGCCGTCGAAGATCGGCTTCGAGGGCGCGGACACGGGCACCGGAACGAGCGACATGGATTACGACCAAATGGGCGCGCCGAGGCCGTATAATGCGGCGCCAGCGCCGGCACCACCGGCATCGTCGCCGGCGTCGCAGATCACGGTGAACGTGCAGGCGATGGATTCGCGGTCTTTCCTGGACCACAGCAGCGACATCGCACAAGCGGTCCGCGACGCCATGTTGAACCTGAGTTCGATCAACGACGTAGTGAGCAACCTTTGATATGGCGACTTTTCCCAAGCTCAAGACGAACGCCGTGGCGCAGTACCCGGCGTCTAAGACGGCGCGGCTTCAGAACCAGGCGCTTCGTTTCCTGGACGGCACGGAGCAACGGTATCGCGATTCTGCCGGGCCGCTCGATCGCTGGATCATCCGGCTCAACGATCTGGACGAAAGCGAAATGGCGGCGATCGAGCAATTCTTTGCCGATAACCAGGGCCAGTTCGGCAGCTTCGCGTTTACCGATCCGTGGGATGGGACGGTATACCCCGATTGCAGCCTGGCGAGCGACGAATTGGGTCTGACCTGGCAGGCAGAAATGCGCGGCACGACATCGCTGACGGTGGTGGAGAACCGGGGATAGACGCATGCTTGTATACCCACAATTGACAACCGGGGCGCTGAGCCAGTTTCCAATTCAGAAGCGACGGCGACAGCGGACCGTGGTGAACACGGCGGCCGATGGAAGCGCGATCAAGCTAGCCGATCCAAACGGGGCACTGACCGAGTGGCAGTTGCAGTACGCCGGACTGAGCGACGGCGAACTGGCAGCGCTGCAGCAGTTCTTCGCGGCGGCAGAAGGAACACTCAACGGATTTACTTTCCTCGATCCGGCCGGCAATCTCTTCGCGTGGAGCGACCACCTGGAGAACGCCGTATGGAGCCTCGGCTCTTTCCTGACCAGGACTGGAGGCGTGGCCGACCCGGCGGGCGGGAACAACGCCTGGCTCCTGACGAACTCCGCCACCGGCGCGCAAAGCATCACGCAGACGCTGGCGGCGCCGGGAGGATACCTGTATTGCCTCAGCGCGTGGGTCCAAGCGGCGGCGGCAACAACCGTGACGATGTCGATCGGAGCGAACCGTTCCACGCAACCGGTCCGGGCCGGTTGGAATCGCATCGCATTCACCGGAAGCGGAGACGCGACAGCGGCGTCAATCGTGCTCGGGTTGGAACTCCCGGCCGGGGCGGCCATCGATGTGTACGGGCTGCAGGCGGAGCCGCAGGCCGCTCCATCCAAATACAAAACAAGCACGACGGGGGGCGTCTATGAAGCCGCGCGCTTGCGCGATGATGCGCTTACCTTTACGACGGCGGACGTGAATAACCATTCCGCCACGGTGAATATCCTTTATGCAAGCCATCTCTGATCTCAAAGAACAGGCGGTAGTGGATACGCCGCTGATGGTGTTCGACTGCGCGCTGTCCAACGGGCAGACCGAACACTGGAGCACGCATGCAGCGACCGTGGGGCAGACGGCATATGCGGCGCGCGTGGTGCAGCACAGCGCGTTCGACATCCAGACGGCCTCCGACCAGGGGGTCGACGGCAGCCCGCGCATTTCGATTGTGCTGGCCAACGCCGATTCGCACTTTTCGGAAATCGAGCGCGCCACCGGATGGAAGGGCGCGCGGCTGACGGCCGGGCTGGTGTTTTACGATTTACGGAACGCCGCGCCCCTGACGGACCGGAGTGTGATCTTCCAGGGGATCTGCAACCCGCCGGACGAGATTCTGGAAGCCACGTTCCGCATCACGGCGACGAACCGGATGAACCTGCAGCGGTTGTTGATGCCGCAGGTGCGGATCCAGCGGCGGTGCCCGTGGGAGTTCCCGGGCGACGACGGGCAGCGCACGGAGGCAGTGGATGGCGGCGCGAGCGGGAAATACTCGCGGTATTACCGCTGCGGCTACTCACCCGGGGCGACGGGGGGAACCGGGACACTGGACGGCAGCGCCGCGTTCACCGGGTGCGGTTACACACGGACGGACTGCCAGGCGCGGGGAATGTTCGGCAACTTCGGGGGCATCGAGTTCGTGCCGCCGGCGATTTCGGTGAGGGCTTACGGCGCCAAGAGTTCACAGACATCGGCGGTCACGGTGAACGTAGCCCAGTACAACGACTTCGTGCCGATGATTTACGGCACAGCGTGGTATACCCCGCCAGTGGTGTTCGGACGCAACGACGGAAACCTGACGCGCATGGAAGTGCTGCTGGGGTTGGGCGAGATGCAAGGGGTGCTGACGGTTCTGGTGAACGACGTGGAGATTCCGGCGGGAGTGTCCGGGACCAACATGACGGGAACGGGATGGTATAACATTCCGACGCTGGGCACGCGAACCGGCGCCTTCGACCTCAATTTCCTGGACAGCAGCGGACAGCCGGCGGGAGATCCATATGGCAGCATGGCGTACCTTTCGGTGGTGGTGCCGAACCGGATCAGCAACGGAACGACGCTCCCCAAAGTAACGGTGTTGCTGCAGGGGCTGAAACTGCCGGTATACGGCGCGGACGGGAGCTACACCGGCGAGCAGTTTACGAGCAACACGGCGTGGGTGCTATTGGACATCCTACGGCGGGCGGGTTGGAGCCTGACGGAAATCGACGTGGCGAGCTTCGCGGCGGCGGCGGCGTACTGCGACGAAGAGATTGCAGCGCTGGATCTTTATGGGAATGCGATTCAGCTGCCGCGATTCCAGTGCAACCTTGTGCTAGCAACGCGGCGGGCCGCCGGCGACCTGGTGCGGGGGATTCGCAACTCCTCGAGGCTGATGTTGACCTATGGAGCGAACGGGGCGCTGCAACTGCGGGTGGAGAACTCGCTGGCGCTGGAGATGCCGGCAAAGCCGGCGTGGTCCAACAGCGCGCAGTCGCTGGATGGCGGGTGGCCGAGCTACGAATTCGGCGATGGGAGCAACGGGTTTTCGGGCCTCATGCGGAAGCCCTCCGGCGAGCCGAGTTTTCGGGTGTATACGCGCAGCATCGCGGACACACCGAACCTGTTCACGGTGGAATTTCAGGATTCGCTGAACGAATACCAACAAGACAGTTTTTCGCTGGTGGATGCCGACGACGTGTCGCGCTGCGGGCAGGAAGTGACGCAGACGCTGGCGGCGTTGGGAATCCCGAACTTCGACCAGGCGGCGAGGATGTTGAAGCTGAACCTGGACCGCTCGGTGCGCGGCAACACATATGTGGAGTTCGCGACGAGCGTGAGGTCATTCGGGATCCGGCCGGGAGATCTGATCACGGTAACGTATCTCAAGGAAGGGTTCAACCGGCAGGTATTCCGGGTATTGAAGATCGCGCCGGGGGCAAATCACCGGACTTCGACGATTACGGCGCAGATCCATGACGATTCGTGGTACGCCGACAGCAACGGGCAGGTAACGTCGGCAAGCGGCGGCCGGCGGCAGGGCAGCGCCGGCATTGGCGTTCCCGATCCGTTGCTCGGCAATGTTCTGGATGCCGCGGGCAACATTCAGTTCGGAGTCGAGGAGACGGCAACCACGGCGGGCGATGGCTCGGTGCAGACGAACCTCCGGGTGGGGTTCGTGGCGCCAGCTGTCGCCGCGGCGGGCGGGCCGGGAATCCCGCTGCTGAATCTGGCGGCGACGCTGGGGCCGGGCGGATCGCTGGCCGGCGGCCAGACGCTTTACTACGCGGTGTCGGGCGTGGACGGGCCGGGGAACGAGAGCGAGCATTCCTTCATCGTCCGGGCGGTGACACTGAGCGACGGGAGCAGCGTGACGATTGGGGGCCTGAGCTTCTCTCCAGGGACGGCGGGCTTCCACGTATATCGCGGGAGCACACCGGCGCAACTGTTCCGGATCGCATCGAACCAGGCGATTGCGGCGCAGTTCACGGACACCGGATTCGCCAAGCAGTTGATCGCTCCGCCGGATGCCAACTTCGACCATGCGAATTTCTACTGGCGAATGGAACTGCAATCGGAGAGCGCGGTGACGATACACGGCGCATCGAGTGTAGGAAACGACGGATTGCACATGACGGCAAACCGGTACCTCGGCATGATCGCGCGGATTACGAGGGGGCAGGGCGCGGGAGAGGAGCGAGCGATCACGGCCAATACGGCCACGGAGCTGACGATATCGCCGGGATGGACGGTGATTCCGGATGCCAGCAGTTTCTTCGTGGTGGCCGAGACCGGGTGGCAGTTCGGCGCACTGGCAACGAGCAGCCCGGTGCAGTTCGCGGTGCCAAACCGCGGCGGCGAGACGGTGCAGGTGTGCGGGCGCGCGGCCAACGTCAACGATCTGGAGTGCGCCGCCGAGCTATCGACGGTGACGCGGTGGCAGATTGGCGGTAGCGGCGGGAGCGATGTGGATGTTCCGCCGGAGCCCTACTTCGGGCTGGGAGCCGGGCAGGGCGGCGGCGCGGTGGAACTGAGTGGGGTGTCGTTCACCGACCTGACGAACACGAGCACAGTATCGTCGGCCACGTTGGCGATGCACTACTGGGACGAGCTGAGCGGGTTGCCGACGCTAGGGCTGGCGGCGGATGCGACGGCGACGGCGACGCAGGTGGATTTGACGCCGGCGAGCGCGGCGGCGGCCGGGGATTATTGCCAGGTGGGCGCCGAAGTAATGCTGATCACGGCGGTACAGTTGAGCGGCACGCGGTACCAGGTGACGCGCGGGGCGCATGGATCGACGGCGGCGGCGCATGCGGCGTTGGCCAGCACGGTGACGTTCGGGTTCTACAATTCTAACGGCACGGGGTACGCCCACACGATTACGATTGGAGCGGCCACATATACTCATGCGCAGCTGGCGGGGGACGGGAGCGGCGATATCGCGACGGCGCTGGCGGCGCTGATCACGGCGGCAGCGGATGTGAATGCGACGGCGACGGCGAGCGCGAATAACGTGACGCTGACGCCGCGAGCGGCGGTGCAGTCCGCGGTGACGTGTCTGGCGAGCGACGGGAATGCGGCGGGGACGATTCAGGCGGCGGCGCGGGTGTACGCACTGAAGGTGAAGACGGCGATCGCGGCGTTCCCGGCGAACTTCTTCGGGAGTCCTTACAGCGGGAGCTGGAGCCAGACAGTGACGCTGCCGGACGTGCGGGTGGCGAGCGCGGAGCTGTTCGTCACGAACAGCCGCGGCAACAGTCCGGTGAGGAGCATCTGCCTTACGAGCTCGGTGGACCGGGGACTGCGGACGCTTTCGGGCGGCCAGTACTCGATTCAGGTGGATGGGTACCTGGCGGTGGAAGCGTCGGTGGCTCCGGCTCTGGTGGTGGAGGCAGCACACTCGGTGCGGGATGTTTTCGCGGTGCTGGGGAGTGTGGCGGATGCGGTGGTGAGCCTGCGGGTGGACGTGGATGGCGTGCCATTCTGCACGCTATCGATTCCGGCGGGAATGAGCACATCGGCAGCCGTCGATGGGAAGGCTACGGGACCGCTGGCAGCGGGGGCGAAGGTGACGATGGCGGTGCTGGCGGTGGGACAGACCTATCCGGGCGCGAACCTGACGGTGCTGATTCGACTCTAATGGCGGAACAACTTACCAAACTGCGTCCGGACCGCGACCTGCAGTGCTACTTTGAACGGCCATCGGCGGTGGCGGCGCTGAGCGGCGCGTCGGCAGGTGGGTTCACGGTGTCGGGATGCTGGCGGCAACAGTCCGACTGGGTAGTGATCGAGTGGAACCGGGACAATGTCTTCGAGCACCCGGCGTTGCGCAACCTGCCGGATGGCGATTTGAGCGGCCTGCAGCTCAGCTACCAGGAAGTGCGCACGAATTGCATCCCGATGGATTCGGCGCTTTATCCGACGGTCGACTGGCCCTATCTGAGAGTCTGGGCGGAGTATGGCGGGACGGAGACGCTGTACAAGGTTCCGTTGAGTAACTATGCGACCGCGGTGGGCGGGTATGCGGACGCGACGGTGGCGTTCGAGCTGGCAGGGACGCCGACGGCGGGCGATTACATCGAGCTGGCCTGGCTGGATCAGCACTTCAATTACCGTCTGACGGGCAGCGACACGCTGGAGAGCGCCATCGGTGCGCTGGCGGTGGCGATCACGGCGAATCAAGCGACGGGCGCGGTGAGCGCCACGGCCAGCGGGGCGCAGATCGTGTTGACGTGGCATGGCGCCCCAGGAGCGAATGGCAACCGGATCGGCGTATACGGAACGGTACACGGAGCGGAGACGGAATCGTGGGCGCCTGCCGCGGCGCAGTTTGCGGGTGGGGTATCCCCGGCATGCTGGAGGGTGCAGCTCGATTTTTCGGCGCTGCGCGATACGACGGGCGCGACGGTGCCGACGACGAGCGTGCGGAAGATGCGCTGGACTTGGGCGGCGGACTTGCAGAGCGGCGACTTTGCGCGCAGCGAATTCGCGGTTGCGGTGACGAACTGGAGCGTGAGCGGGACGAAGCTGCAATACTCCGTTGCAGGAACGGGGAGCCGTCGCATCGAGGATGACTCGGCGGTCGTGTACGCAGGAAATTGGACGGAGGCTCGGGGGAATTACTCGGGCGGGTCCATCCGGTG
>PLDO01000146.1 GCA_003136215.1 Bryobacterales bacterium
GAAAAGCTCGACCCTTCCGAGGTGCTGCTTGGGGTGGCCGACCTCATCCGTTCGGTGATGAACCCGGAGAAGTTCTCGGTGTTCCTGCTGCGCAACGACAGCCTGGAACTGGCGGTCGAGGACGGGTGGACCGGGGAGGACAACTTCCCGCGCCGCTACGCCGCGGGCACGGCGATATTCCAGGAAATCGTCGGCCGCCAGCGAGTGCTCACGGTGGCCGACCCGGACGATGTGCCGGCCCTTCTGGGAGCCGGCATCATCGGGTCGCCGCTGGTGGTGCCCGATACGGGCCGCATCATCGGCATGTTGAAGATTGAGAAGCTCGGCTTCCTGGACCTGACCTTCAGCAACGTGCAGGCGTTGAAGGCACTGTGCCAGTGGATCGGCGCGGCATACGAAAATGCCCGGCTTTATCAGGCGGCGCGTTCGGAGAGCGTGGTCAACACGCAAACCGAGCTCTTCGCTTACAGCTTCCTGTCGCGACAGCTCTCCTTTTTGACTCTGCTGGCGCGGCGCATCGGATTCGATCTCTGCATGATCGTGGTTCGCCTGGAGAACCCGGACGAACTGAGCGAGGAGCAACGGACGCTGGTGCCCCGCGCCTTCGGCCACGCGGCTACCCTGGCGCTGCGGAAAACCGACATGGCATTCGACTATCAACGGACCGGGACCGAATTTGCCATCGTTCTGCCGGCAGCGCCCGTGAAGCAGGCGCATATCGTAATTGGCAAGCTGGCCGGGGCGCTGGAGACGGAACTGGCGCCGGAGGCGCCGGAGGCGCGGTTCTCCTTCGCGGTTCACGCGATCCACGAGATGCCGGCGAAAGAGGACCATCTGGAGTTGCTGAGTGCCTGAAGACCGCCAGTTCGCGCACGTTCTTCAGGTGGCAGCGGTAGCCGCGACGACGCTCGCGGCCGAATGCTGCATGGTGTACGCCTGCCTGCGCGGGCTCGCCTGGCAGTTCCCGCTGGCCGCGCATCTTGCCGTCATGGCCGGACTGGCGGCGTGGTGCCGCTGGTCGCCCGGCCTGCGGGCGGATGTGCGCCTGCCACTCCTGCTGACGGCGACAACCGCCGCGCTCGGTCCCTTCGGCGCGGCGGGGACGCTCGCCACCATGTCCCTGACACGCTGGTATATGCGCAAGGCCGTTCCTTTTGAAGAATGGTACGCATCGCTATTCCCGGACACGCGGCAGCGGGCAGGCGACGATCTGGCCGCGCGCATCGCCAACGCCGACCTGACGGCACCCGGCAGCCTGACGCCATTTGCCGAGATACTGGCCTTCGGCAGCCTGGCGCAGAAGCAGGCTCTGATTGCCCTGATCAACCAGCAGTTCCGGCCGGCATTCGGGCCCATTCTCAAGCGCGCTTTGACGGACGGCAACAACGCCGTGCGAGTGCAAGCCGCCACGGCCATGAACAAGCTGGAGAATTCCATGCTGGAGCGCACGCTGCAACTCATCCGCCTGAAGCGCGAAAGTCCCCGCGACGTCAAGGCGTCGGGCGCGCTGGCCCGGCACTATGACGAGTACGTCCACAGCGGCATCCTGGATGCCGGGCGTGAAGAGGAGTTTCGAGCCCAGGCGCTCGAGGGGTACCGTTTGTGCGTCGGCGCCGAACCGGGCGACATGGAATCCTGGCTGGCCGGCGGGCGCCTGCTGCTGCGCGGCAAGTTCTACGCGGAGGCCGCCGACTGGATGGAGCGGGCGATGCAGGCGGGGCTCGCCACGCCGCAGGCGGGATTGTGGTACATGGAGAGCCTCTACAACCTGGGCCGCTTCGGCCAGTTGAGGGAGTTCGCCCGCGGCTGCCGGGAGCGCATGGAGACGGTGCGCGACCTGCCGCCGGCCGCGTTCGAGGCGGTCCGTCTCTGGGGCAGTCAAGAGCCCGCGGCGCCGGTGGAGGGAGCCCGGTAGCGATGTCCGAAACGCCACAGGCCGACGTCTGCATGGTGCTCGAAGGCACCTATCCGTACGTCTCCGGCGGAGTCGCGAATTGGGCCAACGACCTGCTTCGGGCGCAACCGGAGCTGACGTTTCATCTGGTTTGTCTGGTACCCCGCAACGCCGACCTTACGCCGCGCTACGGGATACCACCGAACGTGACCGGCATCACGCACGTCGAGGTGGGCAGCGTTCCGCGAGGCGCCGCCCTCCCGCGAGGCGCCCGGCAACTCCTGGAGCGTCTGGAAAACCCCTTGCGCAAACTGCAACTCAACGGCGGACTGCACGATCTGGCCGATATGCTGGCCATCCTCGGGCCGCCCGGCGCGCAACCCGGCGGGAGGGTGCTGTTAGACTCGCCGGAAGCCTGGGACCTCCTCTTGCGGATGTATCGCGCCACTCACGGCGAAAGCCCGTTTCTCGACTACTTCTGGACATGGCGAACCATCGTCAGCGGGCTCTACTCGATACTCCTCGCGCCCTTGCCCCGCGCCCGCGTCTATCACCCGCTCTGTACCGGATACGCCGGTTTGTTTGCCGCTCGCGCCCGCCTGGAGACCGGGCGCCCGGTGCTGCTCACCGAGCACGGCATCTACACCAACGAACGGCGAATCGAGATCGCCATGGCGGAGTGGCTGTACCAGGCGCCGTCCAGCGGCCTGAGCATGGGAAAAGCGGCGCGCAGCCTGAAGGACCTCTGGGTCGACACATTCACCTGCTACTCGCGCGCGTGCTACCAGTCCGCCAGCAGAATCGTGACGCTCTACGGCGGGAACCAGCAGATCCAGATCGAAGACGGCGCCGACCCCGGGAAGCTCATGGCCATTCCCAACGCCGTCGATTATGAACGGCTCTCAAAGGCAGGCGCGGAGCGCACGGAACACCCGCCGACGGTCGCCCTGATCGGCCGCGTAGTGCCCATCAAAGACGTAAAAACGTACATCCGCTCCATCGCGATCCTGCGGAGTATTGTGCCCGATGTCCAGGCCCTGGTGCTCGGTCCCACGGAGGAGGACCCCCGCTACTTCGCGGAGTGTCAGAGCCTCGTCAGCCATCTCGGCCTTCAGGGATGCTTCACATTTGCCGGGCGGGTATCCATCGCGGAGCACCTTGGCGGCCTCGATGTCATGGTGCTCACCAGTATCAGCGAAGCCCAGCCGCTGGTGATTCTGGAGGCGGGGTCGGCGGGCGTGCCGTCCGTCGCCACCGATGTCGGCGCTTGCCGCGAGATGATCCACGGGGACCGGCGAGAGGGCGAGCTGCCGGTTCCGGGCGGGGAAGTAGTTCCCCTGTCGAACCCCACGGCGACGGCGCAGGCGATCGCCAGACTGCTCACGGATCGCGCCTGTTGGGAGAGAGCCAGCCGCGCCATTCGGGAACGCGTGCGGCGTTATTACAACAAGCCGGCTCTGGACCGCGCATACCGCGAGATTTATGACTATTGGCGATCGGCCGAACCCGAGCCGCTGTGCCGGAAAGGGGCCGCGTAGTGGCGGGCATCGGCTTCGAGCTGCGACGCCTCACCGAGCGGGACGACTTGATCGGGGTCGTGCAGGGCTACGGCTACGCCGCCCTCGCCACCAGCGGGCCGTGGCTCTTCACCATCCTCTCGCTTTCCGCCATCGTGGTTCTGGGAATGCCGGCGACCACGCCCCAGGAACTGGCCACCTTTCGCGTCCTCATCGTGTACAACTTCGCGTTCTCCCTGGTGCTGGCGGGGCCGGCCACCATCGTGACCACGCGGTATCTTGCCAATTGCATCCACGCCAAGGATGTCGGGCAGGCCCCGGCCATGATGGTGGGGGCGCTGACGCTGGTCTATGCCGCGGCGTTGCCGATCGCGGTTCCGTTTTACCTGGTCCACCTCCGGCTGGAGGCGCCGATCAGCCTGTCGGCGATCTTGAATTTCATGTTGGTGCTGGGGATCTGGGTGGTCAGTATCTTTCTCACCGCGCTGAAGAACTATCGCGCCGTTACCGTGTCGTTCCTGGCTGGGATGAGCGCGGGAATCCTGGGCGCCAGCCTGCTCGCTCCGGTGTGGGGCGTGGCTGGAATGCTAACCGGTTTCAACACCGCTCTAGCCCTCATCCTGTTCAGCCTGATCGCACGTGTCTTCGCCGAGTACCCGACGCGCGGCGACCGGCCGTTTGCATTCGTGGGAGGCTTCCGCAGCTATTGGGAACTCGCCCTCGGGGCACTGGCCTACAATGCCGCCATCTGGGCGGACAAGTGGATTATGTGGCTCGCGCCGGAGCGCGAACGGTTAACCAGCGGCCTGGTGTCCTTCCCGGATTACGATGGCGCGATGTTTCTGGCTTACCTCTCCATCGTGCCCTCTATCGCGGCATTCACGCTTACCATCGAAACGGGGTTCTTCGAGAAATACCAGCGATTCTACGATGACATCCAGCGCCATGTGCCGTACAGCAGAATCGAGTTCAACCACCGGGAACTGAGCCGGTCTTTCCTGGATGGCGCGCGTAACTTCCTGGTGCTGCAGGGTTCCATTTCCGTGGCGGCGATCCTGATGGCGCCGCAAATCCTCGAATGGCTGGGCATTAACTTCCGCCAGCTCGGAGTTTTCCGGCTGGGACTTTTGGGCGCATTTTTCCACGCCGGATTTCTGTTTCTCTCGATTATTTTGTCGTACTTCGATCAGCGGCGAAGCCACATGAATTTAGGCGTCTTGCTGCTCGCCACCAATTGCGCATTCACCTTCGTTTCGCTACGCATGGGGTTCGGCTACTACGGATACGGCTACTTCCTTTCGGCCCTGGCCGCCTTTGGCTGTGCGTTCGTAACGTCGGCACGCGTGGTCGCCCGCCTGCCCTACGAAACTTTCATTTGCACCAATACGTCGGTTCAAGGCTGACCGCGCGAAAGTCCCAGAGGGTGCCCCCGAAGCAGGTGGAACCAAACAGGGGGTCGATTGCAACGCGGAGACGCAGAGAAACCAAAAACAAGGTCGGCGGAGCGCGATGGACCCGCTCCATCGGTGGGGGGTGCGCGGAGAAAGCAGAGATCACAGAGGAAAGCGGTCAAGCTACTTCAGAGACACACCCTAGCGCGGTGCAATATATGAGCCATCGAAATGGAGGTTGAACTCCGGGTCGTCCAGAGGTTTTTCTTCCCGGGGTTCGGCGGGAGCTTTATCCGGTTGTTTCGGCGGGGCCGACTTATCTGACACCGGAACGGCGGCTGCTGGTTGGGCGGCTGGCGGAAGTTCGGGAAGCGTGGCCGCCGGGGTTTCGGCCTGTACGCTCTCCGCCAGCGCCATCATCTCCAGTTGCTGTTGGCGCACAATCGGGCGCCGGATGGTGACCAGGGCGCGCCGGGCTGCCTGACGGACGCGCTGGTCCGGGTCTGCCAGAGCCTCCCGCAACGGCTCGAGGAACTCCAGATCGCCCATCTTACCCATCACCCAGGCGGCGGTAAATCGAAAGTGCGGGCGCGCATCCCGTAACATGCATCTCACGAGGTCGCGAACCCTGGATTCGCCCAAGGAATGCAGCCCTACCAGAGCGTTACCCACAACCCGATTGTTTTCGTCCTTCAGGGCTGCCCACATGGTCTGCCTGGCCCAGGCGTTGTTGCGGCACCAGAGCGCTTCCACCACGCTGGCCCGCTTTCGCGGGTCTTCGGATTTGACGTTACGCTCTACCCAGCCGCGGTTCTGGATGCGACGGCCCATCAACAGAAGGGCCTTTGAAGCGACTCGTGAATCGGGATGGCGGGTCAGGTGGTTCATGATCAGGACCAGCTTGGGACCGGCCGATATCTCATTCAGGATCTCCAGGATGCGCACAATGTAAGGCACTTCCAGGCGATACTGATCTTCGCTCCGCCCCGGCGCCAGCCGCGCCAGGCGAATATCCAAGCGGGTGTAGATCTTGATGAAGTTGCGACACGTTTCAATTACCTGATCGCGGCTGAAGCGATCTGGACGGATGAGTTGGATGAGAAACGGGGGGCAATCGAGCAGCGTCCGGTAAAGGTTTGGGCAGATATGCGGATCTGGCGGGGATTCCAACAGTGCCAGGGCCGCCGTGAAGAAGAGCTCCGGATCCTGCTCGGCGAGCTCGCGGATGGTGGCGTGGATCGCCTGGCTTCCGCCCCGCTGATCGAACGCCGTCCAGATGCGGGCTTGCTGGGCCCGCTCATCAGTCGTCAGTTCACGATCCAGTAGCCTTTGCATGTGACACCACGGAGAGATCGCCCTTGCGTAGCGAAGCCTCCTTGATTGCATATCGACGGCGGTTGCCGATTTCTTGACCGTAGCGGTGACTATTTGCCTGTCAGCGGTCAGCTCCCGGCGAAGGCGCCGCCGGAGCGGTCGGGCTCCGTCTCCGGGGGAACTTGTCCGGGCTCGGCCGGGAGTGCCACCGGTTCCGGCAACGGTCGGGGCGCCGGCTCCACGGGCGCCGGGCTCGGGCGCAAGTCCCGATAGAGGGCGCATTGGGCGGAGTAGAACAGCAGCCGGCACCAGACCTTGGCGAGCACGGTGGCCTGGCGGACCAGGAAGAGCAGGACGATCAGTGCCAGCGACGTCTGCGGGACCAACCAGGAAACGCCGGCGTAAGCCGCAAGGAAAAGCAGGGCGACCAGCCAGAGCACGATGTAAAGACTTATGGTGCGGAACGGCGCCCGCCAGATGAAGCGGAAGGCGCCCAGGTAAGCGCGGACGCTCTGGCGGCTGTCCTCCACGGCGAGGCGGATGGCGGCGTAGTCGAAGACCAGGCTGCACACACCCAGCAGGCAGGCGAGGAATACGACACGGAACCAGCCCCAGTAGACCAGCGGACCGGCTGCGGAGCCTTCGCCCCAGATCTTGAGGCCGGCCCAGTTGAGTCCGGCGCCGATGGCGCCGGCCACGCCGAAGAAGATGAGGGAAAAGAGCGTCAGCCGCACCAGCCGCCAGAAATGGCGACCGCAGCCGCAGAAGAAGACCGCGGCGCTAAAGGGCTCGCCCACGCCAAAGATCTGGAGCGTGCCGCCCAGCAGGAACAGTTGGAGGATGCGCGCCAGGCCGGCCAAACCCAAGACCGCGGCGAGCATGGGGAGCGCCGGCACGGCGGACTGGGCTATCAGCTCGGCAATCCAGGAAGCGTCCAGGTTGTTGCCGAGCGCGATGGCCCAGGTGCTGTGGCGGAGCGAATCGAAAGGCACGGTCATCACGACCGCCGCTCCGATCACCGCCGGCAGCGTGGCGGCGGCATAAAACACCAGCAGCATACGGCGTGCCTGCTGGAGGGAGCGGACGCCCTGGTGGAAGACCGTCATGGCAGCACCATCTGCATCCAGAAGAGGAGATTCGACGACCATTTGGCGAACGGCAGAGGGTAGATCGAGGCGCGCCAACTGTTGTCGGCGAAGCTGGAGTCGAGCAGGATCTTGCGGCCAGGGTCGATCTCCACGGCGCGCGGCTGGGACGCTTTGATGAATTCCAGTTTGACCCAGCGATCCACGCCATCCCAGTGGTGGCGGACCAGCTCGCCGTTTTCGAGCAGCATTTCCATTTCCACGGGGAAAACGCTCTCGCCCTCGCGCACCAGCTTGACGGTAATGCGGTACTGTTCGGCGCCCTTCTTCTTCCTGGAGTCCGCATCCTTCTCCGTGATCTCGACGCGCTTGCCGTTCTCCAGGAACGAGCCGAGGCTGATCCCGATCTTTTCGCTCGAGACCTCGGCGACACGGTAGTTCAACTGGTTGGTGCCGAAGACGAACTGATCGAAGAACCAGTTGAGATCGCGGCCGGAGACTTCCGAGGCGAGGCGGGCGAAATCGCGCGAGGTGGGGTGCTGGAATTTGTAGCGCTGGTACCACGCGCGCATAACGCGCGCCATGACGCCGGGCGGCAAGTGGTTTTCCAACGTGCGCAGCAGCGCCCCCGGACGCATGTAGGAATTGATGCCGTAGCTGGCGCTGCTGTAATACTGCCAGCCGTTGCGCACCACCGGGTCGTGCTTGCCGTAGAAGAGGTAGGCGGTGCGGTTCATGGTGTCCGAATCGAAAAGGGGCAGGTCGAACAAGCGGCCAACGGGGATGCCGAGGAGCGACACCGGCAGGTCGCGCGGGCCGTACACGAGGTCCATGATCTTGCCGGTGGAGTAGGTGTTGAAGCCTTCATCCAGCCACGACTCTTCGAACTCGTTGCTGCCCACCATGCCGTACCAATACTGGTGGCCGAATTCGTGGACGATGACCTCTTCGGGAACGCCGCCGTTGGGGCCGGGCCACCAGGACGTGCCGGCGGTGATGAAAGTGGGGTACTCCATTCCACCCGCGCCGCCACCGCCATAGGGCGGGTCCACCACCGTGATGGTGTCGTAGGGGTAGGCTCCGTACCAGAGGCCGAACCACTTCAGGGCGCTTTCGGTGGCATGGAAGTGGCGGTCGATTTGCGCGCGGTGCTCCGGCTGGATGAGCAGGATCATGCGCACGGGCTTGAGCGCGAGTTCGGCGGGAGAGACACCCAGCATTTTGGCGGTGCTGTCGAGTTCGGCCGCGCCGACCAGGCGCGCGGGGTCAAACTGGCGCTCCACGCGGATGAAGTGCGGGGACGCGGTCCAGGCGAATTCGTGGACATCCTCCTGGTGGAAGCGGTGGGTGGTGCGTTTGGCCGGGGCGTCCACGGTGGTGCTTTGCTCGACGCCGGTGGCGCCGATTACGAACTCGGACGGGGCGACGATTTCCACATCGTAGACGCCATAGTCGGCATAAAACTCGGTGTTGGCGTGGAACTGGTGGCAATTCCAGGCGCCTTTGACGGCGTAGCGCATGCCGGCCTTTTCGTAGACGCCGATCTTGGGGAACCACTGGCCCACCAGGAAAAAGTCGTTGCGGTACCCGGTGCGGGCGAAGACCTTGGGGAGCTGGGAGACGAAGTCGATGTTCAGCGTGATGGCGCCGCCGGGTTTGACGGGGGAGGGAAGGGTGACGGCAATGACGGTGCGGTCGTCGGCATTGTCGTCGTCGGGGTGGATATAGCGGATGGCGTCGAGCAGGTCGGCGCCGCCTTCGATCTGGAGGCGTTGCAGGTCGATCCAGCCCCAACTGCCCTTCGTGGCGCGGTCGCTGCGGAGCTGGCCGCCGGACTCGCGCATGAAGCTGCTCTTCTCGTTCTGGAAGGCGTTGAGGTAGAGGTGAAACTGGAGTTCGCCGACGGCGTCGGGCGAGTCGTTGGTCCAGGTGAGGGTTTCGCGCCCGGTGACGGTTTTCTTTTGTGGATCAAGCTCGGCGTGGATGCGGTAGGCTACCACCTGCCGGCTGAGAGCGGCGCCGGCCGGGAGGCCGCCGAGGCAGCCGGCGAGAAGGGCCAGACCGAAATATCTGCGCATAGATTCGGTGAATGATAACCGATAGCGGAGATGGACACAAGCCGAGAACGCCTTTCCGCCGCTGATTATTTCCCCTTGCGAGCGGACTGGGCCTTCGGTTCCGGCTTTGCCTTACCGGCTGTGGCCGGTTTGGCGGCTTTCTTCGCGGAGCGTCGCTTCAGCGGGTCGGCGGGTTGGTAGTCCAGCTCCGCGGAGAGAATCTCCACGAGCCTCGACAGCACCTTCACCCGCGCCCAGTATTTGTCGTTTCCTTCAATCAGACTCCAGGGCGCGGTCTTGGTGCTGGTCTTCACCAGCATTTCTTCGACCGCCTCCTCGTAGACGCTCCACTTCTGGCGGTTCCGCCAGTCCTCATCCGTCAGCTTCCAGGCCTTGTAGCCGATCGCCTTTCGCTCCTCGAACCGGCGGAACTGTTCCTCCTGGGAAATGTGGATCCAGAACTTCGCCAGAATGGTCCCGAAATCCTTCAACTGACGCTCGAAGGAGTTGATCTCCTTGAAGGCCCGTTTCCATTCCTCTTCCCTGGCGAAACCCTCCACACGTTCCACCAGCACCCGGCCGTACCAGGACCGGTCGAAGATGGCGATCTGTCCGCGTTCCGGAAGGCGGCGCCAGAAGCGGTAGAGATAATGGCGTGTCTTGTCCTCGCCACCCGGCGCGGCGATCGGGTAGACCACGTAGCCGCGGGGGTCCAATTTCTCGGTGATCCGCTTGATCGCGCCGCCCTTGCCGCCGGCGTCCCACCCCTCAAATACGATCACCACCGGCCGCTTCCGCAAATAGATCTGATATCCCAGCTCGCGAAGCTGAATCTGCCGCCGGGTTAGTTCGCGCACGTAAGCGTCGCGATCCAGCCTCCGCGTCAGGTCGACAGTCTCCAACATCAGAGTCCTCCTCCGCCCAGCGATTCCATCGCCTCCCGCAATTCGGCGTCCCTGGCCGCCGCGCCCACAACCTCGACCTTAGGCGGCGCGTTTGCTCCCAGGCGCTTTTCCATGGCGCCGGTGATGGTTTCGAAGATCTTCTTTCGCGCCTGCCATTTCGAGGTGGCTTCCACGATCGTCCAGGGTGCGAATTCAGACTCTGTCAATTCGAGCATCTCCTCGGTGGCGCTCAGGTATTCGCCGTACTTTTTATGCCGGGCCCAGTCGGCATCGGTGACGCGCCAGGCTTCCAGCGGGTTCTGTTCGATGGTCTGGAAGCGTTCCTTCTGCTCTTTCCTGCTGATGTGCAGGAAGAACTTCAGGATGGCGGCGCCATCGTCGGCCAGCATGCGCTCGAATTCGACGATGTCGCGGTACGCGTCCCGCCACGCTTTCTCCGGGACGGTCCGCTCGACGCGATCTTCCAGCACGCGGCCGTACCAACTGTGGTCGAAAATCACCATCTCGCCGCGGTTGGGAACTTTCAGCCAAAACCGCCACAACCACGGCCGCTGCTGCTCGTAGGTGCGGGCCGCGGTGACGGGGTGCAGTTTGAATCCGCGGGGGTCGAGCCGTTGCGTCAGGGCGGAAATGGCCGTTCCTTTGCCGGCGGCGTCCCACCCCTCGAAAACAATCACCGTCGGTATGCCGTACTCCCAACAGGCCTTCTCCAGGTCGTACAGACGCTGCTGCAGGCCCGGCAGGGCGAGTTTGTATTCCTCGCGCGAGAGCTTCTTCTTCAAATTGATGTTTTCCAGCATAGCGTCTGGATCAATTCTAGTGCAGCGCGGCGGAAGTGCGAACCTCTTTCTGGCGCGTGCCCAAGAAGCCGGCACAGGGGTGCTCTGATGTATACTCTCTCGGATGGGCAATCGATTCAGAATGGCTTGTTTGGTCTTGCTGGCAGCGTCGCCATTGGGTGCGGCCGATTTTTCCACCGGCGCCAATTGGCCCAGCTACGGCGGCACGCATTCCGCCTTGCGCTACAGCGCCCTCGACCAGATCAACACTTCCAACGTCCAGAAACTCGCGCCCGCCTGGGTGTTTCAGACCGGCGACAAAGAGAGCGGACTGCAGGCAACACCCATCGTAATCGACGGAATCATGTACCTCTCCAGCGCCAGCAACTGGGTTTTCGCGCTCGACGCCGACACCGGGCGCCTGCTGTGGGAATACCGTTTCCCAATGCCCGCCGGCGCTCAAGCCGCCTACGGCCGGCAGAACCGGGGCGTGGCCGTCGGCAATGGGCGCGTGTTCATGGGCACTGCCGACAATCACATGGTGGCGCTCGACCAGAAGACGGGCAGAGAGTTGTGGCGCGTCAACGTCGAGGACGCGCGGCAGTGCGGTTGCAGCATCACCGGCGCGCCCCTGGTGGTGAAGGATATGGTGATTGCCGGCGTCACCGGCGGGGATTCCGCCCACCGCGGCTATCTCAACGCGTTCGATGCCCGCACCGGCCGCCTGCGATGGCGCTTCTACACCATCCCGGCGCCAGGCGAGAAGGGCTCGGAAACCTGGCCCGGCGACAGCTGGCGATTCGGCGGCGGCTCCACATGGATGACCGGCTCCTACGACCCCGATCTCGACCTCCTCTACTGGGGCGTGGGAAATGCCGCGTCGGATCTGAACGCCCTACACCGGCGCGGAGACAACCTTTATACGTGCAGCATCATCGCTCTCGACCCCGCCACGGGAACGTTGAAATGGCATTACCAGGAAGTGCCTCAGGACGTGTGGGACTACGACGCCGTCTTCGAGCTGATACTCGCCGATCTCCCCATCAACGGGCAGACCCGGAAGGTTCTCATGCAGCCCACCAAGGCGGGATACGTGTGGGTAATCGACCGGGTCACCGGACGCTTCCTCAAAGCGTGGCGCTTCGCCAACCACGTCAACTGGGTCAGCGGTATCACCGAAGAGGGCAAACTTCTGGATCGCCTGGAGCCGGAGATTGGCAAAACGAAACTGGTGTGCCCCAGCGCCATCGGCGCCAAGAACTGGAATCAGGGCGCCTATTCCCTGCGCACCGGATGGCTCTACCTTCCGGTGCAGGAGATCTGCAACGATCTGACGGCGCGCGACGAAGAGGGCTCCGAAGGCAAGTCCTTCATCGGCGGCAGTTGGGAGATGAAGCCGCCGCCCGGAGGAAAGATCGAGGGGTATATCGCCGCTTACGATCCCGTTTCCGGCGACCGCAAGTGGACCGTGCCCGCCACCACCTGGATTCTGGCCTCCGTGCTGGCCACCGCGGGCGACGTCGTGTTCAGCGGCGATCCGGAGGGTTACTTCTTCGCGCTCGACGCGCGCACCGGCAAACGGCTGTGGAGCTTCCAGACCGGCGCCGGCCATCGCGGCTCGTCAATTACCTATTCCGTGAACGGCCGGCAATATGTGGCGACGCCCACAGGCTGGGGTTCGATCGTGGGTGGCGCTCACCAGGCATTTTGGCCGGACCGGCCGGCTCCGCGCGACGGTTCGGCCCTGGTCGTATTCGCGCTTCCACGGGAGGAACGCCAATGAGACTCTGCATGTGGATGCTCCTGCTGCCGGTGCTGGCGGCGGCCGCGGATGACAAGATCGCCCGCGGCGCCGAAGTCTATCGCACCTCCTGCGGAGTCACCTACTGTCACGGGCCGGAAGGCAGGGCGGGCCGTGCGCCCGGATTGGCGGGCCGCTCCTTCGCACCGGGCGACATCGTGCGGACCGCCACTACCGGCATCCCCAACACCTCCATGCCGGGCTTCGCCGCGCTGCTCAAGTCGGAGGACATTCAGGCGGTGGCTGCGTACATCGTGAGCCTCAATGGCGGTGGTCCGGCCGCGGTCAGCCGGCCGGCGGCAGACGTGCCGGCGGATGCGCAGAAGGGCCGGGCGCTCTTCTTTGACGCGGCCCGCACCGGGGCGTGCGGCGCGTGTCACGAAGTGGGCGCGCGAGGCGTGCTGGTCAGCGCCGGCCTGCAGGATCTCGCGGCGGCTCGACTCCAGGACTTCCGCCAAGTGCCAACGCCCGCTGTCGTGACGGCCCGGCCTTCAGGCGAGCCGGCGTTCCCCGCGGTCGTGGCCGAGAAGGCGGCCGACCGCATCCGCGTTTACGACCTCTCCTCGCGGCTGCCGGTGCTCCGCACCTTCGCACCGGCGGAAGTGGTCCTGACACCCGGCTCCTCCTGGACTCACACCGCCGCCGCCAGCCTCTATACCGACGCGGAACTCGAGGCCATCTCGCGCTATCTCCGCTGGTCGGCGGGACGTTAGTAGCGCGCGGGACCAGGCCAACTCCGCGGCCTCGAAACGCGGTTCATTCGCAGAACGCTGGGGCGCTCGTGTGGGGCAGTTTGGTAAGCTGCGGCCGATTGTCAATCGGCCCGACCCAGAGGGTACCCCGCGCGTTCGCTCGGGATAGCGGCGGTAGCCAACCGCCGCGCAGGATGCCATCCTGCCCCACAACACGGCGGTACGCGTCGAGAAGTCTGGTATGATCACGAGACTTGCCGGGAATTGTATCTTGAACGCGGTGTAACCACGTGGATCATTCCGCCCTGTTGCTGGAAGCGCGCAACATCTCGAAATCCTTCGGTGGGATCGGCGTCCTGGAGTCCGTCACCTTCGACCTGCGTCGGGGAGAGGTGCATGCGCTGGTGGGCGAGAATGGCGCGGGCAAATCGACGCTGATCCGAATCCTGGCGGGCGCCGAACCGGTAAGCGCGGGCGCCTACACGCTGGGACACAACGCGCAGCCCGATTACTTCGCGCAGGATCAATATAAGGAGCTGGACCCCGCCGCGCGCATGATCGACGACCTGGCGACGGTGGCCCCGCGCGCCACCAATACCCAGCTTCGCAGCATTCTGGGCTGCTTTTTGTTCTCCGAAGACGACGCCTTCAAGAGCATCGGCGTGCTCTCGGGCGGCGAGCGCAACCGCTACGCGCTGGCGCGCATGCTGATGCAGCCTTCGAACTTCCTGCTGCTGGACG
>PLDO01000125.1 GCA_003136215.1 Bryobacterales bacterium
CTATAAGGGAGTGGTTGCCGCCAGCGCCGCCTGGCTTATTTAGGCGGATCGGGAATCTTAAACCCAACGTAAGTTCCGGCGCTGATGCCCATCAATCCAAGAAGCGTCGCGCTGAAATCCGGCATGGCCAGGCTTTGATAGACCCCAACGACAAAAACAAAACCCAGAACAATGGTCCATCCCGCCATTTGGAAACGGTGAAAACTCACGCCGGTTTCATCTCGCAGAATGTCCAGCAGGAAGCCTTCCGACGCGCCCGGAGGTGACGGGAGATTGCCCAGTGCGGTGTTGACCTGGGCCAGGCGCGCCTGTTTCTGGATCTGTTCGGTTTGCAGCACGGTTGGATCGGCGGCCGCGGCGGCGACCGCGGCGATGGCGGACGGTAATGTGGCCAGCCGCGCTAATAGCGCAGTTTGTTCGTTGGCCAGCGACTGCCGCTGGTCGCGCTTGCTCGAATCCACCACCAGGGCGCCCATGGCGGTACCGGCGCTAATCCCCATGAGGATCAAGGCGCCGCTCGTCAGCGAGTCCCGGTCGCCCGTCACCATCCAGATGTAGTTATAGGCAGCCAGGATCACAAAAAACCAGAACGCCATCTGGCAGCGGCCCAGGCTGAACGCCAGCTTCGGGCCGCCGGGAGGACTTGACGCATCGCGCAGGATGTCGCTCTTGTGGGCCAGCAGGAAGAAGACCACCAGCAATGCGAAAAGGAAGGCCACAATCAGCCAGCTATAGGAAGGGAACACCTGCATCCTCGCCGTCGCAGGCCCAAAATAGGGAGGATTTCCGCCGAGCGCCACGCCAACGGAGATGGTCAGGTTGCTCTTGGAGCGACTGAGCAAAGCATTCCAGGCATCGCGGTTCGCCTTGCTGTCGGGTTGGTCGCCATCTAAACGCTTCAGATCGAAGGCCAGCTCTTTGTATTGCGTGTCGGGGCCTCTCGGCGTGAGGCCCTTCATGACTCTGCCATCCAATACCAGCACGAGTTCCGATGGCTTGTTCTTCGGGTCCGCCATCCATTCCCGGAGGTTGGTGAAGCTGACCGCGAGGGTATCTCCAGGCTCGCAGATTTTTGATTGCACAGCGCCGTTTGCCGGCGGCGCGCCGAAATCGCGGCAGCGGGCCTCCGCCAGCATCAGATCGGGAATCCTGGCCGGCACAACGGCGCCAGCCGCTGCCGCCGTTGCCGGCGCCGCTGTGGCAGGCGCCGCTACCACCGCGGCGGCCGGCTGGGCGAGCAGCGTCCATGCGTTCAAGGTGAGAACGGTGAGTATCGGCAGCGGTCGCAACATGTGAATGGCCTCACAAAACGGAATCCTGACAATACTATGCCTGTATCGATGGCGAGTCAACGACCATTTTCAAACCGCAGTTTTCAGGAGAGGGACCTTAGGAAACATGACCAGTGCAGTTATCTCCTTCGCTTCATGACGTGCAGGGTTTTCAACGCATCTTTCAGGCAAACCCGCTTGCGTGGGAAGGGGAGTTCGGGCATTCTTAAACAGAAGCCGCGATTTTTATTTGAAATCGGGGACACGGACGTGAAAGGCGAAGCGCATGGCTGATATCAACCTCACCCAAGAAGAAGCTGATGCGCTGATGGAAATGGAAAAGCGCGCGGTCGATGAGCAGGAATGGTTGTTTCCTTCTCCAGGCGACAGTATTGCGATTCCGCTAACCTCGGTGGATAAGCGGGAAAGCTTCGTGCTCGATGTGACCCGTGCTCAAATTCGGCTCACGAAAGCGACATATCAGAACCGGGCAAGAGCCGCTATCATACTGATGCGACTGGACCTGGACGGCCCACCGCACCGCAATCCGGACGGTGAAGAAATCTCATGCCCGCACCTCCACCTCTACCGCGAAGGCCACGCCGACAAGTGGGCCATCCCGGCGCCCGTTGACAAGTACACGAATCCGTCCGATATTTTCGTAACGTTCGAGGAGTTCATGCAGCATTGCAACATCACCGAACCGCCGCACATTCAGAAGGGGCTGTTCTCATGAGTATGGTGTTGGAGATCGAGAAGCTTCTGAACGACTATCGCGCCTGGCTGAAAGACAAAACAACGCTGCGTGAATTGAACGGTTCCTGGGTGGAAATCACGACGCCATATCTTGACCGGCACAACGACGCGCTGCAAATCTACGCCCGCGCGGAAGGTGGCGGCTACATTCTGACCGATGACAGCTACACCGTTCACGATCTTGAAGCGTCCGGCTGTAATCTCCACACGGAGAAGCGGCAGGATCTCTTGAAAATGACGCTGAACGGTTTCGGCGTGAAGCTGCACAACGAAGCCCTGGAAGTGCCTGCGACCGCGGACAATTTTCCGCTACGCAAGCACAGCCTGATTCAGGCCATGCTTGCGGTGAATGATCTTTTCTACCTCGCTAAGCCTGTAGTGGAGAGCCTGTTTTTCGAAGACGTGGTCGATTGGCTGGACGCCAACGAAATCCGCTACACGCCCAAGGCGAAGTTCACCGGTATCAGCGGGTATGACCAGCTGTTTGACTTCGTGATTCCGAAGTCCCGGAAACAGCCGGAGCGTATCCTGCAGGCAATCACGCGACCGACCCGGGAAACGGCCCAATCGTTCATCTATGCATGGGCCGACACCCAGAAAGTGCGTTCTCCAGGGTCCAAGGCCTACGCCGTTCTGAACGATGTCGAGCAGACCATTTCGGGCGGCGTCATGGACGCACTTCGTAACTATCAGATTTATCCGGTGCCGTGGAGCGCCCGTGCGGAGGTTGTCACAGAATTAGCGGCTTGAGCTTGAGGGGCATCTCCACGCCATCCCCCGCACAGATGTTACAGTCGAATTGTGGCGTTTTCCCGCGTGATCTGGATCGTTCTCGACAGCGTTGGCATCGGCGAAATGCCCGATGCCGCGGACTATGGCGACGCGGGCAGCGACACGCTGGGCAACATCGCCCGCGTTCGCGGCATCAAGCTGCCGAACCTGGCGCGACTCGGCCTGGGCAACATCATGCCGCTCACCGGCATCNNACCACCGGCCACTGGGAAATGGCCGGCATCCACCTCGCCAGGCCATTCCCTCTCTACCCCAATGGCTTCCCGCCCGGCGTGATGAGCGAGTTCGAACGCCGCACCGGGCGCCGTTCCCTCGGCAATAAGGCCGCCAGCGGCACCGAGATCATCAAGGAACTCGGCGCCGAACACATGCGCACCGGCTCTCCCATCGTGTACACCTCCGCCGACAGCGTCTTCCAGATCGCCGCCCACGAGGAAGTCATCCCGCTCTGGGAACTTTACAAAATGTGCGAGACCGCGCGCGAGATTCTCCACGGGCCAAACGAGGTGGGCCGCGTGATCGCGCGCCCCTTCATCGGCGCACCCGGCAGTTTCACGCGCACCTCCAACCGCCACGATTACGCCGTCCCGCCGCCCAAGGAGATGCTGCTCGATCAACTCCACGAGCGCGGCGTGCCGGTGCATGGCGTCGGCAAGATCTTCGACATTTTCCTGGGGCGCGGCGTTTCAGATTCCAGCAAGACACGGAACAACAGCGAGGGCATGGCACAGACCCTGGAAGCCATGCGGGAAACCGGGCGCGGCCTGATTTTCGTCAACCTGGTCGATTTCGACCAGAACTACGGCCACCGCAACGACGTGGAAGGCTACGCCGCCGCGCTCGAACAGTTCGATGCGTGGCTCCCCGAACTGGAAAGCCGCTTCGCCATTGGCGATCTGGCCATCCTCACGGCCGACCATGGCTGCGACCCCACCACGCCGTCCACCGATCACAGCCGCGAGTACGTGCCGCTGCTCGCTTTCGGTCCCAAAGTCCACGCCGGCGTCAATCTCGGCGTGCGCGGCACGCTCAGCGATATCGGCCAGACGGTCGCCGAAAATTTCGGCGCGCACCTGGCGCGAGGCCAAAGCTTCTTAGAGCAAATCTTATGAGAACACCTGTTATGTCGGGCAATTGGAAGATGTACAAGACGCCCGCGGAAACCACTGCATTCTTCGAGAAATTCCGGCCGCTGGTCGAGAAGTCCTCGCACTGTGAGATTGTGATCTGTCCTCCTTTCACGAATCTCGCCGCGGCCGTCGATGCCGTCAAGGGCTCCCGCATCCGTGTGGGCGCGCAGAATATCGGGTGGGCTAAAGAAGGCGCCTTCACCGGCGAAATCTCCGGCCCCATGATCGTCGCCGTGGGCGCCAGCCACACCATCATCGGCCACAGCGAACGCCGCCAGTATTTCAACGAGACCGATGAGACCGTCCTCAAACGCACCCAGGCGGCGCTCGAATTCGGCCTCACCCCGATCGTTTGCGTGGGCGAACTGTTGGCTGATCGCGAGAGCGGCCACACCGAAGCCGTGCTGGCCGCCCAGTTCCAGAAGGGCATCGCCGGCCTCACCGAACAGCAGTTCGCCAAGATCGTGATTGCCTACGAACCCGTTTGGGCCATCGGCACCGGCAAGACCGCGACCCCGGAGATCGCGGCCGATACCCACCGCGCCATCCGCGCGCAAGTGCGCGGCAAATTCGGCAAGGATGCCGCCGATTCGGTCCGCATCCTCTATGGCGGCAGCGTCAAACCGGACAACGCCAAAATTCTGATGGCGCAGCCCGAGATCGACGGCGTTCTGGTGGGCGGCGCGGCCCTCGACCCGGTGTCGTTCGCGTCCATCGTCAACTTCTAGCTCCTCGTGGCCCATGCCTGCCGACATCTACGATTGGATCGCGCAACTGAAATCCGATCAGTGGGTGCTGGATGTCGGCTCGGGGCAGGGAAGTTTCCCGGGCGCCGAATACTCTTGCGCCTGGCTGGCCCTGGACGACGACCCGGCAGCGTACACTAACGCCGTCCGCTACAGCCGTGTCGTTGGCCGGGGCCATCAACTTCCCGTCCGCGATGGCAGCATCGATTTGCTGATTTCCCATCACTCCTTGGAGCACCTGGCGCCTCTGGACGAGACCCTGGCCGAGATGGCGCGCGTGCTGAAGCCCGGCGCCCGGTGTTATATCTCCGTGCCCAATGGCTACGGTCTGTGCGATGCCATCTATCGTCTCGTTTTCAAAGGCGGCGGCCACGTCAACCGGTTCCATCGGGATGAGGTAGTCTCTCTCGTCGAACAACGCCTCAACGTTCGCCTCGCGGGATGGCACAAGCTCTATTCGTCCTTTGTGTACCTGCGCAAGCTGATGGAACTCCTGGAGAACCCGACCCCGAAACTGCCGCGCCGCCTGATGATGATCGGGTGGTTTCCCTTGCGCTCGGTCGGCTTCGTCCAGCGGACGCTCTATGTGGGCGCGCGCCTGCTGGACCGCTGGTTGCGCACGGATCTCGCCGTCTACGGGTGGGCGTTTTTCTTCGAAAAGTCCTCCGGCCAGCCGGTGGTGGAACAGCCGGGCTACGTGAATGTCTGTCTGTACTGCGGCACGGGCCAGGGTGCGGCGAGCGCTCAGCGCACCGGCCGGTTGAGTTGCCGATGCCAGAATTGCAGCCGGACCTACCCCTTCACGCGCCCGTTCCGAAACACGGTGTAGTGGGGCAGCCAATCATGGCTGCTGCCGCCTTTTAGGCGGCGCCTTCGGCTGAGCGCGAATCTTCACTTCCAGCCAGTCGCCGGCTGAAAGCCCGCTTGGGCGAGCTTCGCTCGCCAGGCAAGCTGAAGCATGCCCCACCACTGCTGGCAGACGGCACGACTTGGT
>PLDO01000528.1 GCA_003136215.1 Bryobacterales bacterium
GTGGAAGTGGGCACGCTGGCGCAGATCGAGGTGGTCCGCGCCGAGGCCGAAATCGCTTCCCGGGAGCAGACGCTGCTGGTGGCCGAGACGCGCACGCTGCAGCAGGAAACCATCCTGAAGACTGCGCTGAGCCGGACCGGCGTATCCGATCCGAGAATCGCCTCGGCGCACATCATCACCACGGACCGCATTCAGATTCCGGCCGTGGAGCCGGTGACACCCATCCAGGACATGACCGCGCTGGCNNCGCGCTGGCCATCTCTTCGCGCCCCGAACTGGCGCAGAGCCGCATCCAGCTAACCAATCAGGAACTGACCATCAGGGGATCGAAGAACGCCCTGCTGCCCAGCCTGGATGTGGTAGCCAACCTTGCCAACAACGGTCTGGCCGGTGTGATTAACCCGCTGCCCCCGCTGCCCGGGACAACGCACTCCAACACCCCGTTCTTCATCGGCGGTTACGGCAGGGTGCTGGAGCAACTGTTCTATCGCAACTTCCCCAATTACTCGATAGGCGTCAACCTCAACGTTCCGATCCGCAACCGCGCCGCACAGGCGCAGGTGATCTCCGACGAGCTCACTTACCGGCAGCAGCAACTCTCGCTGCAACGCCTGGAGAATCAGGTTCGGGTGGACGTGCAGAACGGAATGATCGGGGTTTCGCAGGCGCGCGCGCAGTATCAGGCCGCGCTGAAGGCGCAAGTTCTACAGTTGCAGACCTTGGACGCGGAACAGAAGAAGCTGGCGCTGGGCGCCTCCACCATCTACAACGTGATTCTGGCGGAGCGCGACCTGGTGACGGCGCAGTCGAACCTGGTGGCCGCGGANNCTAAGGTGGAACTCGATCGGGCTACCGGGCAGATTCTGTACAACAACAACGTGTCGGTGGACGAAGCGTCGAAAGGCGTAGTGACGCGCCCGCCGAGCCCGATTCCGGATACACCCCCTGCCGCCGCGCCGCGGCAACAGCGCTAGGCCATCCGCCGGTTCACGGCGGCACAAAGTTGACACAGGGACGACATTTTTGCGTACACCATTTTACGCAAAGGTGCACCTGTGTCTTAGCTAAGTCGAAATCTTACAACGAGATGTTTGTTTGGCACGGTAATTGCTTTAAGACGAGCGTGACTAAATTCAAACAGGCCTTCGGAGAGACGATTGACCCCCGGTCCCAATATCTCGCCTACGAGTCACCTCGCCTAACAGCCCTCTAGCTTTCCCCGACAACCTCACAATCGTCTCTTCCAGGGCCTGCGCTTTTCAAGGGCGCGGGCCAACCCAATCTCGATTACGATAGATGAATGGCCCAAGGTATGTTCGACGTGGCATGTCCGTGCTGCGATGCGATTCTGAAGATCGATCCGGAAACGCGCGCGATCATCGCTCACACGGTTCCGGTGAAGCCCCCCCCGATCGAAGACCTGGCAGCCGAAGTGGCCAAGCTCAAGGGCGCGGGCGACCGGCGCGAGCAACTCTTCCAGAAGCAGTTTGAGGCCGAGAAAACGCACGGCAAGGTATTGGAGAAAAAGTTCGACGAGCTCTTCAAACGCGNNGGATAAGGCTCTGCCTTGTCCATCCGAGCGAAGCTCGGACAATCCGAGCCAAGCTTGGAAGGGACAGGCCAGGAGGCCTGTCCTACGGGCAGATCAGCAGGTTTTCCGCAAAGCCCCACTCCTCGTCCACCCACTGCTGTTCCAGCCGGAACCCGGCGGCGCCCGCCATGGTTTCCACCTGCTCCAGGTAGAACTTGTGGCAGGCTTCGGTGCAGATGGTCTCCCCCGCGCCGAAATCCACGATCAGGTCCGCCCTGCGAATGCTGACAATCTGGTAGACGCGCGAACGCAGGTGCATTTCGATGCGCTGCGCCTCTTCGTGGTAGCGGATGACGTGGGCGAACTGGCGGAGATCGAAATCGCCCTGGAGTTCGCGATTGATGCGGCCCAGAAGGTTCAGGTTGAAGGCGGCGGTAACGCCGGTGGGGTCGTCGTAGGCATCCAGCAACTGCGCCGTAGGCTTCACCAGGTCGGTGCCGAGCAGGAGAGCGTCGCGGGGAGCGAGCTCCTGGCGGATGGAAGCCACAAAATCGATGGCGGCCCCGGGTTCGAAATTGCCGATCGTGCTGCCCAGGAAGAGCACCAGCAGGCGCTGGCCCGGCGCACGCGCGGCGGCGACGGCGCGCAGGCCATCGAGATAGTCCATCTCCAGCGGCACGACGGTGCCTAGCGGACTCAGTTCCTTGGCGCAGCGCGCCAGCGCGGCGGCGGAGGTGTCGATCGGGTAGTAAATCGCCTTCTGGCGTTGGCCCACGGCTTGCAGGATGGTGCGGGTCTTGGCGCCGGAGCCGCTGCCGAGTTCGGCGATCAACAGGCCGGGAGGCAGGCAATCGAGCAGGTGGTCCGCGTGGGCCTCGATAATACGCGTGTCGGCGCGCGTGAGGCCGTATTCGGGCAGGAAGGTGATGGCTTCAAAGAGCGTCGAACCGATATCGTCGTAGAGATAGCGGCAAGGCAGTGTCTTCTGCTCGGGCTGGGTCAGGCCGGCCCGAACGTCGAGCGCGAATTGGTTGTCCGGCGCCGGCGCGTGCATCAGGATTCCACCATGCGGAACGTGGCGTAGACGTAAGCATACGACGGGCGGAACCAGTTGCGAAAGCTGGGCCGCAAAAAGCACTCCGCGGTGCGCGGCGAGGCGCCCTTCAGCACGTAGTGCGCGCCATCGAAGAACGGCTCGGAGTAGTTCGGATAGAACGGGAAGGGTGTGAAACCGGGGAAGGGAGCAAAGACCGTGGATGTCCACTCCCAGCCATTGCCCGCCAGTTGCATGGGCCGGGGGGTGCCATCGTCGTCGGCGGTTACGGAGATGGGGTCCCAGTAGCGGAAATTCAGATTGCTGGAGCGCGGCGCCTGACAGGCCGCGCGGTGGTACTCGGCTTCGCTGGGCAGGCGCAGGCCGCGCCAGCGGGCATACGCGGCGGCCTGTTCGTGCGTCACGTAGACCGGTGTGTCGAGCGGCAGTGGATACTCGGAGAACATTCCGCGGAACAGCCAGCCGGCGCCGCGGTCGGCCCAGAAGAACGGCGGATCGGCGCCCTGCCTGACGAACTCCAGGTACTCGCCGTTGGTGACCTTGTGCTGCGCGACGGAAAAAGCGGGGACTTCCACCGTGTGCGCCTGGAATTCGTTGTCCCAGCCGAAGGCGCCGCCGGGGGCCAGCCCGAGGTTGGCCGGCCCAGCCGGGATGGGGAGAAACTCCGTGCGGCCGACTCCGCGATCGGCGGCCCGCCACCCCGGCCGCCCCTGGTGGGGCGCCACCTTCTTGCCATATTCCAACTGGTGCAGCATGTAGGCGAGAGTCTCGGCGTGCATCAGGCGGTGCTCGATGGCCACGCGCAGGAGTTGCTCCGGAACGTCGTCCAGCAACTGGTCGATGGTTTCGCGGGTGCGCTGCTGGTAGTGCGCCACGTCGGCCAGGGCCGGCCAATCGGTGGGCTGGTCGCTGGGCAGCTCGCCAGGTGGGGGGTCGATGCCGAAGGCGAACAGGCGGTCGAACTCCGGGTGGAACGCCGGGACGTCCAGCGAGTAGCGCGCCATCAGGTTCCAGTCGAAGGCATCCATGTGCCCCAGGTAAAAGACGATGCGATGGCGTTCCCCGATGGGGCGCGAATAGAGCGAGCCGGGCCGGACCACGCGGAACAGGGTGTCCGTCTGCCGGCGCGCGTGCTGTAGGGCGCGGCCTGATTCAAGTGGGGGCGGCATCAATCGACCTACCAGTGTACAAGAACATCGGCGGTTGCGCCGTGCCTTTCTGCCCATGATCCGGCAGAGCGCCGGAGGCTACCCGGCGTCGGGCGGCGCGCCGGTGTAGGGCTTGTATCCGTTTTGCCGCATGACTTCGCTTGCGGCGTCCGCCGCTTCGGGCAGCACGTAAAAGAAGGCGCCGGCGCGCACCGAGCGGAAAATCACGCCGCCGCGATATTCATCGGCCTCCACGCCGTAATCCACATTCGCCGCGGTGAAGATCTCCTCCAGCCGCAGGGAGTCCTTGAGCTTCTTGCCGATGTAGATCAGTACCGGCTCTTTGCCTTCGAAATAGGATGCTTCTTGCTTCACTCCCACCAGTGTAAACTGATGTCCATATGCTGTTACGTACGGTTGTCTGTCTGGCTGTATCGCTTTTGTCCGCTTGGGGCGCGGATTGGAATCCGCGGTTGGCGGCGCAATATCTGGATTCCCGGCAGAAGGAGTGGTTCGTCTGGCCGCGGGCGAACGCCGCGGCCAAGCCTTGCGTCTCCTGCCATACCGGGTTGACCTATCTGTTGGCGCGTCCCGCGTTGCGTCAGGCGCTCGGCGAAGGCACTCCCACGGTGTACGAGACCGGTCTGCTGGCCTCGCTGCGCACGCGCCTGGAACTGAGAGAGCCGGCGAATTCGCCGGGGCTGGGCGTGGAATCGATTCTGGCCGCCCGCTTCCTGGCGACTGCCGACGCCTACGACCGCATGTGGGCGTTGCAGGTGCACGAGGGCGCGGCGAGGGGCTCGTGGAACTGGTTCAACTTGAACCAGGATCCCTGGGAGATGCCGGACTCGCGCTTCTTTGGCGCCGCGCTGGCCGCCATGGCAATACCGGCGAAAGACCACGGACGGCCGGAAGCGGGCGAACTGTTGGCCTATCTGCACCGCGAGCAGGCGGCGCAACCGTTGCACAATCGCCTGATGCTGCTGTGGGCGTCCGGCGGATTCCCGGAGGTGCTGCCTGCGGCGGCGCGGAACGCCCTCGCCGACGAGGTCTGGAAGAAGCAGCAGCCCGATGGCAGTTGGACCATGGAGGCGCTGGGCCCCTTCCCGGCGCACGCCCATGCGCCGCGCGCCGAGGGGGGAAACGCCTACGCCACCGCCTTCGCCGCCTACGTGATGCAGCAGTCCGCCGGCGACGCGGCGAACCCGAAACTGGCCCGCGCCCTGGCCTGGCTGCGCGCCCACCAGGACCCGGAATGCGGCTGCTGGCAGGCCGTCTCCATGAACGAAGAGTACGAACCCGGCTCCATCCCGTCCAGGTTCATGACCGATGCCGCGACGTCCTTCGCCGCGCTCGCCCTCTTGGGATCGCAGAAAAATGCGTCTACCGGCGCGCCCCCTGCGTATTGAGAGGTAGGAAGGAACGCCATGAAATTCTTCGGTATTGCCGTGTTCGCCGGAATGATGTTTGCGTCGCTCGGGAGCGCCCAGAAACTGGAGTTGAAGTTCGATGCACTCGCCGCCAGGGCATCCGATAAAACCGAGTTGGATCTGGATGGCGCCATTTTGAAACTGGTCTTGCCTCAGGGAGTGGCGAAGAAGGACAAGGATGGCAAATCGCCGGTCAGCGACCTCTTGAGCGGCGTGCAGGAAATCCACGTGCGCAACTATGAGTTCGACAAGGCGGGGACCTATACGGACAAAGACCTGGAGCCGCTGCGCAAACAGGTGAGCGAGGGCGCCGGCTGGTCGCGGATTCTGAACGTCAAGGAGAAGAACGAGACCACCGAAGTATTCGTGCAGAGCCAGGGGAGCAAGGTGAGCAGTTGCCTGATTCTGGCCGCCGAGGCCAAGGAACTGAGCGTGGTGTACCTCATGGGCACGCTGACGGTGGCGCAGATGAAGGAGCTGGTGGATTCCAACATCGCCTACAATCTGGCGGCGCTGGCGGAACTCTCCAAGTAGAACCTCCGAGCTTTGCTCGGATGCACAAGGCGGAGCCTTATGCCACCCTACAGCGAGCGGTCGATAAAACCCGCCGAGGCGCCGACCCACGAGAAGCCCTTGTTGTGATCCACCCCCATCTGCGCGCCGCGGCCCATGCGGATGATGGTGTTGACCGCGCGTAGACGGTCCAGCCAGATGTACATGATGCGGACCTCCAGCTTGGTGGGGCCGAACGGCGTGTCCACCACCGGGCGGAAGTCCACGCGCTGCTGCAAAATATACTGGCTGCGTTGTTCGGCCGGCACCGCCGCCAGTTGCGCCGCGGTGGGACCCACGATCACTCCCGTGCCGGCGAACGAGTAGAGGGGCTTCAGCACGTAGTCTTCGGGACGCCCGATATCCTGCGCGCCATCGAGGAAGCGCGTGCGCGGCACCGCCGGATGGTCCAGGTAGGGCAGGGAAAACTTGCTCAGGCGGAAAAACCAGTTGGGGTGGCCGGCCCATTCCACGTCCAGGTCGTCGCGAAAATCGAAGGCCAGCGGAATCTGCCGGCGCACCAGTTCGTCCACGATGACGCGATTGTAGATGCGCCGGATGGGCGTGAGTTTCCCGTCGCGATGGTAAAAGAGGCGATTGCCCTGCTTCACCACGCTGGCGATGTCCACGGTGCGCACGCCATAATCCTGTTCGGTCAGCAGGAAATCGTGCCGCGTCTTCTGGCGCGCGGGATCGATTTCCAGCAGCACCACGTTTTCCGGGTCATGGCGCCCCACCACCGCCTCACCGAGCAGCGCGTGGTATTCGGGCGCTTCCATGCCGCCGGGCAGCGCGTGCAAGCTCCCGTCGATGCCGTACGCCGCGCGGTGCGATTCCGCCAGCAGCGGCTGGTACGCGTACAAGGTGGGGAAGCCCTGAATCTCCACCAACTGGGGGCGCAGTTCCTGGTCGAGTCCGAAATCGGCTTGGATGAACAAGGGCACGGCGTCTTCGCCCGGAACATTGTAGGCGGCTGGGATCGCCGCGCGCGACTCGCGCTCATACCGGGGGTTGGCGAGCAGTTGCTCCACCATCTCGCGCCCGTAGCGCGCCATGGTATCGACCAGGCTGCCGGGCAGGAAGCACGGCGTTTCGCTGTGGCGAAAGGGCACGGGCTCGCCGCAGCGCTCCCGCAGCAGCGCCAGGAAGCGCGCGTACTTCGCATCCGAGTATTCCTGGTTAAAGTGCCGGCGATGGGAGGGAATCAAGCAGGAATGCTCCGCCGCGCATGATTTGCCGGCCGTCGATCCAGATGTCGAAATTGCGGCCCACGACGTCGATGTGGGTCGCCGAGTACCAGTCCGCCCCGGTGTGGGCGCCGTAAGGATTGCCGAAGGCGATGTGAATGCCGGGGATTTTTTCGTCCTGGAGAATGTTGCCGATCACGTCGTGAACGGCGATGTTGGTGCCGATGGCGAACTCGCCCACCCGGTCGCTGTTCTCGTCGGTGTGGCAGTAGCGCCAGAACTCGGCTTCCAGCTCCTTGTTGGCGCAGTGGGCTTCCCTCAAACGGCTGTCCACTACCTCGATGGTCAGCGGATTTCCACCCAGGTCGCCGTACTTTTCGCACAAATAATCGCCCACCACGCCATCGATGACGAAGCGGCCGTCCACGCGTTCCGGAGTGGTGAAGGTTTCCCCGCCGGGCAGATTGCCCCACTTGTTGGCGCTGATGATGCCGCTGGTTTTGATCCACTTCAGGCGCGGCGAAAACCGGCCGGTGAGTTCCGTGCCCGCCGGGTTGGTGGCGCGGATTTCGCGCGCCGTGCTGGCCATTTGCCAGACCTGGGTGCTGATGCGGTCCACCTCGTCGAAATTGGCGAGCATGCCTTCCAGCATGATGCGCCGGTCGATATTCACCATGTGGGCGTGGCGCATGCGGCGGCGGTTGACGATGTCGGTCATCTGCATGCGGGTGCGCAATTCATTGGCCTGTGCCCTGACCGCGAAGATGCTGACGTCGCTGGTTTCCATATCGGCGAGGACTTCGCCGGGCATGTTCTCCAGGGGGCGTGGCGACAGGTCTTCCAGAACGAAGGCGTGATAGTTCAGACGGAGCCGGTCGAGTTCCGCCGCGAGGGCCGCGCCAATCTCCAGGCAGGCGCGGTCGGTGATCAGGGTCACCTTCTCGTTGGGCTGTATGCGAAGGCAGTTCTCGATGGCGTTGCGCGCTCCCGGCAGGAAGGCCGGGTCGAAAGGCGTCTCCCGCAGCAAGGTCTTCACTTGGGTCACGGCTTCTCTCCCGCGGCCGCCACATCCGGCGCGAAGAGTCCGAATTCGGTTTCTTCAATCATGTAATCCACTACCTTCTTGAAATCGCCCGTCTCGTGATAGACGCGCAGCTGGCGGTCCGCGCCGTTGCCGTTCTGTAGGATCGTGCGGATGTAGGATATCTCCTCGCGGCTGCCCAGTTCGTCCGCCACGTCGCCGACGAAATCCAGGATCTCTTCTATCAATTGGCGGGCCGGCACTTCGGTCTGCTTGCCGAAGTCGATCATTTTTCCGTCCAGCCCGTAGCGCGCGGCTCGCCATTTGTTCTCCATGATGAGGGCGCGGCTGTAGTGGCGGAAGCTCTGGTTCCGCTCGTGGAGGTGGTAGAGCTTGGCGATGATGGCCTGGCACAGCGCCGCCAGCGCGATGCTCTCTTCCAGCCGCATGGGCATGTCGCAGACGCGGAATTCCAGCGTGGGGAAGTAAGGGTGCGGGCGGATGTCCCACCAGATTTTCTTGGCGTCGTCGATGCAGTTGGTGTGAATCAGCAGCTTCACGTAGTTGTCGAATTCGCTCCAACTGGAGTACAGGTCCGGGATGTTGGTGCGCGGGAACTTGTCGAATACCTTGCAGCGGTAGGAGCGCAATCCGGTCTCCATACCCAACCAGAATGGGGAGTTGGCGGAGAGCGCCAGCAGATGCGGCAGGAAATAGCGCGCGCCATTCATCAGTTGAATCGCGGTCTCGCGATCTTCCACGCCGATGTGCACGTGGAGTCCGAAAATCAGGTTGGCGCGCGCCACCATCTTGAGGTCTTCCACAATCACCTTGTAGCGGTCGTCCGGATAGATCTCCTGATCTCTCCACAACGCGAAGGGGTGTGTGCCGCCGGCCGAAAGCCGCAGCCCGTTCTGCCGCGCCAGGGTGATCATCTTCTGGCGGATCATGCGGACTTCGTCCCTGGCCTGCTTGATGTTTTTGCAGATCCCGGTGCCGATCTCCACCACCGACTGGTGCATTTCGGGCTTGACGTGCTCGTGCAGAATCAGCTTGCCCTTCTTTACGATCTCCGCTTGGATGTGCGAACGAAGATCGCGGGTCACCGGATCCACCGTCTGGTATTCCTCTTCGATTCCGATGGTCAGCGTCGGTTTTCTCTTGGATACTCCGCTCATAGTTGCCTCCTGGTGGCATAAGGCTCCGCCTTGTGCATCCGAGCAAAGCTCGGACACGTTTTGCCCGGCCACCTCCGAGCTGCGCTCGGATGCACAAGGCGGAGCCTTATGCCACATTCGCTCATTTGCATCATTCACGCCCCCAGAAACTGCGCCCAGCGGTATTCCAGCGGCGGGGGCGGCGCTAGCGCGCGCGCAATCGCCATATTCGCCACCGCCTCCACGATCCATTGGAAATTCTCCGCTCCCACCGATTCCCGGCCCGCATCGGGCGCCGGATTCATGAAATCGATGGCGTACGGAACGCCGTCCTCCACGGCGAACTCCACCGTATTCAGGTCATACCCCAGCGCGCGGCAGAGCTTGAGCGCGTCAGTCACCATGCGCTCGCCCAGTTCCACCGAGGGCGGGGGATTGCCCGGCACGTAGCGCAGATGGTGCGGCTGGCCGGGGTCGTAGCGCATCACGTGAACCTTCTCCCGGTTGACCACGTAGCAGCGGAAGTACTCCTGGAACTTGACCGCGCCCTGCAGCGTCATGCAGAGCTGCTCGCTCTCGTCGTAGGCGGCGAACAGTTCCTCGGGCGTGTCCACCTTGTACACGTTCTTCCAGCCGCCGCCGTCGTGCGGTTTGAGGAATGCCGGAAATCCGACGTAGCGGAAGATGCCGCTCCAATCCAGCGGGTACTGCAGGTTGCGCATGCTCCGGTCGGTGGTGCCGGCGGGGTGCTTCTTGTGCGGCAACAGCACCGTCGGCGGCACCGCGACCCCCAACTTCGCGGCCAGCGCGTAGTTGAAAAACTTATCGTCGGCGCTCCACCAGAACGGGTTGTTGATCACCTGCGTGCCGGTGAGCACGGCGTTCTTGACGAAGGAGCGGTAGAACGGAATATCGTGCGAGATGCGGTCCACGATCACGCTGTAGCCGCACGGCGCCGCCATCTCCACGCCGCCCACCTTCAGATGTTCGGCGGTGACGCCGCCGATGGCGCGCGCATTGATGTGGTCCACCAACGCCGGCGGAAACGACTCTTCCATTCCGTAGAGCACTGCGATCTTTGCCATGCCGTCTCCTAAAGGAAAAACTTCTCTGCCATTTTGTACCACCAGGGCCAATCGTGGCCAAAGCCTTCCCAGACGTCCATGAGGTGCGGAATTCCGCGGCTGCCCAGAACGTGCGCCAGTTTCACGTTCTGATCGAACAGCGGGTCCTGATTGCCGATGACCAGTACGTAGTAGTTGCGCCGGAAGCGTTCCAGGAACCAGGGGTCGTCGAGCGAAGGCAGGTAATCCATCGGACTGTTCAGGTAGGCGTCGGTATTGTAGTAGCCGTCCAGGAATTGCTGCGGGATGTTGAACGCGCCGGACATGCTGACGGCGTAGGTGACCAGGTCGGGATGGCGTAGCGCGAAGTTGATGGCATGGTAGCCGCCGAAACTGCACCCCGTCGTGCCCATCTGCGGCCAACTGGTGCGGTCCCGGACGAAGGGCGCCACCTCGTTCACCAGGTAGGCATCGAAGGCGTTCTGCCGGTGCAGGCGGTCCGCCGGGTGGATCGAGCGGTTGTACCAGGACTCCTGATCCACCGAGTCCACACAGATTACCTGCAACTCGCCGCGGTCGATTTTCGGGCGCAGCGCGTTCACCATGTTGCGGTCTTCGTACTCCCAGAAATGGCCGCCGGAAGTCGGAAACACGAGCACGGGAAACCCGCGGTCGCCAAAGGCCAAAAGCTCCATTTCGCGGTGAAGCGACGGGCTGTGCCACTTGATGTATTGTCTTTGCATCCCCTCGCCATCCTAGCGGTTGGAGACCGGTATGGGCAAGTCCGGGGGCTATGACTTACACTGGTGCGTTGTCCGACAATCGAGCCAAAGACCAGCGGCGCATCCGGCTGCATCCCCGTTTCGCATCGCGGTATCTCTCCACGCCGCGCGATATCATCGTCTATCTTCCCCCCGGATACGACTCGGGCGATGCCCCCTGCCCGGTGCTTTATTTGCAGGATGGGCAGAATCTTTTCGACCCCCATACGGCCTTCGGCGGCCAGGATTGGCGCGCCGATGTCACGGCGGACGAACTGATTCTGTGCGGTGCCATCGAGCCGTTGATCGTGGTGGGCATCTACAACACGGGTGTCCGCCGCATCTCCGAATACACGCCCACCAGGGACCCGCGGCGCCGCAAGGGCGGCAAGGGCGACCGCTACGCCAAGATGATGGCGCACGAGCTGAAGCCCTTCATCGACCGCGAGTACCGCACGCGGCGTTCGGCCGCGCACAACGGGGTGGGCGGCTCTTCCCTGGGCGGCCTCGTCTCCCTGGAGACGGGCCTGCTGTATCCGCGCGTCTTCGGCCGGCTGGCCATTCTCTCGCCATCGGTATGGTGGGACAATCGATCTATTCTGGAAATGGTGCGGGCCTACAAATTCGAGGCGCGGGCGCGGATCTGGCTGGATACGGGCACGGAGGAAGGCGATGCGCCGCACCAGTCAATCGCCGATTTGAAACTGCTGCGCGATGCCCTGATGGAAAAGGGTTGGCGCGAAGGTGTGGACATGCGGTGCAGCGAGGTGCCGGGCGCCCCTCACCATGAGCGCGCCTGGGGCGCCCGCTTCGGCGACGTATTGCAATACCTGTTCCCGCGCCAGGCGCGGGAGTCCGATTCGGGAGAGACAAGGTGAACATTTTGTGTCTGGCCAGCTACGAGAAAGGCCACGAATTCCTGCGCGAGGCAAAACGGCAGGGCTGCGGCGTCCTGCTGCTGACCTCGCTGAGTCTCCAGGGCAAGGCCGACTGGCCCTTGGAGAGCATCGACGAGATCTTTTATATGCCCGACGAGGACCACGCGTGGAACCGCGCCGACACCATCAAGGCGGTGAGCTATCTGGCCCGCACCCGCGCCATCGACCGCATCGTGGCGCTGGACGATTTCGACGTGGAAATGGCCGCCGCCCTGCGTGAGCACCTGCGCCTGCCGGGGATGGGCGAAACCACCGTCCGCCATTTCCGCGACAAGCTCGCCATGCGCATGAAGGCCCGCGAGAATGGCCTGAACGTCCCGGATTTCGTGCACGTGCTGAATCACGGAGCTCTGGCGCGATTCATGGAAAGGACGCCCGCGCCGTGGGTGTTGAAGCCCCGCTCCATGGCGGGCGCCATCGGGATCAAGAAGATTCACCGGGCGGAAGAATTATGGCCCGCCCTCGAGCTGTTGGGCGATATGCAGTCCTTCTACCTGCTGGAGCAGTTCGTCCCGGGCGATATCTTCCACGTGGACTCGATCGTTTCCGAAAAGCAGGTGGTGTTCGCCATTGCTTCCGGCTACGGGCGCCCCCCGATGGAGGTCTCCCACGGCGGCGGCATCTTTACCACCAGCATTCTGGAGCGGGAGAGCGACGATGCGCTGCGCCTGGTGGCGGAGAACGAGCGGGCGATGGCGGCGCTGGGCATGGTCCGCGGCGTGTCGCACACCGAATTCATCAAGGCGCGAGCCGATGGGCGGATTCATTTTCTGGAGACTTCGGCGCGTGTGGGTGGGGCGCACATCGTGGACCTGGTGGAAGCCGCGACGGGCTTGAACCTGTGGGCCGAATGGGCCAAGGTGGAAGTGGCGGGCGAGGATGGCGGATACCGGCCGCCGGTCCCGAATCGGGATTACGCGGCCCTGCTGATTTCTCTAGCGCGTCAGCAGCATCCCGATACGTCGGCATACAACGATGCGGAAATCGTCTGGCGCATGGTGCAGGATCACCACGCGGGACTGCTCCTGAAATCCCCGTCGGCGGCGCGCATCCGCGAACTGCTATCGGCCTACGAGCCCCGCTTTACGAAGGATTTCTACGCTTACGAGCCGCCGCGCGACAAGCCCAGTCATTAGAAGGTGGGGCGGGCATTCTTGCCTGCAGCCGCCTTTCAGGCGGCTGTCTGGAGATTGGCCATTCGAGCTGCGAATTCTGCCGCGGCAAGGTCCTCGCAGGCGGAACCGCCTGCGCCACCAAGTCGTGCTGTCTGCCTGCCTTGGTGGGGCAGGCGTTTCCGCCTGCCCAGCGTCGGCACTCATGCCGACGCCCGCTGCCCTGGGCGGAGAGGCGTCGAGTAGAGACTCGACGCGGCAGGCACGAGTGCCTGCGCCACGGGCGTGTTGCCTTAGCATCGATCCGCCGCATCGCATTACACTGAGAGGGAATGAAGCGACGCCTTGCCGTCCTGTTGAGCTGCGCTCTGATTGCTTTCGGGCAACGCAGTTCGCCGCCGTCGTCGCCGACCGCGGGTCCCTGGGTGGTGGACGCTGTAGCGGTGGACGCCTCGGGGCGTCCGGTGGCGGATCTCACCGCCGGGGATTTCGAAATTGTGCAAGGCGGACGCACCCGCACGATTACGCACTTCACCCGGTTCGATACGCGCCTGCACGCGGCGGTTACCCCAACGCCGTTGCTGCCGGCGCTGGATCTACTGCCCGACGAGATCCGGCGCAATCTGGTGGTGGTAGTCGATGACCTGGGCCTGTCGGTCGAGGGGATCAGTGCGGCGCGCGGTGCGCTAAAGACATTTCTCGCCAAGTCGATATCACCGGGCGACCGTATGGCCATCCTTCGCACCAGCGGCGGTTCCGGTGTGCTGCAGCAACTCACGGAAGATGCGCGGACGCTGGTCGACGCGATCGACGGCATAGTCTATCTCGGGGGCGGCACCAGCGCCGCCAGCGCGGGCAGCGCCGCCTGGATCACTTTGGGGTACGCGCTGGACGGCCTGCGCGATATTCCCGGCCGCAAGGTGGTGGTGCTACTGGCGGCGAATCCGGGCGCGGCCGGTCCCTGGATCCACGCGGAGCGGGAGGTGGCGCTGACGGCCCATGCGGCCGCCACTGTGGTGTACGTGGTCGATCCGCTGTCGAAGGCTCCCGGCGCAACTCCCGCCGGGCCCTCCGTGTTGGAATCGCTGGCCCGCGATACCGGCGGATTCTTCGGTGGGGATTTCGCCCGCGTCGTGCAGGATGAGCAAGGCTATTATGCGATTGGCTTTCTGCCGCCGGAGGAGGAGAACTCAGTCGGTCTCTCGGGAGGTTGGTCGCCGTCCGCTCCCGTCGAGTTAAGAGTCCGGCGCCCGGGGGTAGTGGTGCGCTCGCGCGCCGGTTACATCAGCCAGCGGCCCCGGGTTGAGTTCCCGGTGCCGGTGGACCGCAACACGCTGCTGACCGAAGCTCTGCGTTCGCCGTTCGCCGCCCGCGACGTCGGCGCCCGCCTGACCGCGATTTTCTCCAGCTATCCGAAAGATGGTCCCGTGGTGGAAGCGATTCTGAACTTCGATGCGCGCGACCTTTCCTGCATCCACGATTTGCAGGACAATTATCAATGTACGGTGCAACTGAGGCTCGCGGCCTACTCCGACGATGGCCGCACGACCGCCCCGCTGGAACGCGGCTACCAGCTCACGCTGCGGCCCGCCGAATACCGCTCCGGCCGGGATGTCGGTTTGCGCGCCGCCTTCCCGATCAGGCTGCCGCCCGGTCCGGGGGGCTGGCAGATTCGTGCCGTGGCGGCGGACGTGACCAGCGATCGCATGGGTTCGGCTACCCGCTACGTCGAGACGCCCAACGTCCCACAAGGTGTTCTGGCGCTTTCTGGTTTGACCTTGTACATCGATTCCCCGGCGGTGGCCGGTACACCGGCGGATCCGCGGGGTACCCCCGGGGTGCGCATCTTCAAACCCGGCCAGTTCTGCACCTATCTTTATAGCGTGTTCAACCCGCTCACCGGTCCGGACAAGCGTTCCAAGCTGGAGATCCAGACGCGCCTTTTCGCCGACGGGCGCGTGGTGTTGGACGGGGAACCGGACCGGATCACCTTCGGTGAGCCGGCGAAGGGCACGCACAGCCAGATTGGCGGACATCTCAAGCTGGATCCGCTGATGGCGCCTGGCAACTACTTGTTGCAGGTGACGGTTCGGGACCAGTTGGCGCCTGCCGGGGCGCCCCGCCAGGCGTCGCAGTTCATCGACTTCCAGGTCCGCCAGTAGGGGCGTGGCGCCCGGCAGGCTAGGAAATCTGTGGCATCGGCTCGCGGAACTGGCCGCGGAACACCTCGCCGAACAGGGTGAGCACCCGGGCGTGCAGCGTGCCGTTGTCGGCCAGCAGCGTGTCCGACGAGGCAACGTGGTGCGGGGCGCCGTGCATGTCGCTGACCGCGCCGCCCGCCTCGGTGACCAGCAGCGTGCCCGCCGCCATGTCCCAGGGTTTGAGTCCGAACTCCCAGAACGCGTCGAGACGGCCGCTGGCGACATACGCCAGATCGATGGCGGCGCTACCCGTGCGCCGTACGCCGTGCGATGCCATGGCCATCTGGTGGTAGAAGTGGATGTTCACGTTCTGGTGCCGCTTGCGGCTGGGAAACCCGGTGGACGACAGGCTATCTTCCAGCCGTTGGGCGCCGGACACGTGAATCCGCCGGTTGTTCAGATATGCCCCGGCGCCGCGTTCCGCGGTGAACATCTCCTGCCGGACAGGATCGTAAATCACCCCGGCAACGATCTCCCCCGCCTTTTCCAGACCGAGCGTGACGTTGAACATGGGGAAAGTGTGGGCGAAATTGGTGGTGCCGTCCAGCGGGTCCACAAACCAGCGGTATTCCGAGGGGCTCTCGTGGCCGCCGCCCTCTTCGGCCATGATGCCGTGCGAGGGGAAGTGGGCGCGCAGGCGCTCCACAATGAGCTTCTCGCTAGCGCGGTCGGCCACCGTCACCAGGTCGAAATCGCCTTTCAGCTCGAAGGCGACGCGGCGCTCGAAATGGTGGGCCAATAGCGCGCCCGCCTCGCGCGCAATTTCCACGGCTGTTTCCAGGTACGCCACGCCCTAGGACTCCTCCGTGAGGTACTTGATGTCGTGTTTGAAAATGAAAAGGTTGGCTTTACCCTTTCGAGTCAGGCGGATGAAGGATTGGTCGTAATACTCGATGATGCCGGCCACTTCCTCTCCATCCTCCAATTTCACCCGGACCGGCGTCGAATTCTCGATCAACAGCTTGAGGTACCTTGCCTCTTCAAACGTTTGTTCCGGCGCGCGCGCGGACTTTCCAGCTGGAGGTGGCGTAGTAGTTTCTCCTAAGGCTTCTTTTTCTGTTGCAGTTGCTGCCCGCCGGGGGAAACGGTGATGTGGGCATCCGGCGACCCGGAACGCCCGCCCTCGACTTCCCCATAATAGCCGTTGCGCGCGAAAGCGCGCAAATCCGGGCGCGTCACGCGCACTTCCAGTTTATGAAAGCGGTCCTTGTTCAAGGGGACATCCCGCGGATAAAACCCCAGCAGGTACTGGGTGCGCAACTCGGTGATGATGGAGGCGAACGCCGTGTCGAGTTCCGCGCCCACCGTGGGCAGGAAGCAGCGCCCCCCGGTGCCGGTGGCCATGAATTCCAGGGCGTGCTCGCCGCCGATATTGCGCCCGGCGTCGTTGGTGATGGGCATGACGACGATGGCGTAGATCGCGGCGTCGGCCAGTTGCGCCGCTTCGAGTGCCTTGTGGACGCTGAGCTTGCTGACAGTATCGCCGCCATCGGTGACCACCACGATCACCTTGCGGCCCTCGCGCGGCTCCAACCGCTGCGCGCCCAGGTACACCGCATCGTACATGGCGGTGCCCGCCTCGCCGTGCATCAATTTGAGACGCGCATCGAGCGCCTTCAAGTCGCGGGTGAACGGCTGCTGTTCGCGGATCTCCCAGTTGAAGGTGTAAAGCGCGGCGACGTCCTGAAGGTTGCCCTCGCCCAGCAGCGCGTGATAAAAGCGCGATGCGGAATCGGCCTCGTACTTGAGTTCTTTGGCCGTGGAGCCGGAGGTATCCACCATCAGGACGACGGAGAGCGGTTGCTCGGTCTGGTGCTCGAACACGGCGACCTGCTGTTTGGCGCCGTTGTCGTAGATCTCGAACTCGTCCTTGCCCAGCGTGCCCACAATCTGGCCGGTCTGCGTCTTGACGGTGGCGACGATGCGGACCAGATTGACGTTGCTGCGGAAGACGGTGGGCTGCTGCGCTAACAGAGCGCCGGCGCAGAGAACGGCAGCCAGCCAGCGCTTGGCGTGGGGGATCTCGACCAGCCTAGCCCGCCGCGGGAATATTTTCATCCCACGCTCCTTCCACCCAGACCTCGCCGTCCATAAAATGTTCCTTTTTCCAGATGGGGACCACCTTCTTGAGCCGGTCGATGCCCTCCAGGCAAGCCTCAAAGGCGGCGCGCCGGTGCGGCGCGGTGACGATCACCGCCACGCTGGTCTCGCCGATCAACAGGCGTCCCAGGCGATGCACCATGGCGACCCGCTCCACCTGATGAGCGGCGGCGATTTCGCGCCCGATCCGGGCCATCAGCTTGAGCGCCATGGATTCGTAACACTGATAATCCAGGCATCTGGTGGGACGCCCCTTGGTGTGATTGCGGACCGTGCCCTCGAACGTCACGACCGCGCCTTCGGCGCCGGTGAGGAGGCGCACGATCACGGCGCGAGTGTCGATGGGTCGATGGGTGAGGGCGAAGTAGTGTCCGGCTTCGGCGATTTCCCGGTCACCGGCGTCGCACCCGCCGCTCACGGGAGGCAGAAAAGCTACTTCGTCGCCCTCGGCGAGCTTCGCCGCTGGATCGGTAAACTCCTGATTCCGTGCCACTACAATGCTGCGAGCCAGGTCCCCGAGGCGTGGATAGCGCGCCGCGTAGCTGGCGAACACCGAGCGCAAATCGGCTCCTTCGGGGAATTCGACATCTTCCCGGGACATCCCCACGATATCCCGCAGCATCCCAAAAAAAAGTACACGCGCGCGCATGGCAGGTCGGTAACTCTCAGTCTAACAGACGGTTCCGGACGGCCATCCGGTTGCGCCGGGGTACAATCATTCTTCCGATGACTCCCGTGACCGAATGCCGCCTGCGCGTCCGCTATGCCGAAACCGACCAGATGGGCGTGGTCTACTATGCGAACTACCTGATTTGGATGGAAGTGGGCCGGGTGGAACTCTGCAAAGCGTGCGGGTTCAACTACCGCGACATGGAAACCGAGGACGGCATCTTCCTGGCGGTGGCCGAAGCGCACTGCCATTACCGTTTTCCGGCGCGTTTCGACGACGAAGTGATTGTCAAGACTTGGATTGAGAAAGCCAGTACGCGGGGGGTGACTTTCGCCTACGAAATGCGCCTTGCGGAAAGCGATCGCCGCCTGGCTACGGGCTACACCCGGCATGTGTTCGTTTCCCGCGCCATGCGGCCCACGCATCTGCCGGAGCGGTACCACGCTCTATTCGGGCTGTAGGACAGACCATCGGTTTTAGTGGTCTGTCGCGTCTCGGGAAGCTCACATTGCCGGCCGGTCGAAGCGAAAATGCGACAGGTTCGAAAAACCCCACCCCAGACCCGTTCCATTTGGTGCCCTTGGTGGGGCAGGCGNNAAACCGATCGTCTGTCCCACCAGCCATCAACCTTTTTACGCCACTTTCTGCGTTTTCAGGCACGGGGCATAAGCGAAATCGGACCCCTTGATGTGTTTTTCCAACCAGTCCTTGATGAATTGCAGCACCTGAACCGCCATGGTGGCCCTGCCGCTGGTGAACTCGGCTTGAAATGCCAGTACCTGTTTTACCAGCGCATCGTGCTCCGCCTTGTGCGTGTCGAAGTTCGGATACTGGTACAACTGCATCAGGCGTTCTTCGTGGGCGAAGTGCACCGCGGTGTACTGGACCAGCCGGTCCAGGATGCGCGCCAGCACGCTCTTTCCCTGCCCGGCGCTCATGGCCGCATACAACTCGCGCCCGATGGCGAACAGATTCTGGTGCTGGGCGTCGAGGCTCCCGATACCCATGGCATATTCGTTCTTCCATTCGAACATGCTGAACATATCGGCGGCTGGAGGGCGGAGCTTTAGATTATGGGCGCGTACCCATTGCGCCAATCCCTCGCCATGGGTACAATCTCTAGTGAGATACAGGTGATTCCGCCATCCAACCCCGATGCACAATTCCGTCAAAGGTGAATACGCGCTCCAGGCCGTGCTCGACCTGGCCTCCCGGCGAGCCGGCGAACCGATTCGCATCGCTGACATCGCGCAGCGCCAGAAGATTCCTCAGAAGTTTCTGGAATTGATACTGGCCAGCCTCAAACAGGGTGGGTTCGTGGAATCGCGCCGCGGCGCCGAGGGCGGCTATCTGCTCGCCCGGTCCGCCGAATCGCTTACCGTCGGCGAGGTGCTGCGCTATGTCGAGGGCCCGCCGCAGGGCAACAGCCGGGACCGCCGCAACGGCGCCGCCACCCCGTTTTCCGATATGTGGGGGCAGGTAGACCAGGCGATCAGCGGCGTGATCGACAAGACCACTTTCGCCGACCTGCTGCGCTGCTGGCAGGAGAAGCAGAACAAGTACATCCACAACTGGGAGATCTGAACTTGCAAGTTTACGAAGATAATTCGCTCAGCATCGGCCACACCCCGCTGGTTCGCCTGAACCGCGTCACCGATGGCGGGAAGGCCATCGTCCTGGCAAAGATCGAAGGGCGTAACCCCGCCTACAGCGTGAAGTGCCGCATCGGCGCCGCCATGGTGTGGGACGCCGAAAAGCGCGGCGTGCTCCGCCCCGGCAGGGAACTGGTGGAACCCACCAGCGGCAATACCGGGATCGCGCTGGCCTTCGTCGCCGCCGCCCGCGGGTATCCCATCCACCTGACCATGCCCGAAACCATGTCGATCGAGCGCCGCAAGGTGCTCAAGGCTTTGGGCGCCAATCTGGTCCTCACCCCGGGTTCCGAGGGCATGGCCGGCGCCATCTCCAGGGCAGAGCAAATGGTGGCCGCCGACCCCAAGCGATTCCTCCTGCTCCAGCAATTCAAAAACCCCGCCAACCCGGAGATCCATTTCCGGACCACGGGCCCCGAAATATGGGAGGATACCGATGGCTCGGTCGATGTGCTGGTCTCCGGCATCGGCACCGGGGGCACCATCAGCGGCATATCCCGTTACATCAAGAAGGATCGCGGCAAGAAGATCCTGTCGGTCGGCGTCGAGCCGCAAAACAGTCAAGTAATCAGCCAGCGCCTGGCCGGCAAGCCGCTGGTGCCCGGACCGCACAAAATCCAGGGCATCGGCGCCGGATTCATTCCCGACACGCTGGACCTGACAATGCTCGACCAGGTGGAACTGATCACCAATGAGGAAGCCATCGAGATGGCGCGCAGGCTGGCGAAAGAGGAGGGTATTCTCAGCGGCATTTCCTGCGGCGCCGCGGCGGCAGTCGCCGTCCGTTTAGGGAAATTGCCGGAATTTGCCGGCAAGACGATTGTGACCGTGCTCCCCGATGCCGCCGAGCGCTACCTCAGCACGGCGCTCTTTGAAGGGATGTTCGATGAATAACCACCCAATTTTTGTGTAGCGGGCGCATATTGGGTGATAGGGGTGAGTGCGCCCGCTGTCGTAACGGGGATTTAATAAGAAGACGACACGGGTAACCGGCCACGTTACAATACGATACAAGATTTTTTGGGAACAAAAGAGCCATTACCGGATAGCCCCTTCGAGCCATGCAGATGCTAGCCTCACTCCTGTTGGCGGCCGGCGCCCTCTGGGCGCAGGACCTGCCTCCGGCGGCGGCGGGCCCGGTGGTTCCGGCCGCTCCCGTAGTGGCCGCCCCTGTAGTGTTGGAGAATACCGGCAAGCCAATGCTGGTGCCGTTCCGTTGCACCGAGGAAGATATCGGCTCGGCCGGGCTCACGTGCTCCGAGGAAGACCCCTGCCCGGTCTACCTGGAGTTGTCGGCCGTGGAATCCACCGGCCTGCGTATCTTCGCCGCGGGCAATCTCCATGCCGCCGCCGCCACCCTCTACACCATCCTGCTCGGCAGCGAGGATAACGGCCGGACCTGGCGCGAGGTCCACGAGCGCATACGCGGCGCCGGTCTCGACCACCTGCAGTTCGCCGACGTCGAGACCGGCTGGAGCAGCGGTCTCTCTTTCGCCCCCCTCCCGCAGGACCCGTTCCTGCTCATGACCACCGATGGCGGCAAGACCTGGCGTTCCCACGCGGTCTTCGATGAACCGCGCTTCGGCTCCATCCAGCAGTTTTTCTTCGAGGACAAGAAGAGCGGCATGCTGGTGATCGATCACGGCCCCGGCGCCAGCGGGGACCGCTACGAGCTCTTCGAGACCAACGACGGCGGCGAGACGTGGAACATCCGCGAAACCAGCGTCAAGGCAATCCGCATCAAGCGCGCTCCGGCAACGCCGAACGCCGACTGGCGGATGCGCGCCGACGGCCCCTCCAGGAGCTTCCATCTGGAACATCGCCAGGGGCAGAAATGGACTTCCCTCGCTGCCTTCACGGTGAACCTGGGCGTCTGTAAGCCCGATTAGATGGGCGCGCAGTGGCGGCCCGCTTGCGCAAGTCGGAGTCTGCTATTCGCTCTGGTGGTTGCCGCCGTTCGCCTCGTGCGAGATATCGTCCACCACCTCTGGGGCGCGGGAAGACTCCAGGTCGGCGGCCATGCGGCGCAGGGCGACACGGAGCACGTCGCGGTGATGCAGTTTGGCTCCCAGACCGCCGGCGCTGAGCTTGAGCCAGAGGCGATGCACCAGGTCGATGTCTTCGGGCCATAGGCGCGGAGGATGGGGGCCCAGGTTGACGAACACTACGTCCTGCTGGTTTTCCAGCACCAGCTCAAGCGAGATGGGGGGGCGCGGTTCCGGCAGCTTTTCCCAATACGCGCCGACCCGCGCGCCCTGTTCGGACGGCGTCAATTTGGGCGAGAGGCCCATCACGATGCGCGAGGATTGCAGGCGGGCGGCGGTCTGCACCACGGCGTCATAGGGATCGGCGCCGGGGACCACCATCAGTTCGACGTGTTTGCCGGCCTTCTCGGCCAGGTTGACCACTTTGGAGAAGACGTCGGTCTCGGCGTCGGCGAACATCTGTTCCGGGTCCAGGCCGAATTCGGCCGCGCCGGCCTTGAGCGTGCGCACGGAGAGTACGACGATGTCCATCCGGCGGGTGTCGGTTTTGCGCAGGATGCGCTCCAGGTGTTGCAGGTGGTTGGGATTGCGCACGGCCACCAGTATGTTTCCGGGGCGCACGTGGACGCTCTCTTTGGTGACTTCCGAGTGCGTGTCCAGGCGGAACTTCTCGCTCTCCGGCCCCTCGTGCTTGTGGCGCCGGCGGTTGTAGATTTCGGAGAGTTCGAAGACGATGAAGAAGGCGATGGTGAAGGTGAGGCCGGAGATGGTGGCTACCTTCTTGGTGAGCACGTTGATGATGGCCAGCGCGAAGAGCGAGAGCGTAATCAGAATCAGCCCGACCGGCAGCTCCGATTTGCCGATCGGGATGTTCAGCGGCACCTTCCACTGGCGGTTCTCGGGGAGCTTGTAGCGCAGCACCAGCACCGAGAGGGACTTCATGGCGAAGCTCCACACCACGCCGAAGGCGTAGGCTTCGCCGAGCATCACCACGTTGCCGCGGGTGATGATGATGGTGATCAGTTGCAGCAAGACGATGGCATTGATCAGGCGCGAGGTAGTGCCGAAGCGGTGATGCGGCTGGCGGAACCAATCGGGCAGGACGCCATCCTCGGCGACGCGATTCAGCACGCCGTTGGAGCCGATGATGGCGGTGTTCACGGCGCCGGCCAGCAGCAGCACGCCCACCAGCACGACCACGCCGTGGAACGCCAGGCGCAAGGGCAGCGGTCCCACCAGGTACATGGAAAGGCCGCCGATCAGGTTGTCCAGGAACTGGGGACGCGCGGAATCGGGGATGATCATGACCGCGAAGAAGGAAACCAGCGAGGTGAAGATCATGCTGTAGCCGAATATCACCCAACCGGCGCGTTCCAGGTTCTTAAGCTTGGGATCGGCGATTTCGCGGTAGACCTGCGCCAGGGTTTCGAAGCCGCTCATGGCGAGCAGGGAGTGGCCCAGGCCGATCATGATGGCGATCGCGGTGATGGAAGGCGCGATGGTGCCTTTGAGCCAGCCCACCGATTCGTCGGTGAAGCGCAGCGTATGCAGGGTGGGAAAAGGCACCGGCTGATAGCCCTTGGTGAGGATGGTGGCGATGCACCACACGATGAGGACCACCACCATGGCGCTCGCGATCTGCATAATCCGCAGGGCCTTCTCGCTGGATTCGTGCATGCCGATGATGTTCTTGCGCCGGAAGTAGAGAGTGACTATGACGGCGAAGACTGCGGCGAAATAGGGCGGATGGACGTGCAGCGAGGGCTGGTGCACGTAGTCGCTGATCTCGTTGACGAGGCCGCCGAGGTAGAGGCCCGCGCTGACGGCGCTGATGGGCCCGGTGAGCACGTAGTCGAACATCAGCGCGGAGACGGAGAACTTGGCGAGGGTCCCGCCCATGGCCTCATGGACCACCTTGTAGACGCCGCCGCGCACGAACATGGAGCAACTCTCGATGTAGATGGCGCGCACCGAGTAAGAGAACAGCATGATCCCGAGAATGAACCAGGGGGCGCTCTTGCCGACGGCGGTCTCGGCGATACCGCCGACATAGAAGGCGCTGGAGGCAAGATCGCTCAGCACGATGGCCGCGGCGCGCCAGAACGAAATGAAGGACAGCATGACCGTGGTCGCGACGACGACCTTTACGGTGGCTGAACGTTGCTCGGATGGCACGGAATTCTTTCCTGGATCACCCATACAGCGAATCTGAACCGGGCCTCGGGGCTAGCTGGTGGGCTGGAGATTGGAAAGCACTCCGACCTCGCCCCAGGTGGAGTTCAGCGACTTAATACTAGCATGGAGAAGTGGGACAGACGATCGCCTTTTGTCGTCTGTCAAAGGGCTTCAGGACGGCACAACAGACCACGAAAAGCCTCCCAGACCCGTCCCATTTGGTGCCCTTGGTGGGGGCAGGCGCTTCCGCCTGCCAACCGTTGGCCAGATTAAGAGTTGGCAGGCGAAAGCGCCTGCCCCACCATTTTTCATCAGCTTTCGCGGGCCGCAGGCCCATCCCAACAGACGGGAAAAGGCGATGGTCTGTCCTACCCTATTCGTTGTGGTGGTTGCTGTCGGCGGCTTCGTGAATGATGTCGGCGACCACTTCCGGGGCGCGCGGGGACTTTAGCTCGGCGGCCATGCGGCGCAAAGCGACACTGAGCACATCGCGGTGATGCAGTTTCGATCCGGGCCCCTGAGCGCTGAGTTCCAGCCAAAGGCGGTGCACCATGTCGATGTCCTCGGGCCAGAGCCGCGGAGGATGGGGGCCCAGGTTCAAGAACACCACGTCCTTCTGGTTTTCCAGCACGAGCTCGAGCGAGATGGAGGGACGCGGCTCGGGGAGCCTTTCCCAAAACCCGCCGACCTGCGCGCCTTGTTCGGCGGGCGTCAGCTTGGGCGAGAGGCCCATCACGATGCGCGAGGATTGCAGCCGGGAGGCGGTCTGCACGATGGCGTCGTAGGGATCGGTGCCGAGCACCACCATCAGTTCGACGTGTTTGCCGGCCTTTTCCGCCAGGTTGACGACTTTGGAAAAGACCTGTGTCTCGGCATCGCTGAACATCTGGTCCGGCTCCAGCACGTATTCGCCCGTACCGGGCTTGAGGATGCGCACGGAGAGCACCACAATGTCCATCTTGCGGGTGTCGGTTTTGCGCAGGATGCGCTCCAGGTGCTGCAGGCGGCTTGGATTGCGCACGGCGACCATCACGTTGCCGGGGCGCACGTGGACGGACTCCTTGGTGACTTCCGAATGCGTATCCAGGCGGAACTTCTCGGTTTCCGGCCCCTGCGCGGCCTTGCGTTTGCGATTGTAGAGGTCGCTGAGCTCGAAGACGATGAAGAAGGCGATCGTGAAGGTGACGCCGGCGATGGTCGCCGTTTTCTTGGTGAGCACATTGATCACCGCCAGAGCGAACAGCGTGACGGTGATCATCATCAGGCCGAGCGGGATCTCGGTCTTGCCGATGTGGAAATTGAGCGGCACCTTCCATTCGCGGGCGCCGGGCTGCTTGTAGCGCAACACCAGGACGGAGAGCGCCTTCATGGCGAAGCTCCAGACCACGCCGAAGGCGTACGCTTCGCCGAGCATGTAGACGTCGCCGCGGCTGATCACGATGGTGATCAACTGCAGCAGGACGATGGTATTGATGAGCCGGGAGGTGGTGCCGAATTTTTTGTGCGGGTGGCGGAACCAGTCGGGCAGCACGCCGTCTTCGGCCACGCGGTTCAGCACGCCGTTCGAGCCGATGATGGCCGTGTTCACGGCGCCGGACAGGATCAGCGTTCCCACCAGCACGACGAAACCGTTAAACAGCAGCCGCACGGGGACCGGGCCCACGAGGTACATCGAGAGGCCGCCGATCAGGTTATTCAAAAAGCCCTGGCGGGCGGTGTCCGGGATGATCATCACGGCGAAGAACGAAACCAGCGACGTGAAGAGCATCGAGTAAATGAAAATCACGAAGCCCGCGCGCTCCAGATTCTTGAGCTTCGGGTGAGCGATTTCGCGGTTCACCTGGGCCAGCGACTCTTCACCGCTCATGGCGAGCAGGGAGTGGCCGAGCCCGATCATCACCGCGATGATCGTGATGGATGGCCCCACCGTGCCCTTCAACCAGCCCAGGGCGTCCGGGCTGAATTTGAGATTGGCGGGGATCGGCAGCGGGACGGGATTGTAGCCGTTCTTGAAAATGGTGACCAGGCACCAGACGATCAGGATCACCACCATCACCGTGGTGATCTGCATGATGCGCAGCGCCTTCTCGCTCGATTCGTGTATGCCGATGATGTTCTTGCGCCAGAAGTAAACGGTGACGACGGCGGCGAAGGCGGCGGCAAAGTAAGGCCCGTTGACATGCAGCCCCGGCATGTGGAGACGTTCGCCGGTTTCGTTGATCAAGCCGCCCAGATAGAGGCCCGCGCTGACGGCGCTGATGGGGCCGGTGAGCACGTAATCGAACATCAGGGCGGAGACGGAAAACTTGGCCAGCGTGCCGCCCATGGCCTCGTGGACCACTTTGTAGACGCCGCCGCGCACGAACATCGAACAGCTTTCGATATAGATGGCGCGGACGGCGTAGGAGAACAGCATGATCGCCAGGATGAACCAGGGAGCGGCCTTGCCGATGGCATGCTCGGCGATGCCGCCCACGTAGTAAGCCGACGAGGCGAGGTCGCTAAGGACGATGGCTGCTGCGCGCCAGAAAGAAATGAAGGACAGCATGACGGTGGTGGCAACAACCACCTTGACCGTCGCCGGCCGTTGTCCGGATGTCAAACTGAAAATTCCCCCAAGTGGAGCTAGGCAACCACATATTAGCATAGGGTAGGAGGACGGAGCGTTGGCGATGGATGGGGCGATGGCCGCGGAAGCGCTGGCCCGCACGGTGATCGCGAAGCTGCGTGCGGCGGGCCATCAGGCGTACCTGGTGGGCGGCTGCGTCCGCGACCTGCTGCTCGAAACGCGCCCCCAGGATTTCGACATCGCGACCGATGCGCGGCCCGACCGCATCATGGGGCTGTTCCCCAATTCCGGCCGGGTGGGCGCGTCTTTCGGCGTGGTGCTGGTGCGCGACTTATTCGCGCAGGTGGAAGTGGCCACGTTCCGCACCGACCACGACTACGACGACGGCCGGCATCCTTCGGCCGTGCACTTCGAAAGCGATCCTCGCCAGGACGTCGAGCGGCGCGACTTCACCATCAATGGGCTGCTGATGGACCCGGATACGGGCGAAGTGCTGGACTACGTGGACGGCCGCGCCGATCTGGAGCGGCGCGTGGTGCGAGCCATCGGCGACGCCGGCCTGCGATTTCGCGAGGACCACCTGCGGCTGTTGCGCGCCGTGCGGTTTGCCGCGCGCCTGGGCTTCACGATTGAGCCGGCGACCTTAGGGGCCATCCGCGGCAACCATGCACTCATCCAGACGGTGGCGGCCGAGCGCGTGCGCGATGAACTGGTGCGCATCCTGACCGAAGGCGGCGCGCGCCGCGGTTTCGAGCTGCTGGAGGCGAGCGGCCTGCTGGGCGACATCCTGCCGGAAGTGGCAGCCATGAAGGGAGTGGCGCAGCCGCCGCAGTATCATCCCGAAGGCGACGTCTGGACGCACACGCTGCTGTTGCTGGAGAAGATGGAGAAGCCCACCGTGAGGCTGGCCCTGGGAGCGCTGCTCCACGATGTGGGCAAGCCGCCGACGTTTCGCGTGGCCGAGCGCATCCGCTTCGACGGACACGTGGAAGAAGGCGTGCGCCTGGCGCACGGCATCCTGACCCGGCTGCGTTTCTCGCGCGATGAAATGGAGCAAGTGGAAGCGTTGGTGGCGAACCACATGCGCTTCAAGGACGTCGATCGCATGAAGGAGAGCACGCTCAAGCGGTTTTTGCGGATGCCGGATTTCGCAGAGCATCTGGAGTTGCACCGCCTGGATTCGCTTTCAGCCAGCGGCCGCCTGGAGAATTACCAACTGGCGAAGCGCAAGCTCGAGGAGTTTCCGGAAGAGCGTTTGCGTCCGGATCCTCTGGTGACCGGCACGGATTTGATCGGCGCCGGCTACGAACCCGGCCCGTTGTTTTCCAAAATGCTGGCGGCGGTGGAGGACGCGCAGTTGGAAGGGCGGGTCCACACGCCGGGGGAAGCGTTGGAGATGGTGCGGGAGATGTTCCCGAAGGAGAAACCGACGGTCTGAAGTCCGCCCGAGAGCACGACACGAGAGCACCGGCATTTGACGAACCGCGTCCGTCGCCCTACACTGAAGGCGAAACAAGGTCCAGAATGTACTGCGCAGCATGAACCGTAACGATTGGAGCCAGGCTATATGCGGGATTTTTCCTTCGACACGCACATCTTCAAAGAAGGGGAGACCTACGTCGCCTACGTGCCGGCTCTGGACGTGTCGAGTTGCGGCGCCACAGACGAGGAAGCCCGCCGGAACATCCGCGACGCCGTACGCGGGTTTCTTAGCGCGAGCGCTGAGCTCGGCACCCTCAACGAGGTCCTTGAGGAAGCCGGCTACAAGCCAGATGGGGACGGTTGGCGGGGCCCGGAGTTTGTTTCGATTGACCGCCTGACGATGAGCATCAAATAACAACCATGCCTGCCGTCCGACCGGTTCACTTCCAGCGCCTCATCCGCGTGTTCGAACAGGACGGGTTCCGCTTCGATCGCCAAGAAGGTGACTATCGCATCTACGTCAAGGCGGGTGTGAAGCGCCCGCTTGTGATTCCGACCTACCATGCCGTGCCAGTGTTCATCATCAAGAACCTCTTGCGCACTTCGGCCATGAGCCGCGAGCGGTATTTCGAGTTGCTCCAGGAATAGGACGATGCGCAAGGACCGTCGCGCAGGAGAGCCGGACGATATGAAAATTGCTTATCATCGGAGGTTGTGGGTCTGGCGGGTCTTAGTCGGTCTTCCTGCCCTGCTGACCGTGGATGCGCTAATGGGCCTCGCGTACCGAACAAATACCAGTGCCGACGTGAGGATCATTGGTCCGCGTTCGGGCACGACGCACCGCGCTATCGTGATTTTTCCAGGCTACATCATGCCGGGTGGCACTCTGGGCAGGGCTTTCGCACCATACGTAGCGGACGACGACGCAATGGTCGTTGTCAACTACGCTGAACGAGGGGTGAACGTACCGCAGATCTACGACAAGGTCATGGCCGCGCTCCACACACTGAGGCCAGTTGAGCTTCGTGTCTACGGCGCGTCGATGGGTGGCATGCTCAGCAAACTTTTTCTTGATCGTTATCGCCAAGCCGGTGCGCTTTATGGAAAGGTCACACTGATTCTTGATTCGGCACCCGCGGGGCGAAACAATGTCAAGCGACCTTCCTTTTTATTTGCCGTGAGTTGTTGGTACCGTGGGGGCCCGTTGTCGAGCGCAGTATGGGCCGCAGTTAGCGAATTCGGGACTAAGCCTCCGACCGAAGTTGACGCACCCCAAGACATCATCCGCGCCGCTCGCCGCGCCGGAGCGTGGGTCGGAATGCCAGCCGCGACAAGCCAGGCTTACTTCATCGCGAAGTTTGGTCCACTGAAGGAGGGTGAATTGCT
>PLDO01000185.1 GCA_003136215.1 Bryobacterales bacterium
AGGAAAGGACTCGATGATCAACAACCCCAGTAGCGCGTATCCCAGCCGGTTGTAGCTCATGGCGACGCTGGACATCCAGTAACTCTCGCCCAATTGCACCGGCGCCAGTGCCAGCAGGCACAACATCGCTGCTCCTGCGACCGCCAGCAGGCCGCTCACCCGCCTCGCCAGCAGGCCGTAGGCCCAGATTCCAACCGAAATCCCCGCCAGCGAATTCCCATAGGCCAACCCGTTCAGATTCCCGCCCGCAAGCTTGATCCCCAAAGCCCAAATTAAATAGCTCACCGTCCCGAGGGCGCTTGAGTAGTCCGCATGAGGCCTCTGCCCGCACAGAAGACGCCACGCATTATCGGCCATGGTAACTACGTCGTCCACGTAGCTTCGCAGGGGCATGATTCCGGTGCGCAGGCAGATGCAGAGGATGGCGGCCAGCAGCACGGCGATGGTCAGGTGCGACCCGGGACCGGCCCTTCTTCGCACCAGAGCCAGGATGTCATGGACCCACCCGCCCCCCAGCCCGGCGGAGACCTCCGCCGCCAGTCCGGCTTGCCCTGAGGCCGGCCCTTCCGGGACTGCCCGTCTACTCATGAATTGCCGCTCCTCGCTCCCAAAGGCATTTCGCCCTTATCTTACTGGAGATATTCCACATTACAACATTGTTCCCCCGACGAAAAAGTCGGCTTTGATTGGACCTTCAGTCCCATGTCGACCAACTCGCTGCAAGCGACCTCGAGTGAAGTGCGGACCGGCCTGCGCCCTGGATCGCGCGCTTTACCCTGCCAACTCGTAAGTGTCTGCCTCGTGAATCAGAAGGGCTGGTTAAGCTGTCTGAGACCCGGAAACCTCCGGCTGCACCGCCGGACCATGCCCGGGACCTTTTCCCAAGTAAGCGCGGAACATCACCGGTGACATGCTGACCGGCAAAGGGACCGACTGGATCCGTTGGATCTCCAATTCCGCCGTCCGCACCAGAGCCGCCACCATGCCCCCGAAGACCGGCAGCATGATAGTGTACGCAATGTGCTCGAACAGAATCGTCACCGCATAGATTACCAGGCAATAGTGGAGGCCCAGCGCTGCGTTCCCCATGTCCTCCAGGCGCGGGTCGCCGCGGGTTCTCTTGTATACCCTGTAGGAGCCCGCCAGCGCCATCCCCACGGCAGTCACAAAGAACAGAAGCGCCGGAATGCCCAGCTCGCTGGAGACCTGCGTGTAGCTGTTGTGCGTCCCTAACCAGTTCCCATGGCGGGCCCCGAGTGTCTTCACATAACTGTCGTCGGCCACCACAAACATGCCCGGCCCGACGCCGAATAGAGGATGCTGTATGGTGAAGATCAGGCTGTGCTTGAGGAGTTGTTTGCGGCTCTGCGTGGACGAAGCCGCGCTGCTCGCCATCGCCTCGTCCATTTCACCGTCGCCTGGGTCGTCTTCGTTGACCGTCGTCTTGTAGCGCGCAATCAATCTTCCCGGCATGGTCGTCGCCACTGCGCCCACAAAAAGGACCGCGGCCAGAATGAGCTTCATCTTGCCCATCACCGGCGCGCGCAGGAACACCAGTAACAACATCGCCACAAACCCGATCATGGCGCCCCGCGAGCCGGTGCGGAAGGTGGTCATCAGAATCAGGACCATCACCCCCGCCGCAAACACCTTGCCCGGAAGCGACTTGGACATGATCATCATCGCGCCCCACAGGGGGAGACCCAGCAGCAGCGCCTGCGCCATCTCATTGGGGTTGCCGAATTTTCCTTGCTCCAGGAAAAGCCGGCCCGTCTCCGATGTTCCAAAGACATTGGCGATAATCGTGAAAACCAGCAGCGCGGATGTGACCGTTTTAAACAGCTTGGACCACTGCTTATAGTTGTTGACCAGGCCCGCCACGGCCAGAAACGCAACAAACGAGAAGGTCGCCCATCCTTGGAAGATTTCCTGGCTGCCACCCTTCCAGAGGCTGAACGGCACCGACAGGCCGAAGCAGATCGTAAACCCGAGCAGAGCTTTCCCTATATTGGTCTTCAGCGCAGTCAGAAATCCCCCGCTCAGCACCAAGATCACGAGTACCGCACGGTAAGAGATGCCGGTAATGTGCAAGCCGCCGAACTTCACGTCGAAAATACGGCTGAAAACCAGAAAAAGGAAGACCAGCAGCACGCTGAACCCCAACCGCTGGAACGCCGAGGAGTCGTCCACTGGCACGGCAATGGGCCCACCCGTGTGCGGCGCGCGCGGGAATGGCTGACTGTCGTATGGGGCTGGGGTCATCGCTGCAAACTGCCTGTAGAAGCAGTGCTCCTGGCTGTTTCCGATTCTACCACCCGCACTTCCGCCCGTTGGGGCATGTAGGTACCAGAGTGCTGCAATCGAAACGCTCGGAGCAACGCGCGCAAGGTCGGCTGCGGGTTCAGTCGCTCCGCGCCCGGCATAAGTGCGCACTCGGTGCAACGTGCGGAGCAATATCCAGTGGAAATTCCTCGGAACATTGATAGCCGTGCTTGAACGCGGCGTCCAGTTCGGCGTCGCCGAAGAATACCAGGGGTGAATCGGAGTACAAACTCGTCGCTACGATATACCGCCATCGGCGTCTGTTTAAGTCAGCCAGGAACACCTTTGGATTCCAAACCTTTCTTTCTTTTAGAATGGCCAGGCTTGCCGGCTCGACCTCTACCCTCCGCCCTTGTAGAACAGCCATCCCGCTCAATCTGTCGAATAATACCTCACCCTCGAGACGGCGCGTCCTTTCAAACAACCGCTCCGCCTTCCTCAGGTCGGGCCGGCCAAGCGACCACGGTGCCGGCCACATCTCCTTCAGCGCCCTCCATGGCGTCAGGTGGTTCAACGCCACCTGACCAACCGTCAAAAGCAGGAAGCAAGTATATACGGCGCGTTGGCTCCTCGACGGATTGCTGAACCAATCCGCGGCGGCAATGCCGCCGGTCACCGCCAGGCCGAACAGCGCGAAAAGAAAGTGATTCAGGCCCGCTCCTTCGTGCCAGCACGTTCCAACTACAAAGATCGTCAGAACACATGTCACAACGGTCAAGCTCGAAAGGGGATCCCTCCGGATGCCTCGGCGAATCAGGCCATACGCGCCAACCCCGGCAAGAAACAAAGTGCCGATGTTGCCGAGGATGAAGAGTCCGTTGGTTCGAAGCCAGTGCGCCAACGAATACTCGGGCATCGCTCCGACAATAGTGACCAGGTTGTAAAGATATCCGCCCCCTGTCAGGCGTTGGGCAATTAAGACGATGGGAATTCCCAAGAGCAACGATGCGCCAATATACCGGATGAGTTCGCGCACAGCCTTCGTCATAACGAAATAGACGCAGGTGCCGGCTATCATGGCGAGTGCGGTCTGTTTGCTGAAGATAGCCAGGACCGCTGTCACCGCGCCAACGGTCAGGTAAATCGAATTGCTCCGCGCCGCCGCCCACTTCGCCTCGTTCCGCAGCAAACATACAAGAGACACTGCCACTAATGCCCCGGCCAGAGAGTCGGGCCGGTTATACGCATAGCCATCGCCGATTCGCCTCATGCTCAGTAACAGACCCCAGGCGAGAGGTATGCTGATGGTTCTTTTGGAACACGTTCTCGCCGCTATTGCGGTGGCCGCCAGCGTGACGGCGAGCGACAGCGCCCCGAGTATGTTCCCGTAGAGTAGTTTCGGACCGAACGCGTACACCCACGGGACCAACAACAAAGAAAACAATCCCGGCATATCGGGCGTAAGCATCGGGTACGTGTCCGGCCTGGTAAAGTAGTTTTCTCCGTGCGCCAGGTATACCGCGTAGTTCAACTGGTCTCCGCCCCCTGCTTGGTTTCCCCAAAACCAATACAGCCAATGCGTGGCGCCAAGCACGGCCACAGCCAATGCGGTGGCCGCCAACCCACCACCCCAAAGCCAGATGAGGAACGTGAGAATTCTTCCAGAGTATGTGTTCCCGTTTGAGCCGGCGTTGTCTACTTGTCTTTCAGGTCCGGTCGAACCCCCGTTCATGCTGATTCCTCCCAATCTTGCATCGTGCTGTCCGGGTTTCCCGGCCGCTCGCCATCAGGCCTCGGTAGTCGCGCCAGGCCTCCCCCATGCGGGGTCGCCTCAAAATCGGCCGGCGTGGACACGCGGCCAGGACATGAGGTTGTTGTACCGCGTCGACGGTCGCCGCGGCAAGGCTTTCTTTGATTTGAGTGGCACCCGCCACTGGTCGGCAGGCGTTGTCCCGATTTCCGGCTCGGAGCCGGCACCGGCAATGCGCGTGCCATCCACCACGGCGTCCAGCACACGGCAGCCCTGAGTGGTTTCGCCACGTTATAATGAGGGTTGCTTGCGGGCCGGATTGGCGACGCGCACACCCTATTTGATTCATCTCCGAGGCCAGTTGAACTCCGTCTCCGAAGCGGAAGCCGCAGTCTTGCGGATCGCGCAGCGCGAAACTTCGCCGCAATTCGCCGGCGAGTTCGAACCCATCACGCGAGGTTTTCTCTTTGCCGCGATCTCGCTCGGTGCGCTGGGTCTCATGGCAGTCGCATACATCCTCTGGCGAGCGCTGCGGCGGACTTTTTCCCGCGCAGGCGCCGGCGGCCGATAACATGTCCGCGCCCCCGCAGTTCGATCTCCTGATCGTTGGTTCCGGCCCCAGCGGATCCCACGCCGCCATGGAAGCCTCCGCCAGCGGCCGTAAAGTCGCCCTGCTGGAAATCGGCTATTCCGACGACCAGCCGCCAAAATTCGATCAGTCCAAGACATTTTCCGAAATCCGCCGCACCGACCCTGACCAGCAGGCTTATTTCTTGGGAGAGAATCCCGTCACCGTACTCCGCAATCAGGGTCGCGCGGGCCCCCACCTCACGCCGGACCGGCAGTACATGATCCGTAACATGGACCAGCTATTCCCCCTGGAGTCGGATAGCTTCCTGCCCCTCCAGAGTTCCGGCTTGGGAGGGCTCGGCGTGAGTTGGGGCGCCAACTGCTTTGCCCTCGAGGATTACGAACTGGAGAGGATCGGGATCTCCGCAGCCGGCATGCCCGGCTTTTACGCCAGCGCGGCCGGCGAGGCTGGAATCAGCGGGCGCACCGACGACGCGCTCACCCCGCTGATCGCCAACCTGGACCATGGCCTGATCCAACCGCCTCTGCCGCTGGATTCCAACGCGGAAACCATCCTGCGGCGCTACCAGGCCAGGGAAGATCGCTACAAGTCGTCCGGCCTGTACCTGGGGCAGAGCCTGCTGGCCGTACTTTCGCAAAACCTCGGCGACCGGCAGGCCAACCCGCAGACCGATATGGATTTTTGGGGAGACCCCGGCAAGAGTGTATACCGGCCGCGCTACACCATCGAAAAACTCAAAGCCTCTCCCAATTTCACCCACCTGATCGGCCGGCTGGCTTTGCGTTTTCGCTCCGGGCCGGATGGCGTTACCCTGGAATGCCGCAACCTCGAAACCGGCGCACCGGAAGCCTTCTCCGCGCGCAAACTTCTTCTCGCTGCCGGAGCCATCAACAGCGGCCGGTTGGCGCTCGCCTCCTCGCGCGACTACCAGTCCCGGCTGCCCATCCTGTGCAACCCTAACCACTGGGTGGCGGCGGTCAATCTTGCGATGCTCGGCAAGCCGGCGCGCGACCGTCGTCATAGCCTGTCGCAGTTGACCGTGCTGATGCGCGCCGAATGCGACGGCCCGGATTACGTACTGGCGCAGATCTACTCCTACCGTTCATTGCTTCTGTTCCGGTTGCTGAAGGATATTCCTCTGCCTCCGAAGCAGGGACTCCTCTTCCTGCGTCTATTGGCGACAGCATTCACCTGCGTCAATATCCATTTTCCCGACCGCCCCAGCACCGATCGCTGGATCCAGCTGGAAGCCAGGGACTCGGGCGATGTGCTGCGCGCCAGCACCAGCTACTCCGCCGCCGAAAAGGCCTGGATTCAGCGCCACGAAGGCCGCCTGCTGCGCTTCCTGGTGGGCTTGCGCTGCATTCCGATGGGCGTCAATAAGCCGCTGCACGGCGCCAGCATCCATTACGCGGGAACGCTTCCGTATTCGCCGGAAGACCGGCCGTACACCACCGCGCCGGACGGCAGGTTGCACCATGCGGCCAACGTTTATGTGGCCGACGGGGCCAGTTGGCGGTTCATGCCGGCCAAAGGCCTCACCCTCACCCTGATGGCCAATGCCCGACGGGTGGCCGCCCAGGCGCTGCAGCATCTGGCGGCGGAGGATGCGGCGGCGTCATGAGTGCCAGCCAGCCGACCGTGCTGATCACCGGCGCTGCCGGCTTCTTGGGCCGCGCCTGCTGCGCGGCATTCACTCTGGCGGGCTTCCAGGTTCGCGCCCTGGTGAGAAATCCTGCGGCGTCGACGGACTTGCAGCCCGTCTCCCAAGGCGGAATCTTTCGCTGCGATCTGCCGGACGCCATTGACGGACGCGCGCTCGAAGGCGAGCCGCGGGCGCTCGTCCATTGCGCCTATGAGACCCGCTCGGCGTCTCCCGAACAGGCCCGGCGCACCAACCTGACGGGAACCGAAGCCTTGGTACGGCTGGGCCGTGAGAGCGGAATCCGGCAACTCGTATTTGTCTCTTCCATGGCCGCTCATGAGGGTGCCGCTTCCGCATATGGCAGGACCAAATACCAACTTGAGAAACTGTTCGACGCGCCGTCGGACACAGTGATTAAGCCGGCCACCATCGTGGGCGACGGCGGCGTCTTCCAGAGGACCCGGGAGATGCTGCGCCGCCTGCCGGTTCTGCCGCTGTTTTACGCAGAACGTAGTCTGCAGACCATCTGGATCGAGGATGCCTGCCAGGGCATGGTCCAAACGGTGGAACGCTCGATTGGCGGCACGGTGCTGCTGGCGCACCCCGTAAGTACGCCGATCCGCGAGTTCTACGCTGGCATCGCCGCCGTGGATGCAATCAGCCTGAGGATGTGCCCGTTCCCCGGCGACCTGGCGCTTTTCGCCATCCGGATGCTGGAACGGCTCGGCCTGCGGCCGCCGATTTCGTCGGATAATCTGTTGGGCATCAAGTATCTGCGGCAGTTTGATCCGGTGGCCGATCTCGCTCGGCTCGGTCTCCAGCCTTTGAGCTTCGCCGAATCGCTCCAGCGGCTTATGGGGCGAGCTTCCGCCCGAACCGGTCGATAGGTTCGGCGGCCAGAATCCATTTCGGATTCGTTTCCCCCTGCCTTTCGGGATCCACAGCCGACCGCATGCACAGGTTGTCTCCGCGACACGGCGGCTCCTGCGCCACGTGCACGCAAGGCGAACAAGGTAGTCTGTGGTAGTGGATTTCGTCTCGGCTGGAGTCCCAGACGCGCAGCAGAACCTCTGGGTTGGTCGGGCCCCAAAACGAAATCGTGGGAATGCCCAGCAGCCGCGCGAAATGCAGCAGCGCGGAATCGATACACAACAACTCGTCGACTCCGGCCAGATCGCGCACCGACTCGGCCAGGGACGTCTTGCCGGCGTAGTTCGTGGCCATGACGCCCGGGAATGCCGCGCGGATCATCTCCGTCAACTGGTCCAGCACGGTTCGGTCGCTGGGCGCGCCCAGCAGCCGGATTTCGATTTGGCGGCCGGGATCCTCGCGTCTGAACCGCCGGCCCAGCACGTCCACCCATTCCGTGGGCCGGAGCATACGCTCCGAACGTAAATCGGAACAGCAGGGCGCCAAAGCGATCCGCAGGCTACCGGCATCGCCGGTTCGCGGCGCCACGCCCAGTTGCTGGCGAAACGCGGCGACGCACAGTTCCATGTCTGGCGGCCGGCCGCTGAACAGGGCGGCAATCTGGTCGTAAAAATAGTAGATGCCGCTCGAGATGTTGCAGAACAGAAGGTGCGTGGCGAGCTTCTGCCGCCAGAAGGAGATACCGGTGTAGAAGCCCACCCGGTTCACGGCGCACGTCACCACCGAGAAGACCGTAGTCAACCGGCTGTGAATTTCCAGATCGACAATGGCGTCGCAGCGGAACACCTTGCGGATCGCCGCCAGGGAGTCGCCCACCAGCGTGAGCGCCGAATCGTCCCGGATGACGATGATCTCATCGAACACGCCGAGGATCTCGGCGAAGGGCTTCACCGACGACGTGGTGATCAGGC
>PLDO01000087.1 GCA_003136215.1 Bryobacterales bacterium
AGGGGGGCTGCATTCCTATGACGGCACGATCAAGTGGGATGCTGTATTTGTTTGCCGAAAGGGCACTTCGATCCGGCCAAGACCTTTGGAAGAAGCTGTGGTTTCGAGAGAAGCCATCGAACTGGCTAGGCTGCGTGCGGCCGCATATGCCGAGCATCTCAAAACGCCCCGAATCGGCTTTCGCGAACCGGATCGCGTTAACCTCGAACGCGCCATGATCGTAGCGTCGGCGCAATTGGGGCAGGAGACTGTTGAACTTTTGTCACTCAAGGACGCGATCCGTCTAACGAGGGAACACGGAGGCAGACAACGTGCCAAAGCTCGATAAGGGTACGCTTGCCCTCACGTTCAAGTTTGACTGTGATCGGTTTCTGAGATTCAGGCTTGCCTCCGATGCTGAAAGGAATACCCTCGGCGTTGAAGCTGAAAAATACAAGAGGCCTGGAATCGAACTCATCACGGCAGCAGGCCGACGCTGGGAGGCGGACAAGTATCAGGATTTGATTGATACGTCACCTGCCGATGCCATTGTTTACGTCGAGAGGCGCGAAGTGGATGAGTTAGTTGGACGCAAGACATTCGACAAAGTCAGAAACTTGTTCGACATTCTCCGGCGCGAACATCCTCCGTTCGCGGTGATAGAGGGCGAATTCGATGTGCCGTCCAGCATTACGCCCGGTCTCCAAAGGGCTTACGATACTTACGGACTTGAGCCGGTGAAAGCACGGCCGGATATCATCTGGATTAGACCCTACGGCACGGGTGCCCCGCTGATTGCCAGGCCAGATCCTGCACCAGAATACGAGATTCACATAATCGACGTAAAAATGGCAGCGGAGCCATCGCTTCGACATTTCACGGAAGTCACTTACTATGCCCTTTCCTTGGCGGCAGCTCTGGCGGAAAACGGAATGTCCGCGCGATATGGGGTCAGCGCGGAAGGATTTATTTGGCCGGGCAGTCATGACGCGAATGAATTCCGGAATTTGGTTCTCGGCCACCAGGCTAGGGGGGAAGGTGATCCGGTCACCCGAGCTCTGATCGACACGCTGATTCCAGTCCCTTACGAGGTTTATCAGGTCCATGTTAAGCAGTTCTTTGAGGAAAGGCTTCTGCGAGTTCTTGGCCAAAGCCCGGCGGATGCCGCATGGCATGTGGGTCCAAGATGTCAGCTATGCGATTACGTTCCCTATTGTCGGCAGGAGGCCGAGGACTGTGATCATCTTTCGCGTTTGCCGTGGCTGACTCGCGGGCAAGCCGAATTAATCCGTCAGAACGGAATTACCACGACGGACTCGCTGAGAACGGCAATCGCCGAGAACGCGCCTCAGTGGCAGGCCGCGGAATCATCCAGCCATCAACTCCGCGCGTCTGCACCCGTTCTTTCAGTTAGGGCAGAGGCTCTCACGACGGGCCAACCTGTCGCTATTGCCGGACGTAAATGCGCCCTCATGCCTGCTTGGAGCGATCAGAGCATATTCGTTACGATTCATTTCGATCCAGGTTCCGGCATCACGTTCGCCTTGGGAGCCGCGCGCGTGTACTTTCAGCCCGGAAGGAATCAGGGCGATCCACCCCAAGTTGAAGAGCATCAGTTGATCGTCGACCGCGTCGATGCAATGAATCCCGATACGGAACGAGCTCGCCTTATCGAGTTTGTCACAATCGTTTCAAGCTGGCTTCAGGATGTTTCGAATACCAACGGTGGCTTGCCAGCGGCCCAACGAGTCTCGTCGCATATCTTTTTTTGGGACATGCTTGAGGTTCGACAGCTTCGACGCGTGTTCGAAAGGCACATGAACCACCCCGAGGTTGTGGACCTCATCGAGCTGCTCATTCGTCTGTTCCCCCCTGAGCAGGTCTTGCCCGATCCGGATTTATTCAGATCTCAACCCGGCACTGTCGTTAAGGACGTCGTACGTCTACTTCTCGGGCTCCCAATCGCGCACGACTATTCATTATTTGACACGGCGAACGCTCTGTTCCCGAACCGGAAGCAGAATGGCGATCTTTTCGAGTTTCGAGTACCGTTCGGTTTCAGCACTCCGATGAGCGATCAAATCCCATTTGAACGTGCGTATGAGCTTTGGCAGGACCGGATATTTCTGCGGCACTTTGACCCGCGCCTCCCCCAATCTCAATGGCGCACATACACTCGCGATGAGCTCTACGAAGGGGTCAAACGCGCCACGTCCACTCGGCTTCGGGCGCTCCAGCATGTCGTGCGACGGTTGCGGGAACACTACCGTGACAGACTGACTTTGCGAAAAGGTCCATTCAGCGCGGCCCCCCCGGTTCAGACGAGAATTCCAGAACGTGCTCGGAGTCTGATCGCGTTCGAGAAATTGAATGCAGCTTGTCAGGAGATCGAAAACCGACAACGGCGCTTGCTCCCGGTCGCGGAGCGTGAGGCCCATTTTTTCTCCATTCGCGGGCTCCGTCCAGCGACAGGGGCGGAGTATGACACTCGCATCGACGCGATAAAAGCGGCGAATCCGCAGCATGCGGGGGCCGAATTGCTCGCGTTCACCTTCGCCCCGACATCGCGCGATGCCCGAATCAATGAGGGTAATTTCCTAGTGGCATTATCCAACGAGGAAGATGACGTGCAACTCGATGTACCGTGGCGAAAGTATCTGGATTTGTCCTTCCCTGACGCGCGAGCACTGCTTGGCACTGAGGGACTGAACGACAACTGGATGACCAATGTAGCTCTCGGACGTCTCCTCCAAGTCGAAGTCGTTCAATTGGACGCGATGCGCGAGCCACCGCACTTGGTTCTGAAACCGGCACACAATGGTCTCTTCAGATTCGCCATCGATCACCGCCTTCTCGATCTACAGCGACCGCTCGTCCTAGACCAGCTATTTCAGGATTTTCAGAGTAAGCGAATAGAGAAGGCACTACAGACGGTAGGAGGTAATCCTCCTCCGATGCGGAGAAGAACCAGGAGGGTCTAAGGATGGCAAGCCGAGGCGCGTCTCCACGGGTCGAGCCGGCCCACGGATTCTTGTACGATCCCAATGGGCTCCAAGTGGCCCAAGCTACGGATCGGGTCGAGGACCTGCTGGCACAGGTTTCAAACTACTTGAAGGACCCTTTCAACGCGAGGCAACAAGATGCGTTTGTCGCCTCGTTCGCTGAACGTGTATCCCTTCTATGGGGACCGCCGGGCACAGGTAAAACTACCGTTCTGGCGGGCGTAATTCTCGGCTGGATTGAGAGAGCATGGCGATCTGGACATCCCGTGAGCGTGGGCGTGGGCGCGAGTAACTACAACGCCATTGACAACGTTCTCAGAGAGGTCGTTGATCTTCTTCAACGGCGACGAGAACGCCTGGGGAATCCACCGGGCGATGTTCGTGTGGCCCGTGTTCGGAGCGAGTCAGCCAAGCCGCCGTTGGACGGACGTATTGAGGATGTTTCGCGGAAGGCGCCCGCTGCCCGGACTTTGGCAGCCGCAGTCCACGAACAGCCGACATGTACCGTAGTCGGTGGTACATGGCAACAGTTGGGGCACCTCGCCGAGGACGTATCCGGCATCCAGACGCCAGTCGCCAGATGGTTTGATCTTCTGGTTCTGGATGAAGCATCCCAAGTTCCCGTCGCTCCTGCTGCCGCCTACTTCCTGCTCTTGCGGGAGGCCGGACATCTCGTACTCGCTGGAGACCACAAGCAGTTGGGACCAATCTATGGCTTCGAGATGAGGGACAGCGCGCAGGGGCTCTTTGACTGCATCTTTTCGTATATGCAGGAAACCCACGGCATAGAACCTGTCGCCCTTGATCGAAACTATCGGACGAATACTGAGATCTCAGGCTGGCCAAGAGAGCGCTTTTACAGCGAAGGTTACGAGGCGTTCTACCCGCAGCGACGACTCGCCATCACCGTCCCTGCGGCGACTGGACAACCGCCGACAGGTTGGCCTCCCAACCTAGCTTGGACGGATTATTTTCTACGACTTCTCGACCCGGAGCTTCCGGTCGTGGTTGTGAGCTATGGCGCTCAGACTTCGACTCTATCCAACCCATTCGAGGCCGAAATGGTAGCCTCCCTGGCGTTGCTGTACCGGGGCATCTTGGGTCCCGCTGGAGATCTGGAGTTCTGGTCGGAGCATCTCGGTATCGTGACGCCTCATCGAGCACAGATGTCCACGATCCGAAACCTCCTGGTGGATGCAGCAGGGATGCCGATGGACCCTCCTCCGTTCGTTGACACCGTGGATCGGTTCCAAGGACAAGAACGCGACTTGATGATAGCGAGCTACGTAGTCGCGGACCGCGATTTCGCGGCTGCCGAAGAGGCATTCATCCTGAACCCACGGAGGTTCAACGTCACGCTGACGAGGGCTCGCAGCAAGTTCATCATGTTTGTGAGCGATGCAGTGTTGGAGCACTTGCCCGGAGATGCGGATGTGGCCCGTGACGCGGCGCACTTGCAACTGTTTGCAGAAAACTATTGCACAACAATCGATGAGGAGATCACGCTTCCCTTCTTTGATCGAGGTATCCTTACGTCCATGCGATGCAGGCTTCGGGGGCGGAGTGACGTCCCTTGAGGGTAGGCGGAACGCATTTCCTAATTCTGACGCGTGGTTAACATCACGGAGAAAGTCCGTCCCTCGAAATTCTCCATTCGCGTGTTCGGATCTGCGTCCGTCTTGGGGAGCCAATTTAACTCCTTTATTTCAACGTATCCCCTACTGAANNCCCCCAGTGCTGTGCCAGTGGTCGGTCTAAGCAGGCGCGTTCATTGCGCCGGCACCGGGATTTGGTACGGCGAACCGTCTCGCCGCGCAGGGCGCAACGTGCGCCAAGTGTGCGCGAACGGCGGCGCAACGAATGCGGACCCGGAATAGGTGTGGGGTCCCCTGCGGTGGCCGCGGCGACGCACGACTTGGTGGAGAAAGTCCGGTTTCTCGTGGTGGAGATCATCCCCGTTCGCCGACCCTAACTTCCTGATCTGCGAGACGTGCCTCGACACCGGGACGCGCATTTCCGAAGTGACCGGCCTGAAGGTGAAGCCCGTCGACTTCGCGGGCTGCATCCGAATCGATCAACGGAACTGGCGCGGCGATAAGGGTGGGGGCATCGGGATCGGCACGGGTCCAGGATTTGGCTCCGGTGAGGGCGGCGGCATCGGCGGTGGCGTCTTTCGTGCCGGCGGCGGAGTATCGGCTCCAACGTTGTTGTCAAAGGTCGAGCCCGAATACTCCGAGGAGGCGCGCAAGGCGAAGTACCAGGGAGTGGTGCTGCTCTACGTGGAAGTCGACCCTTCCGGCAGGGCCATCAACATCCGCGTCCTCCACAGCCTGGGTTTAGGGCTGGACGAAAAAGCGATGGAAGCCGTCAGAAAGTGGAGATTCAAGCCCGGGGTAAGGGACGGCAGGCCGGTCACGGTGCAGGCGCAGATCGAAGTCAACTTCC
>PLDO01000341.1 GCA_003136215.1 Bryobacterales bacterium
CCCGGGCTTCCATTTTGCGGATTGCGTGCTTGTTTATACCTGGTAAGGCGATAAAACTGTGGTACACTCGTGCGTGAGGCCTCCCTGGGGACAGAGTTTTCCAAAATCTGTAACTACCTGCTAGCGAGAATCGTCCAATAGGCGTAGCGAAGCGAGCGGTTCTCTGATAGGGAGGGCTGGTGGACCAAAATGGCTGACTTGTCGCAACCCAACAATCCGGTACCCGGAAGCGCGGAAGATCATCTGTCGCGCCTTCTGGTAGAGGGAGTGGAGGAGCCGTGGTATCGCTTTTTCTTCCGCAACGTCAAAGAAACCTTCAACCCCCCCAAACTCCCACCTCTGGAGATCACGTCGAAGCCTGTCGCCGTGAAGGACATCTGGGGCCTTTATGGGCGCCAGAAGAAGTCGTTCATGATGTCGACCGGTTTTGAGGTCGGAGTCATAGTGGTGGTAATGATTCTGGGCGCGAACAAGACGGTTCAGAACGCGGTAAAGAAGAACATCCTGTTCATGCCCATCACCGATACTCTTCTGGATCAAGCCAAAATGCAGCCCAAGAAAGACATGGGGGGCGGTGGCGGCGGCGATCGTTCTCCTCTGCCGGCGAGCCGCGGCAAGTTGCCACCCAGAGCGCTTCGTCAATTTACGCCCGCGGTTGCGGTGTATAACAATTTGAATCCCAAGCTGGCGATGGATCCCAACATCATCGCTCCGCCGGATGCCAAGTTGCCCGACTGCCCCGGTTGCCTGAACTACGGCGACCCGCTCTCCAAATACACGACGCTCTCGAACGGCACTGGTTCGGGCGGCGGTATCGGTTCGGGCCGCGGCGGCGGCATCGGCTCGGGTGATGGCCCCGGTTACGGCCCCGGTTCCGGTGGCGGCGTTGGCGGTGGCCCTTTCCGTGTCGGCAACGGTGTGACGGCGCCAGTTCTGCTCGTTAAGAAAGAGCCCGAGTACTCCGAAGAAGCCCGCAAGGCGAAGCATCAGGGCACCGTGGTTCTCTATATACAGGTCGACCCCTCCGGAAAAGCCACCCACATCAAGGTTGTGCGCAGCCTCGGCCTGGGTTTGGATGAAAAGGCCATGGAAGCCGTGAGCCAGTGGAAGTTCAAGCCCGGCTACAAGGACGGCAAGCCGGTCACGGTGGAAGCCCAAGTCGAAGTCAACTTCCGCCTGCTGTGACTTCGGCTGACGTCTGCAAGCGGGTAGATCGCCCTGCCGCGAACCACCCTGCTTGCCTTTTGCGAAGGACGGCGCAACTCCGCTTCCGACACCGATACCGCCGCGACATTCACACCGAGTTCCTTGAACTGTCCGATGAGATAACGCCCGCGGCCGCCCGCTCCGATGATGCCGGTGTGAACGCGATCGTTGAAAAAGCTCCGACGTTCCATGGCCAAATGTGTATCTGAACCGCGCGCTTCAGCGGATGCCGTAGTCGGCGTCGAGCGTCAATCGGTCGCCCGGCCTGAGAGTACGGCGGTGCGACGCCACGGCCAGGCCGACACGGTTCTCGCCCTTCGCCGTCCAGTTCAGGAAACAGCGCGCCACCTGGTCTTTGGCGAAGCGATTCACCATGGCGAGACCTCCGGTGCGCGTGCCGACACTCCACTCGCCGTCCGGCTGATCGGCGTCGATGTAGGACTCAGTGCCGGACGGTTGCCGTTCCGGCTGAGTGAGAAGCTTCTCCACGCGGGCGCCGCTTTGCGTGCGATACGCGACCGAGACCGCCTCAAGCGTTCCCGGATCGACTTCCCACCGCGACTGCAGCAGCGCATCTATAGGCGCCGTGCCCGCATTCTCCAACACCGTCTGCGTCCGCAGAAGTGAGCCCTCGAGCCACAGCCGGCGGCGCATTTTGAGCCCGTTCTCGCATACTCCCGCCAGCGACAGCTCGGTTGCAGTTCGAACCGTCTCCACGTCCCATTTTGCTGCCCAGGGCGTGCTCACCACATAGTCGGAGTACGGCGCCACCGTCAGACCACCGAGGTTGGGGTACTGCTTGGCGCTGGGATCCGGCTGAAATAGCAGCTCCTTGCCTTGGCCTTTATCGAATATATGAATGACGCGTCCTCCGAGTTCCGGCGCAACGTGAACTCGCAGGCGGTCGTTCTCGATGGTGGCAACGCGGTAGGGGCGCATGGAATCCGCGAAGTTCTCGTCGTCGCGCGTGAGCGGGCTGGACTCGCTCAGGTTGGTAATGCCGAACTGCCCGAGAGCGGTGACAAAAGTCTTCCAGCGAGCCCGGAGACCATCCAGATCGGCCGGACGATACCAGTCGCCATCCACGGTGAATCGCTTGGCGCGGGTCAGGCTGACGTACTCGATGCCGATCCGAGCCCTGCGCACGCGCATTCGAACCGCATCGTTTTCGGCGGCGGCTTCAGCCTGCCGGAACAATTCCGCCGCTTTGGCGACGAACTCCTCGTTTAGATACGGAGCGCCCGGGCTGTCGTAAATCCAGATGTGCCGTCCCTGTCCGGCGGGCGGTATCCGCACCTGCTGCTGCATCAGTTCGAAGTACCCGCGCATGGGGGGCGCGGCGTTGCCGTAGTATGCCTCATGAAATTCGTCGGTGGCGCGCTTCACATCGGCTTTACTGTCCCACAGTAGCTTGGACATCACGTAGGAGCGCAGTTCGGCGTTTTCCGCCCCGCCTCCCCGGGTGACGGAGCCTTCCATAAACAGGCCCACCACGCCGTGATCCTTGTACATGGGGATATCGGCGGCAAGCTCATCGAAATCGGGGAATGGCAACAAGTAGTGGGCGAAATTCGTGTTGTAGTGCCAGATGTAGAGCTGGTTGGTGATCCTCGACCATGCCTTCAGGTTTTTCATGAAATACGCGCTATAAGGGCATTGCCCGTAAGGGTGCGCTTCGCAGACCCCGATGGGGCACAGCCGGATCCTCACGTTTGCCCGCGGGCGCACCTTCGCCGGTGGATCTTCGGTGTACCAGTAAGCCAGCGTGTCGATCAGCTTGTCGGGATATTTCTTTTCGATCTCCGCCGCCAGTGCATTCACGTACCGTAGCAGCGGGCCGGAGTGAGTGCCGCCCTCCTCCTGCTCGACGCGCCGGCAGTTGTCGCACTCGCACCAGCCGGTCCAATCGTTTTGCGAGACCGAGAAGATGGTAGCCTCGGGGTGCTCGGCTATCCAACGCTCCACCGATTCCACTCCCACCCGCAACACGTCGCGGTTCGTGAGGCAAAGCTGGCTCCGTTCGGCCCGCCGTTTGCCGTCGATCATCGAAAAGAACTCCGGATGATCGTGAAAATATTTCTCCGGAGGCACCAACGTATTGAAGGAATGTACGAAGGGGTAGTATTGGACCTTCCCGCCCGTGGCCGCATCGAGCTTCATCAGGACGCCGTTCATCTTATTGCGCGCCGCCCAGTCCCGGTCGGCCGCCTCGCTGAAATAAGGCTCGCGATATTCGAATGCCGGCGTCTGTCTTTCGTCGATCGGACCGACCGTGATGGTCCGCATCCGTGGGATGCGACTCACGTCCGCGGTGAACCAGCGGCACCCCAGCTTTTCGAGGAAGGTATAGACGCCGTACATGCTGCCGCGCAAACGGCCTCCGGCGATCGCCAGGTGCTGGCCCGACGTTTTCAGAACGAATCCTTCCGGTCCGAGGTCCTGAAAGGGGATCTTCAGGTTTAGCGCCTCGAGCGCCGCGCTATTGCCGACCAGAACCATTTTGGGACGCGGTTCCATCGAGATGGGCAGCTGTGCGCCGGAAATCTGTTCCACGAACTTCTGTAGTTCTTCGGCCGCATGGCGTTCGGACGGCGACGCCTCGGTGGAGATCACAATTGTGTAGTCCGACTTGCCGTTTTGGGCCAGAATGAGATTTGCGCCGGACGCACAAAGCGCGAATGCGGAGAGTAATACGATGACTCGAGCCAGCATTTCAACTCCGATTCTACCAATTGGCCGCGGCTTGCCCCGGGTGTTCCGACGGTGGGTTGCGATGTCGTTGTTCCTGGCAACGGTTGTCCCGGTTGCCCGCGCGCAGGTCACCTTGCCGGGCACGAATCCGTTCACTTTCGAAGGCGACCCCGCCCTCGGGATGGTGGACGCTATCCGAGCATTCCTGCAGCGTGAAACAGCGGCGTCGGCGGCGAGGCGGGCGACGTTGCGGGGGTCCGACGCTGGTTCGCGGCGCGAACGATTCCGCCGGCTGATTGGCGCAGTGGACGTCCGCGTTCCATTCACCGCTTTACACCTGGAGGCCACGACCGCCGTCCCCGCTGAGGTCGCCCGGGGTAAAGGCTATCGCGCATTCGCGGTCCGCTGGCCCGTGTTCGACGATGTTGAAGCGGAAGGCCTGCTGCTCGAACCCGAGGGCACGCCGAAAGCGAGAATCGTCGCCATTCCCGATGCCGGCTGGTCGCCGGAAATGCTCGTCGGACTGTCGTCGGGCGTTGACCCTGCCGCACAGTTTGCGCGCCGCCTGGCGGAGAGCGGCTGCCAGGTGCTGGTTCCGGTCCTGATCGATCGCAGCGATACGTGGTCCGGCATCCCGGGCGTGCGGATGACGAATCAGACCCACCGCGAATGGATCTACCGCATGGCCTATGAGAGCGGGCGGCACATCATCGGCTACGAAGTGCAGAAGGTGCTCGCGGCCGTCGACTGGTTCGCCCGGGAAAACGCGGCGCGCGCCGTCCCGATCGGAATTGCGGGGTACGGCGAGGGCGGTCTGTTGGCGCTCTATGCCGCGAGCCTCGATGAGAGAGTTCGCGCCGCGCTCGTCAGCGGGCATTTCCAATCGCGGCAGGGCCTGTGGCGGGAACCGATCTATCGCGACGTGTGGGGCCTGCTGCGGGAATTCGGTGACGCGGAACTGGCCGGAATGGTCGCCCCGCGTTCGCTGATCGTGGAGGCGAGCCGTTTTCCCGAGGTTGCGGGTCCGCCCCCCGGCACGCCGGAACGCAGCGGCGCAGCGCCCTCCGGCCAGATCGCGACACCGCCGCTCGATGCCATTCGCAGCGAAGTAGACCGCGCCCGCGCTACCGCGAGTGTTCAGCTCGTTGTCAGCGGCGAGGGGCGCGGTCTGCCCGGCTCCACCGGAGCCTTGGCGGCGCTGCTCCGATCGCTGGGGACTTCAGTCTCACCACTCCTTGCGGGAGATCCTCCGCGGGACCTGCGTCGAGATTTTGACCCGTCCATCCGCCTTCACCGCCAATTTGACCAACTGGTCGCGCATACCCAGGCATTGATTCGCGCGGCGGACCGGAAGCGGGCGGCCTTCTGGTCCACAGCCGATTCGTCGTCACTGGGGGCGTGGAAGAAGACCACTCAGCCGCTCCGCAATTACATTTGGGAAGAGGTGATCGGACGGCTTCCGGATCCCAGCGTGCCGGCCAACCCGCAAACCCGCCTGATCTTCGACGAGCCGAAGTTTCGCGGCTACGAGGTGATGTTGGATGTCTGGCCCGGGATTTTCGCCTACGGGATCCTGCTGGTGCCCAAGAATATGCAGCCCGGTGAGCGGCGACCCGTGGTGGTCTGCCAGCACGGGTTGGAAGGCCACGCGCGGGACGTGGCCGAGCCGAAAATCGATTCTTCGTATTACCATCGATT
>PLDO01000463.1 GCA_003136215.1 Bryobacterales bacterium
AAATGCTGCTGCACCGGCCATCGGGCGACCTTTTCGGATGGACGCAGAACGCCGGGATGGGTTGGGACCCGGCGCTGCTGGGCGGCAAGGAGTTTCTGATTCTGAGCACGCACGGCGGCATTCGCGCGGCCGACGGCACGCCGGTCGCCCTGGGGTATCACACCGGGCACTGGGAAGTGGCGCTGCTGATGGACGCCGCCGCCAAGGAGTTGAAGAGCCTGGGCGCGGTGCCGTTCGCGGCCTATTGCACGGATCCGTGCGACGGGCGCACGCAGGGCACCGCGGGCATGTTCGATTCCCTGCCCTACCGCAACGATGCTGCCAGTATATTCGGGCGGTTGATCCGCTCCCTGCCGACGCGCCGCGGCGTGCTGGGCGTGGCGACCTGCGACAAGGGATTGCCGGCGATGATGATGGCGCTGGCCGCGGCGCACGATCTGCCGGGCGTGCTGATTCCCGGCGGCGTTACGCTGCTTCCGGAGGATGGCGAGGACGCGGCCAAGGTGCAATCGGTGGGCGCGCGCTTCGCCCACGGGCAGATCACGCTGGAAGCCGCGGCGGAAGCCATGTGCCGCTCCTGCGCGTCGCCGGGCGGCGGCTGCCAGTTTCTGGGCACGGCGGCGACCGCGCAGGTTGTCGGCGAAGCGCTCGGCATGTCGCTGCCGCATTCGGCGCTGGCGCCTTCGGGGCACGCCATCTGGACGGACATGGCGCGACGCTCGGCGCGGGCGGCCGTTCAACTGGAGGCGCGCGGCCTGGCGATGCGCGACGTGCTGACGGCGGCCAGCCTGCACAACGCCATGGTGACGCACGCGGCGTTCGGCGGGTCGACCAACCTGGTTCTGCATTTGCCGGCGATCGCCTACTCGGCGGGTCTCGCGCGTCCCACGGTGGACGATTGGACGCGCATCAACCGGCAGGTACCGCGACTGGTGGACGCGCTGCCGAATGGTCCGAGGATGCATCCCACGGTGCAGGTATTCCTGGCGGGCGGCGTGCCCGAAGTGATGCTGCACCTGCGGCGCGCCGGATTGCTGGAGACCGGGGCGCGGACCGTCTCGGGTTGCTCGCTCGGCGAGACGCTGGATTGGTGGGAGCAATCGGAGCGCCGCGCGCAACTGCGCCGCGTACTGTTGGAACGCGACGGGGTGGACCCCGACGACGTCATCATGGACCCGGATGGAGCGCGGAAGCGCGGGTTGACGTCCACGGTGACGTTCCCCAAGGGCAATCTGGCGCCCGGAGGATCGGTCATCAAGAGCACGTCGATCGACCCGAGCGTGGTGGGGGAGGACGGCGTGTACCGGATGCGCGGACCGGCGCGCGTGTTCCGCACCGAGGAGGCGGCGATGGCGGCGATCAAGAGCGGCGGCATCGTGGCGGGCGATGTGCTGGTGCTGATGTGCCGCGGGCCGATGGGATCGGGGATGGAGGAGACCTACCAGCTCACGAGCGCGCTCAAGTACCTGGCGTTCGGCAAGCATGTGGCGGTGATTACGGACGCGCGGTTCAGCGGGATCTCGACGGGTGCGTGCATCGGACACGTGACACCGGAAGCGCTGGCGGGCGGGCCGCTGGGCAGGGTGCGGGAAGGCGACGAGATCGAAATTACGATCGACCGCGGGAAGCTGGAGGGCTCGGTCAATCTGGTGGTGAATGGCGACGCCGAAGAAGGCGCGCGGGTGCTGGCGGCGCGCCCGCCGCGCGACGACCTGGCGCCGGACCCGCGTTTGCCGGACGCCACGCGGCTGTGGGCGATGTTGCAGGACGCAAGCGGCGGCACCTGGGGCGGCTGCGTGTTCGACGTGGAAGCGATCGGGAAGAGGCTGCGGGGGGAAGGATAGTGGGACAGACCATCGCCTTTTGTGGTCTGTCATGCTTACCAGGGCTGGCTGACAGACGACAAAAGACGATCGTCTGTCCTACGGGCCGCTCTACAGTCCGCGCAGCGCGACTACCGTCACATCGTCGCTGCGCGCGGCTCCGCTGAATTCGTTGACATCGTCCACGATGGCCTGCACCAGGGCTTCGGCGGGCTGCGACTGATTGGCGCGCAGCGTGTGGATGAGGCGGGCTTCGCCGAATTCGTCGCCGCCGTCGGGGCCGGCTTCGGTAACCCCGTCGGAATAGAGCAGGAGCGTGTCGCCGGGGTTCAGGGTGGTGGCGGCTTCGGTGCAACTCCAGTGTTCGAAGGCGCCGAGCACGGTGGCGGTGGAGTCGAGGATTTCGATTTCACCGGTGGCGCGCAGCAATAGGGGGGAACAGTGCGCGCAGTTCACGTAGCGGAGGTGCCGCGTGGCATCGTCATAGATGGCGAAGACGAGGGTGGCGAACCGTTCGGCGGCGGTGGAATCGAAGAAGTGGCGGTTGACCGCGGCCAGCACTTCGGCGGGGCGCAGCAGGGCGTGCGGCGACTGGCTGCGAAAGCAGGCCTGCAGGTTCGCCATGAGGAGCGCGGCGGGGACGCCTTTGCCGGAAACGTCGCCGAGCACGAAGCCGATGCTGCGGCCGGGCATTTCGAGAAAGTCGTAATAGTCGCCGCCCACTTCGCGCGCCGGCACGCATTGGCCGGCGTAGTCGAGCGATTCCAGGCGGTGGAGTTTGCGGGGGAAAAGCTTCTGCTGGACGTTGGCGGCGATCTCCAGTTCACTCTGGCGGCGGCGCATGGGCTCGGCCTGTTTGCGGATGGTGGCGAGCAGGCGGTTGTTGTCCCAGGGCTTCTGGACGAAGTCGCAGGCGCCGCGGCGCATGGCCTCCACGGCGAGGTCGACATTACCCCAGGCGGTCATGACGACGACGGGGACGGTGTTGCCCTGCGCTTCCAGGCTGGCCAGCAGGTCCATGCCTTCCTGGCCGGAAGTGGTGTCGCGGGTGTAATTGAGGTCGCTGAGGATCAGGTCGAAGGGGCCGCCGGCGCGGAGCGTTTCGACCAGGCTCCGGGGAGAATCGGCGGTGACGGCCTGCCACCCTTGCCCCTTGAGGAGGAGGCGCAGGGCTTCCAGCACATCGGGCTGATCGTCGCAGACCAGGACGCGGTAGGGTTTGGGTTCAGAATCCATTCGACATCCACATGGTAACGGATAGGCACGTCGCCTGCCGCGGAGACGGCGCTGTGAATGCAAAGAGTTGGGCGATCGCACGGTGTGCGGATGTGGGACTGCCTGTTCGAGACCGGGCTAACCGGTGTGGACCGGCGCGGTGCGCGCGCTAAGCTGGAGCGTATGGATGCACGCCAATACCAGCGCCGGGACACGGACGCCTTCACGCGTGCGAGTGAGGCATGAGCGGCAACCGCGCCGGACTGCGGCGGAAGAACCGCCAGCGGCTGCCAGAGCCGGCGCCGGCCAAGTCTTCAGCGACGCTGACCCGCTGGCTGAAGACCGCGACGCTGCTGCTCACGGGAGTCTGCCTCCTGGGCCTATTCTCGACGGAAATCGCCGACACCGATTTCTGGTGGCACTTGAAGACCGGACAATACATCGTGGAACGCCACTCTCTGCCGGTTCCCGATCCGTTCGCCTATACGACATCGGCCGCGGCCGCATACCGGGGAGAAGAGAACGTGCGGCATTTCAACCTGACGCACGAGTGGTTGAGCCAGGTGTTGATGTACGCGGTGTACGCGGCGGCCGGCTTCCCCGGCGTTATTCTGGCCCGGGCTGTTTTGCTCGCCGGACTGTGCGCCCTGGCAGGTTTCCTCGCTGCCCGGCTGTCGGCCAACTTCTATGCGGGAATCGCAGCCGCGTGCGCCGCGGCGTCCGTGGCCGTGGCATTCGCGGCGGACCGCCCCGGGTTGGTCAGCTTCCTGGGGGTGGCCGTGTTCGTGACCTTGCTGGAGTTGCGGTGGGGCTGGTGGATGCTGCCTCCGCTAGCGTTGCTGTGGTCGAATTGCCATGGCGGGTTCCCCTTGGGATGGGTGGTGCTGCTGGCTTACTGTGCCGAGACCCTGCCCTTTCGGCGGCGCGCGACACGCGCGCGAGACAGCCGGCGGCTTTGGCTGGTGACGGCCTGCGCGATTGCCGCTTCGGGGATCAATCCCAACGGGTTCGCCGTGGTGTCCACGGTTTTTGCCTACCGCGGGAGTGCGCTGACCGCGAACCTGATCGAATGGCAGGCGCCCAGCCTGTGGGGACCACCTTACGGTTTCAATATTCTGCTGTACGCCGCGGCGGTGGTGTTGGTTCTCTCGTGGAGAAAGGTGAGGCCGGCTCACTGGATTCTGTTCGCGGCTTTCGCGGGGGCATCTCTGACGAGCTTCCGCAACATTCCGCTCATCGGCTTCCTGGCGCCGGTTCTGATTGCCGCGCATTTTCCGCTCCGCTTTAAAGTGCCGGGGGGCCTGGCATGGGCGCCCCCCATTTTGGCGTTGGCCGGAGCAACGGCGGGGTTCGCCCAGGGCCGTTTCCTGCAACTCCGCGTGGCGGAGTGGACCATTCCCGCGGGGGCGGCGGACTACCTGCTGGAACACGGTGTGACCGGCCCTATTTTCAATACGTACGAGCAGGGCGGATACCTGATCTGGAGACTGGGGCCGCAGGCGCGCGTATTCATCGACGGCCGCGCGCTCAGCGAGACTGTTTACCGGGACTACAACCGAATCCTGTTCAACGCCGGCTCCTATGCGGATCAGGTGGCTGGACCGCGCGAGGAACTGCTGAACCGTTACGGCATCCAGGTGGTGGTAATGAACACCATGGATTACGTATCGGGGGCGTTATATCCGCTGGCTCTGGCTCTCGCCAACCCACTCAGCACGGAATGGGCGCTGGTTTACGACGACTCGCAAGCAGTGGTTTTCCTGCGGCGGCCGCCGCCCGGAACGAAGGTGCTTTCCAACGAGCTCGGCCGCGTGCTCCGGCACCTGGACCGGGAGTGCGCGGCATACATCGAGAACTCTCCGGACTCCCCCTTGTGCGCGCGGACGATGGCCGATTACTGGCTTCGCAACCAGGCGTGGGATGCGGCGCGCCGCATGCTGCTCCTCTACCGCTCACACGCGCAGCGCCCTGACGAGCGGGTGGAACGCGCGCTCAAGACGCTGGATTCGCGTCCGCCGCCCTCGAACAACCAATAACGCTTGCAGCGCCGCCGGGTGCACGACCTGGAAGTGAGGGATGCACGTAAATGTCGGCCAATCGAACGAATCCTGAAGTAGCAAGTACTCCGGACAGAGCCGCGACCGTGAGGGAGCGGTAGCCCGAAACACGCGCCCGCAACCGCTCCCGGCCCAAAGGGCACCCCGTCGCGGCTCGGATTGGGTGCTCACACTCGCCCACTTCTGTGTCCACCCTACTTGGTACCATGAGAGTTACCCCTAAAATGGATCCGCAAAACGTAGTGCTGAAGCAGACGGTCAATCTGCCGACAACCGCTTTCTCCATGAAGGCCAACCTGCCGCAGGCCGAGCCCAGGATGCTGGCGCGGTGGGAAGAGGAGAAGCTGTACCACAAGATTCGCGCGTCGCGCGCGGGCCGGCCGTTGTACGTGCTGCACGACGGGCCGCCGTACGCCAACGGGCGGATCCACATGGGGACGGCGTTCAATAAAATCCTCAAGGATTTTGTCGTCAAATCGAAGACGATGGCGGGCTTCGATTCGCCCTACGTGCCGGGCTGGGATTGCCACGGGCTGCCGATCGAAATCAAGGTCGATAGCGAACTGGGCTCCAAAAAGGCGCGGATGACGGCGGTGGAGATCCGGCGGGCGTGCCGCAAGTACGCGGAGAAGTACGTGGATATCCAGCGGCAGGATTTCAAGCGGCTGGGCGTGCTGGGGCGCTGGGAAGATCCGTACCTGACGATGAGCGCGAAGTATCAGTCTGTGATTGCCGGCGCGTTCGTGGACTTCCTGGAAAAAGGCTACGTGTACAAGGGCCTGAAACCGGTGCACTGGTGCATCAAGGACCGCACGGCGCTGGCGGAGGCGGAGGTGGAATACGCGGACCACACCAGCCCTTCCATCTGGGTGCGGTTTGCGCTGGTTTCGGAGGCGGCGGCAATCGACCCGGCGCTGGCCGGGCGCACGGTGTACGGAGTAATCTGGACGACCACGCCGTGGACCATCCCGGCGAACATGGCGATCGCCTACAATCCGCGCTTCGAGTACGCGGCGGTGGAGGTGGCGGGCGCGGTGTATCTGGTGGCGGCGGACCTGGTAAAGGTCACGGCGGAAAAACTGGGCTGGCGGGATTGCCAGACCATCGCGACGTTCCCGGGCGCGCGCATTGAAGGCGCGGTGTTCCGTCATCCGTTGCTGGAGCGCGATTCGTTGGGCATACTGGCCGACCACGTGACGCTGGAACAGGGCACCGGGGCGGTGCACACGGCGCCGGGGCATGGACAGGAAGACTACACCATCGGTCAGAAGTACGGCATCGCGACCTATTGTCCGGTGGATGCGGCGGGGCGGTTTTTCCGCGCGGAGGGCGCGCCGGGATATCTTCCCGACGAGCTGATCGGCAAGACGGTGTGGGAGGGCAACCCGATCGTGCAGGAGCTGTTGGAGCGCGCGGGGGCGCTGCTGGGCACGGAGAAACTGGCGCACAGCTACCCGCACTGCTGGCGCTGCCACCACCCGGTGATCTTCCGCGCCACCGAGCAGTGGTTCATCGGCATGGACCTGAATGGTTTCCGGCAGGACGCGCTGGAAGCCATCAAGCGGGTGAAGTGGATGCCGGAATGGGGGCAGGAGCGCATCTCCA
>PLDO01000628.1 GCA_003136215.1 Bryobacterales bacterium
GCGCGAATGGCCAATCTCCAGGCGCAGGCGGTTCCGCCTGCGTGTGTTGCACGCCTCAGCGGGCCGCGAATATGGCGAGGCTGCTGCCCACCGATCGTCCTCTGGTGTTGTCCGAAGAAACGTTCACCAGGGCGCCATCCATCGCCAGCGTGCTGGATCCGCCGCCATCCAGGTTGAGCGCCTGGTAAACGCCATAGTCCCGAATCAGGACGTCCGCCACTTCGCCCACCGACATCCCGGCGCTGCCGCCGCGAGCGTCCACAGTGAACAGCACCAGTGTGGCGCCATCCTGCGAAATGCCGATTGCGGAACGGGCGTTAATCTGCGCGTACCAGGATTTGGCGTTGGAATACGCGTTGGGACCGCCGGGCTGCAAGACGCCCAACGGCGCGTACCGCGGTATGGTCTTCCCTCCGTTCGTCACGATCTGCGCCGAGCCGGACACGGCATTCCACACCTCGACGCGCTCCAGAATGTGCCTGCCATCGGCGAATGCCGGATCGCGATGGACGATAGTCGCACGATTCCGGGCATCGATATTGAGCGCGGGCGCGTACGGCACGAGGGCGTACCTCTGCTCCGGCGCCTCGAATGCCGAGTAGACCGTGCCGTTGGACGCCGCGAAGCCCACCAGTAATGCCTCGGGGTTGGATGACGGCCAGGGCAGAAAGTAGTGCGCGTTGATGGCGATTTGCGCCTGCTCCTGGAGCAGGAAGTCCAGGGTGGTCTGGCGCACGGTTTCCAATTTGCCGCCCGGCGGGGAAAGTTTGAAAGAGATTCCCGGCGCCGCCAGATCGATCTTCGCCACGTGCATGCGGAGCGGGCGCGGCGCGGTCTCCACGCGCTCGATGTAGATGACGCCGCGAAACGGGTGTTGTACGGTATCGGCGGCGGGTAGCCAGTAACACCAAAGGGCGATGAGCAGACAACGCGCAAGGGTTGCCATGGCGCTAACGTGACAGCGTTACCACGGCCACGCTCCAGCGCGGCAGGCGGAGGCGTACGGTCAGGCCGGAGCGCTCGACTTTGCCCTCGACCGCTTGAATCGCGGCTGATTGCCGCGGCGTATTACGGGCGTCCAGGCTATCCGGCGCCACCACCCGCACGGTTGCCCCCATCAGCGGAAAATCTCCGCGCAAGGCGGCTTCCACCGGGACGTCCCGCGCCGTGGCGTTGACCAGCTTGAGGTAGATCTTCTCGCCATCCGCCGTGCGCGTGGCGATGGCGCTCAGTTCGCCGGGGTTCCCCGCGATCTCCAGCAACTCCGGCGCGAAGTGGTCGCGATAGAGCTTCATCACCACGTAATCCGGCGACGGGAACCACGAACTTTGATCGACAGCGATCAGGGCGTTATCACGGGAAGGGGCCGCCATGGCGACCGCCGCGTCGCGCTCCATCGCGTTGAGCGTGGCTCCGGTCTGGAGACCGCCGCGCCAGTCTGTATTCCGCGCGTTCCAGCCCGACACGAAAAGCTTGCGTTTCGGATTCTTCGATCTTTCGTCGTAGTGAACGCTCAGGTAATCCGCGAGGTCGCCTTGCCCGATGGTCCGAATGGTTGCGTCCACCTTCCTCATGGCCGGCACGAGCTGCCCGAGCGCCTCCACGGACTCCGCGGGGAGCAGGTTCCAGGTTTCGGTATCGATCTCCCAATACTTGACGCGGTAGGGTTCGGGGTGGCCGTTCTGGGCGCGAATCTTGCCCCACGCGCTATCGCGCGGCCCATTGCAGTACTCCACCAGATCGGCCGCATCCTGGAGCAGCGTCGCACGGTCCTGTTTGTCGCGCGGCCCCACCGGGATGACGATCACCGGATCGGACCCGACTTTCCGCGCCAAGGCGAGGAACTCGTCGAGACCGAAGGAGAGCGGGTCCGGCGCATCCCCGCTGCCACGGCGGGCGCGCTTCGACTGCGGCCCGATGTCGTCCTTCCATCGGTATTCGCCGCCGGGAGCGCCGCCAATCCATCGGATGATGGGCGGACGCAGAGCGGCCACCGCCTGGGTTAGGTCGGAAAGGAAGGCAGCGTTGGCGGAGTGATCGACGCGTGCCAGGGTTTGACCGTAGATCCGCGGATCGACTTCGTGGAGCACGGTGCCGGTATTCACCGTAAGGCTGACGGTCTGCGCCGAGGCCATGCCGGCCGCCAGACAGAACATTGCCGCTTTGGTCATAATTCGACTCTGCGGCATCGGGCGGCGAAAGCGCAAGCGAACTCGCTTGCGCCGGGCGCTTCGGAAGCTGCATCCCGCCGGCGCGATGGGCTGTCCGTATCGGCGTCATCCGGGCGGCGTCACGCCAACCGAGACTGCGAAGGCGAACCGGGCACCCCTCTTCCCTACCCCCGCAGGCGCGCCTTCAGGAACCGTCCCGTGTGCGACGTTTTGCAGGCGGCGATCTCTTCGGGCGTGCCGGTGACCACCACCCGCCCGCCCGCGTGGCCGCCCTCCGGGCCAAGGTCGATCACGTGATCGGCCGTCTTGATCACGTCCAGATGGTGCTCGATCAGGATCACCGTGTGTCCCGCGTCCACCAGGCGGTTCAAGGATTCCAGCAGCCGCTCGATGTCCGCCAGATGCAGGCCCGTGGTGGGCTCGTCGAGGATGTAGAGAGTATGTTTGGAGCGCTGCAACTTACTCAGCTCGGCGGCGATCTTGATGCGCTGCGCTTCGCCTCCGGAGAGTGTGGTGGCCGATTGGCCCAGCGTCAGGTACCCGAGACCCAGATCGCTCAGCACCTCGATTTTCTTGCCGATGGCGGGCTCACCGGCGAAAAAGGCGGCGCCCTCCTCTACCGACATATTGAGCACGTCGTCGATAGTCTTGCCGCGCACCGTCACATCCAGCGTCTCGCTGTTGAAGCGCGCGCCCTTGCAGGCGCCGCAGGTCACTTCCACGTCGGGCATGAAATAGAGTTGCGTGGTGATCGCGCCCTCTCCCTGGCACTCTTCGCAGCGTCCGCCCTTGACGTTGAAGCTGAAGCGCCCCGCCTTGTAGCCGCGCTCTCTGGAGAGCGGCGCCGCGGTGAACAGGTCGCGGATATTGTCGTAGAAACCGATGTAGGTGGCCGGATTGGAGCGGCTGTTACGCCCGATCGGCGATTGGTCGATGTTGACCACCTTGTGGACATGCTCCATGCCCTCCACCGCGTCGTGCTCGCCGGGCAGCGTGCGCGTGTCCACCAGGCGCTTCCAGAGCGCCTTATACAGGATGTCGTTGATCAGCGTACTCTTGCCCGATCCGGAGGCGCCGGTGACCGCCACCAGCGTGCCCAGCGGAAAGGCTACGTCCACCCGCTGTAAATTGTTCTCCCGCGCCCCGCGCACGGTGAGCGCCTTGCCGGTGCCTCCGCGACGCCGCATGGGCGTGTCGATCCCGCGCCTGCCGGAGAGATACTGCCCCGTGGGCGACGCCTTGCACGCCAGCACGTCCTGGATGGTCCCCTGCACTACCACTCTGCCTCCGTGGACGCCGGGGCCGGGGCCCATCTCCACGATGTGGTCGGCGGCGCGCATCACATCGGGATCGTGCTCCACCACCACGATGGTGTTGCCCAGCCCGCGCAGTTCCTCCAGGATGCGGATGAGGCGCCCCGTGTCGCGGCTGTGCAGGCCGATGGATGGCTCGTCCAGCACGTAGCAGG
>PLDO01000603.1 GCA_003136215.1 Bryobacterales bacterium
AGCGCCACCGCCAGCGGCACCGCCACGCGCAGCCCCAGCGGCACCGCCAGTTGCACCGTGGCGACGCTCCACCCATCCAGGAAACTGTGCACCGTGGCCGCCACAATCAATGGCGCCGCGAACCCGTGCAATTCAGTGGAACATGCGTTGTGATCGTGATCGTGCGCGCAGGTGGGACACACCCGGTAGACGAATCGATTGACCAGCAGGAGCGCACCGTACCCCACCACAAACAGCAGCGCGGTGATCCGCCACCCAATCTCGCTCGCCAGTTCCGGCACCAGTCCGAACAGCGCGACTCCCAGCAGGACTCCCGCGCTGAAAGGCACCACCGCGCGCGCCCGTTGCCGCAATCCGGTCAGCCAGATCCCAAGCACGGCGCCGAGCAGTCCCACACAGGTTGCCAGTGCCGGCGCGGCGATCCCCATAATCAGCCTCTACTGTAACAGCGATCTGCTTACAATCAAGACATGGTGAATCGAGCCTTCCTCCTCAGCATTGCCGTGTGTCTCCGCCTGCACGCCGAGGTTCATCCCATGACGCTCCGAGAAGCCGTGGGCCGGGCGGTTACGCAAAATCCCGATATCACCCTTGCCCGCCTCGACGAAGAGAACGCGCGGCACGGCGTGCAGGTGGCCAAGGACCCGTTCACGCCGCGGATCACGGTGGGCAGCGGCCTTGCCTACAGCAACGGATTTCCCATGAGCATCGAAGGCTCCGCACCCAGCATCGTGCAGGCCCATGCCAACCAGTTCCTGTTCAACCGCCAGCAGAGTTACGCGGTGGCGCAGGCCAAGGAGCAGGTGCGCGGAGCCGGCATCGACGTGGCCAGCAAACGCGATGAGGTGGCTTACCGGACCGCGTCGCTCTATCTGGATGCGGAACGCGCGGCGCGCGTGCTCACCTTGGCGCGCAAGGACACGGATAGCCTGCAAACCGTGCTGGCGGCGATCCAGGCGCAGGTAAAGGAAGGCCGCGCCCTGCCGCTGGCGGAAAAGCAGGCCGCATTGCATCTGGCGCGGGCGCGCCAACTGGCCGAGTCGCTGGACGACGATCAGGCCAACGCCGAGACCCAGTTGGCGATCGCCGCGGGTCTCTCCGCCGACGACCGCGTCCGTCCGGTGGATGCACAACGCCCGGCTCCGCCGCTGCCCGAATCCGAAGAGCACGCCGTGCAGGCGGCCCTGGAGTCCAACAAGGATTTGCGCAAACTACAGTCGCAGATCGCCGTCAAAGGCCTGGAAATGCGCGGCGAGAAGGCTGCCCGGCTGCCGCGCGTGGACCTGGTAGCGCAGTATGGACTGTTTGCCAAATTCAACCACTACGAGGAATACTTCCAGACGTTCAAGCGGAATAACGGGCAGATCGGGTTATCCTTCCAGGTGCCGGTCTTCAGCGGTCCGGGCATCAAGGCGCAGATGGCACAGTCACAGACGGAAATTACCCACCTGAAGGTCCAGTTAACCAGCGCGCGCAACCAGATCAGCGCGGACTTGCAGCAATCTTTCCGCGAAGTCCGGAAGGCCGCGATGGCGTCGGAAGTGGCGCGCCTCGATCTGGAGGTGGCCCGCGAACAACTGTCCGTGGATCTGGCGCAGATGCAGGAGGGGCGGCTTACGCTGCGCCAGGTCGAAGAGGCGCGCATGGCCGAGAACGCCAAGTGGATCGCCTTCTACGACGCGCAGTACGCCGTGGAGAAGGCCCGCTGGGGCGTGCTTCGCCTTACCGGAGACCTGGTGCCGGCCATCGAGGCGATGCCGTAGTGACCGCTCAGAAGATCAGCTTCAAGCCGAGTTGCAGCTGCCGCGAACTCCCCAGGTCGCCGCGCGACGTGCGCGTCGCTAGTGTAGTGTCCACGAAATAACCAGACAGGGTTTGCCTGCGCCAGATGCTCGGCGGCAAAGCACTCCACGCACTTCAATTCCACGATGACCTTTTCCTCGACCACCTCGAAGGCGGAGCCAATTANNGTACCCTCAAGATGGCAAGAATTTCACAAATAGGAGGCAGAATCAGCCACGGATGCACACGGATGCACACGGATTCTGACTGTCCAGCTAATTCCTGGACACCGCGCTAGGATCTGCCCGAATGCGTTGACGCTATCATGCGATCCTCAAGAAACTTGGGATTAAGGAGTAAATACTCATGGAGTACCCCGCACTGTTCGAGCCCTCCAAGGAGGGTGGATTCGTGGTGACGTTTCCCGATTTCGATTGGGGCGTTACCCAAGGGGAAACTGAACAAGATGCACAGGAGATGGCGCTGGACGCACTGTGCACGATGATTCGGAAGCACGTCCGCAACGGAGAGCACCTTCCGCGCCCGAGCAAGCCGCGCGACCGAAAGTACCGTGTGATCCGGCTGCCCGCGCTGCACGCAAAGGCTGAATTGTACATGGCGTTCGATGCCTCTGGCCTTCGCAAAGCGGAAATGGCGCGGCGCATGGGAATCTCCAAAGTCAACGTGGACCGTCTGTTCGACCTGACCCACCACTCCAGGCTCGATCAGATCGAAGCCGCGTTCCAAGCGCTCGGCAAGGAGTTGGCCATTGAGATCAGGGACGCAGCGTAGGTAGCTTCGCTCGAATGCACAAGGCGGAGCCTTATGCCACAAAAAAGCTCCCGGACATAACCTGCCGTCCGGGAGCGTTGCGATTCTCCCACGTCAAACTGGATGGAAAGAAATTCTAGCTGCAGCCGCTGGTGCCGCCGCAATTGNNCGCACTTGTAGCAGCTTCCGTTGCGCGTCATGATGGAACCGCACTCCGAACACAGCGGCGCATCCGTGGTCATGATGTTGAACGGCAGGTCCTGCTGCGGACTGGGTTCGGTGGGACGCAGCGTCATGCTCCCGCCCGCCTCGCTTACGGCATACTCCGGACCCAGGAACTTGGCGCCCATCCAACGGAAGATGTAATCCATGATGG
>PLDO01000108.1 GCA_003136215.1 Bryobacterales bacterium
TACCAGATGTGCGATTGGATCGATAACGCGATTACGCTGCAAATGGGCCGCTCGGAAGCGCAGATATACGGCTACCTGCACCTGCCGTGCCGGGTGGAAGTGAACGCGCGGATACGGACGGAGCGTCAATTGGAGAATCAACTTGGCTGAGTTCACCGGCGAGCGGCTGATCCCGGGCGAGGTCGATATCGACCTGCTCAACGAGCACATGGCGCGCTATCACTTCGCGGTGCGCCTGGCGCGGGGCAAGCGCGTGCTGGATGCGGGCTGCGGGGCGGGCTACGGATCGGCGGAACTGGCCGATGTGGCGGAAAGCGTGACGGCCATCGATATCGCTCCGGAAGCGGTGGAATACGCGCGGGCTCACTACGCGCTGCCCAATCTCGCGTTCGAACAGGCGTCGTGCGTCGAGCTGCCCTTCGGCGATGGGGCCTTCGACCTGGTGGTGGCTTTCGAAGTCATCGAGCACCTGGAGAACTGGCGGGGGTTTCTACAGGAAGTGCGCCGCGTGCTGGCACCGTCCGGACAGTTGATTGTGTCCACGCCGAACCGGCTGTACTACACCGAATCGCGCGGTCCGCACGGCGCCAACCCGTTCCACGTTCACGAATTCGATTTCGACGAATTCACCCGGGAGCTGCGGGAATTCTTCCCGCACGTTTCCATGTTCCTGGAAAACCACATCGAAGGTGTCACTTTCCAACCGCATGATGCCGGGCACACGGTAGAGGTGCGGGTAGACGCCGCCGAGCCGGTGCCCGACGAGAGCCACTTCTTCATCGCCGTCTGCGCGCACCGGCCGCAGATAGGCAACCCGACTTTTCTCTACGTGCCGCGCGTGGCGAATGTGCTGAGGGAACGGGAGCGCCATATCGCCAAACTGGAAGGCGAACTTGCCACCAAGGACGAATGGCTCGACAAGGCGCAGGCGGACCTGGCGGAATTCGACCGCGAGCACCAGAAGTTGCTGGAGATGTTCCGCGAGCAGAAAGAAGAACTGGAGCAAAGCAACCGTTGGGCGGAGGAGTTAAACGTGGCGCTGGGCGCCCGCGGAGCGCGCATCGACGAACTGCAGGAGGAACTGGCGCGCGACCAGGAGAACGCGCACCAGGTGGTGGCCGGATACAACGCCAAGATTGCCGCTCTGGAGCAGGAGAACCGGGAGAAGACCAAGTGGGCGCTGGATACGGAAGAGCGCCTCACCGCCGAGATCAAGAAGATCGCTTCGGCGCTGGAGCGGACCACCGCCAGCCTGGAGCAGACGGAAGCCGAACTGCAAGAACGCTCGGCATGGGCGCTCCGGTTGGAGGAAGAGAAGCGCCAACTGGAAGAGCAGCTCAACATGGTGCGCGCCTCCCGATGGGTTAAGCTGGGGCGCAAGGTAGGCCTCGGCCCCGCGCTCTGACATGGCCTTTTTGAAACGCCTCATCCGCGCGCTGCCGCTAATGGTGCTCTCGCCGTTGTTTATGGCGATCAGCTTCGTGGCGCTGTGGGCGGCGCAGGTGTTCACGTGGCGCGGGAAGGCAGGTCCGAGCTCCGCTCGGATGGACAAGGCAGAGCCTTATCCCACTGGCGCCGCTACGGTGGTGATCCCCAACTGGAACGGGAAAGATCTGCTGGCGAAGTACATCCCCAGCATCGTCACGGCGCTGGCCGGGAACCCCGGCAATCAGATCCTGGTAGTGGACAACGGCTCTACCGACGGCAGCGTCGATTTTCTGAGGGCGAATTTTCCCGGCGTCACGGTTCTGGCTCTGCCCGAGAACCTGGGCTTCGGCGGGGGCTCCAATGCGGGTTTCCGCGCCGCCAAGAACGACATCGTGGTGCTGCTGAATAGCGACATGCGGGTGGCCGCCGATTTTCTGGCGCCCCTGCTGGAAGGCTTCGGCGACCCGTTGGTGTTCGCCGTCTCCTGCCAGATTTATTTTACGGACGCAGGCAAGCTCCGCGAGGAGACGGGACTCACACAAGGCTGGTGGCAGGACGGCGGCCTGCGCGTGCGCCACCGCATCGACAACGGAATCGACGAGCTCTTCCCCTGCTTCTACGGCGGCGGCGGCAGTTGCGCGTTCGACCGCGCGAAGTTCCTGGAACTCGGCGGATTCGACCCTCTGCTGGAACCTTTCTACCTGGAAGACACCGACCTCGGCTACATGGCGTGGAAACGCGGCTGGAAGGTTATGTACCAGCCGCGCAGCGTGGTATTCCACGAGCACCGGGGCACCATCGGCAAGCGGTTCAGCGAGGAACAGATCCAGGCGGTACTGAAGAAGAACTACATTCTGTTCTGCTGGAAGAACATTCACGAGTGGCCGCGGCTGGTGTCGCACTTCTTCTTCGCCTGGGCCGGCGCGGTGCTGGCGGTGATGTTCGGAGACATCGCGCTGCGTCCGAACTTCGCCTGCCTCTGGCGGGCTTTCCGGCAACTTCCGCAGGCCATGCGGTCGCGGCGGCGCGCGGTGGCCCTGGCGGCGATCACCGACAGCGAAGCTTTCCAGCGCCCGTTGGGCGGCTACTTCCGCGACCGCTTTGCCGCCATGGAGCCCGCTCCGGACCGGCTGCGCGTGCTGTTCGTGTCGCCTTACCCCATCTGCCCGCCGGTGCACGGCGGCGGCGTCTTCATGTACCAGACGCTGCGCGAGATGGTGAAGCTTGCCGAGGTTCACGTGGTGGAACTGCTGGACTGGCCGTCGCAGGAAGCGGACAACCAGGAGTTGCGCAAGTTCTGCGCTTCGGCGGAGTGGCTGGTGCGGCCCAGCGGGCAGCCGAAGGGCATGGGCTCGCTGGAACCGCATGCGGTCCGGGAGTTCGCCAATGGCGATCTGGAATGGCTGATCCACAGGCAGCTTTACTGCCGCCGGATCGATGTGCTGCAACTGGAGTACACGCCGATGGCGCAGTACCGCGGCGAGTATCGCCGCATCGCCACGGCGCTGTTCGAGCACGACGTGTACTTCCAATCGATCGGGCGCGGACTGGGCCACATGATCGGAGTGGTGAGTGAAATGAAGGCGCGCGTGGAATACCTGCGCGCGCTGCGCTACGAGCTGGGCGTGCTTTCGGCGTTCGACCAGGTGCAGGTGTGCACGCCGGCAAATCGCGACTACCTGCTGAGCTTTCGGCCGGAGCTGGCGCCACGGATGCGGGCAGGTCTGCGGGCAGGGATCGACAGCGGCCGCTACCAGTTCCGGCCGCGCGGACGCGAGCCGATGACGATGCTTTTCCTGGGCAGTTGGCGCCACGACCCCAATCGCGTCGCGGTGGACTGGTTCGTCCGGCAAGTGCTGCCGCTGATTCTGGCGGAGGAACCCGGGGCGAAGCTGGTGATTGCGGGGAGCGACCCGCCGCCGGAACACACTTACGCAGATCACGCCGCGCACATGCAAATGCTGGGCTACGTGGAGGACGTCCGGGAGGCGCTGGGGCGCTACGCGATCTTTGTGTGCCCGATTCTGAGCGGATCGGGAGTGCGGGTGAAGTTATTGGAGGCCTTCGCCGCGGGCATCCCGGTGGTGTCCACGAAAGTGGGCGCCGAAGGGCTGGCCGTGGAGGATGGCGATTGCTGCGCTCTGGCGGACGACGCGGGAGAGTTCGCCGCCCGTGTGATCGCCTTGCTGCGCGACCCAGAGCGCGCCGCCGGCATGGCGGAGCGCGCCCGCGTGGAAGTGGAAGCCCAATGGGACATGGCAGCCATCACGCGGCGCCTGGTGGAAAGCTACCGCGAGATGGTGAAGGAGAAGCGCGGGTGAGGGGGGGTGGAGAAGGGCGAGGCATTCGACTTGACGCGAAGACGCGGAGACGCGGAGAAAAGCGCAGAGAAAAGCTAGAGCAAGGGCGAGGAAAGGCGATGGATTCACGCCTTGGCGCGAGCGGTGCGGAGAAAGCGGAGGAAAACCGTCCGAGCTTCGCTCGGATTNNGCTGAAGCCTGCCCCACCATGCACACGGCGGACCCTTATATTATTTACCTCCAATTTCTTTGCGCGCCGCGCCGATTTTGTGGGGCAGCTTGGCAAGCTGCGCGCGACCCAGAGGGTACCCCGTTTACCGGCGCAAGTGGCGGGTTGCCAACCCGCCGCAGGCTGCCAGCCTGCCCCACCATGCACACGGCGGAGCCTTATGCCACCGGATTACTTTTTCTTGGGAAACAGAGTCTCGTGGAGGCGGTTTACAATGTCCTTGGCCGTGGAATCCAACTCCTTCGAAGAACTGTCCTTGGATGGCTGGTATACCGACCAGACGACTTGCCGCGACTTGGCATCTACCAGGAAGACGGTGCCTTTGGAGCGCCCGAACGAGGAACTGGATGCCGGATTCGCCAACTTGTTCACGGTATCGCCGCCGATCAGGGGGGTAGCCTGGTCGTCGGACTTCTCCGGCTTCGGGGGGGGCGCGGGCTTGTCGCTCTCCGGTGGGGGGAAAAGCTCCTCCAGTTTCGTCTGGAAGCCTTCGCCGAGTTGGTCGGTGAACACGGCATCGGCGAGTTTCGGGTCGGTCACGACCTGGAAGATGTGGTTGGAGATGAGGCGGTTCGCCAGGAACTGGTCCAGCCCCTTGGACATCTTCAACAGGTACACCGTGTGCACGTTGGCCAGATCCGCCGCGCAAACGAGCGCCGCCGAGCAGGAGAAAAGGAGCGCAAGCCGCTTCATAGAACCCATGATATCGAGACGCGCGGCAGGCGGAAAAAGACGGAGCCATGTATAAGAGCCTGACGATCACGGTGATCATCCCCTGCCTCAATGAAGAGCAGGGCATCGAAAAAGTGCTGCGCGCCATGCCGGACTTCGTGGACGAGGTGATTGTGGTGGACAACAACTCCACGGACCGCACCAGCGAAGTGGCCGCGGCGTTGGGCGCCAAAGTGGTGCGCGAACAGGTCCGCGGGTATGGGCGCAGCTACAAACGGGGCTTCGCCGAGGCGACGAGCGACGTGATCATCACGCTGGACGGCGACCACAGCTACCCCGTGGATGCCATCTCTTACCTGATTGAGGCTTTCCGGCACCTGGGAGTGGATTTTCTGAACGCCTCGCGTTTCCCGGTGCGCGACCGGAGCGGCATGAGCCTGATGAACGAGATTGGCAATCTGGGCCTCTCGCTGGCGATGTCCGTGCTCTTTTTCCGCTGGGTGCGCGATTCGCAATCCGGCATGTGGGTATTCCGCCGCTCCATTCTGAAGGACATGAAACTGGAATCGGACGGCATGGGGTTCAGCGAGGAGATCAAGATCGAGGCGCTGCGCGACCGGCGGATTCGCTTTGGCGAGATCTCGATCATGTACACTTCGCGGGTGGGCGAAACCAAGCTCAATCTGTGGCGCGACGGCGTGCAAAATCTGCTCCTGCTGTTCAAGAAGCGCTTCCTGCGATGAAGATCAGCGCCATTGTGCCGGTATGGAACGGCCGCGACCTGCTGGCGCGCCTGCTGGCCACTCTGGAAGCGCAAACCCGCCCGGCCGACGAAGTGCTGATCGTCGACAACGGCTCGACCGATGGCGCGGACGAACTGGCGCGCGCCCGCGGCGCCCGCGTGATCGCCATGGGGCGCAACGCGGGATTCGCCGCCGCCGTCAATCGCGGCATACGGGAGGCCAGCCACCCGTTGGTGGCGATCTTCAACTCCGATGTGGAACCGGCGTCCGACTACCTGGAGAAACTCGGCGCGGTCAACGCGCCGTTTGCCACCGGCAAAATCCTCAGTCCATCCGGCCTGCTCGATGGAAGTTTCGACATGACGTGCCGCGGCGGGACGACCTGGCGCTCGGGCTCGGGCGAGCGCGATGCTCCGCCCTTCGATCTGCCGCGCGAGATCACGTCGCCGCCATGGACGGCGGTGCTGTACCGGACCGAAGTATTCCGGCAGGTGGGCTGGCTGGAGGAATCGTTCGAATCCTATCTGGAGGATGTCGATTTCGGATTGCGGTGTGCCGCCCAAGGCATCACCGGCCGCTACGTGCCCGAGGCCCGGGCGGTCCACGTGGGGAGCGCGTCGCTGGGACGCTGGCATGCGGATACGGTGCGGCGGATAGCGCGCAATCAAGTGCTTCTGGCAGCCCGGCACGATGGTATCCGCCACCTGTGGCCGGTCCTGGTGGCACAGTTGCTTTGGGGCGCGGTGGCAGTGCGGCATGGGCGGGGATGGGCATGGGCGCGCGGCAAGGCGGACGGTCTTCAGCTTTTTTCCGCTGCGCGGATGCAAATGCAGCAACAGTTGCTCATCAGGCCACCGCTCCCTCACGGTCGCGGCTCCGATCAGNNCGCGACCGTGAGGGAGCGGTCGAACTACTAGAACAAGTACTACGGTCGAATGAACAGTTTATTTGCGCACAGAGCCAGGACTTGTACTGGAAACTGTATTTCCTGCTCACCGGTGGGGCGAAGTGACACATGAGTGACATCGGCATTATTATCGTCACTTATAACTCTTCGGCCGAGATTGGCGCCTGCCTGGATGCGGCGCTGGCCACCGGCGCCGAAATCGTGGT
>PLDO01000538.1 GCA_003136215.1 Bryobacterales bacterium
CCAGCCTGCCCCACATCACGCCAGCGATTCCACTCATATGTCGTGCACCCCTTGCTTGCGGGTGTGCGACCGGAAGATGGCCGCGTTTGCTCGGGCCGGCCAGGGGGCCGGCCGCGGACGGGGCGTCCGTCCCACCAACAATGGCGGCGTCAGTCTCCTTCGTACCAGTCGTAGCGGACAGTCTTCCCGTCCAGACGCCACCGTTGGGGAACGGTGGTATCCATCCAATCCAGCGGGACGGCGGGAGCGTGCGCACGGGCGGCCTCGGCGAGCGCAGCTTTCAACGCCGGCTTATGTTCCGCCGCCACCACCGCGGGGTCCGCGGAAATGAAGAGCGCGGTGCCGCTGCGCGCCACCAGGTCGAGCCACTGCCGCGTCAGGTTCCAGGGGATCTCGCGCGTGATAGGAACACAGTCGGCATCCGCCGCGAAGAACGTGTTGTGCTGCGGCATGCGAAAGGCGAGCGTGTTGACCCCCATCTTGCGCGTGCGGCTCCACTCCCGGCCGCTGGTATCGTCGCCAATGCGCTGCGCCTCCACCAGGCCGGCGGCCAGGTGGCCGATGGTGTTGCAGCCGATGAGTACGGCATCGCCGGCACTCTGCCGGATGGTCCGGTATAAGTCGAGAATGATTTCGGCGGTGGTCTTGCCGCGATTCTGGAAATGCCAATTCCTGTCGGTGAGATCCGGACCCATTTCAAAACCCCAGCGGCCAGTGAGATCGAAGGTGGAGAAATCGTGCTTGATTAACTCGTACCCCCAGCCGCGGATCGTGCCAATGCTTTCGGCGATGTAAGCGAGGGCTTCCGGTATGCTCGGATCGATGGTAATTAACTCTCCCTTGGGCCTCCCGCCGGTGGGCGGCAGCCGCCAACTCTCGGCCCGCTTTTCCGTGGTCAGGGTGGGCCGGGTCCAAATGCCTGGCCGCACGCCCAGATCTTTCATCTGGCGGGCCAGACCAGGCATATCGGGATAGCCGTTATTGGTTTGTGCCACTGGCCCCGCGCCATCGCGCGCCGCGCCCCACCCCATATCCATCACCACGAAGGGGCGGTTACCCGGATCCGGAGGCATCAGTTCAGCCATCAGTGCGGCGTCTTTCAGACTAGCGGCCGCGGAGACATTCCGGCCGTAGGCGTAATACCAGTTATTGCTGCCGTAGATCGGCTTCGCGGGCAGCCTGGGCGCTTCGCACATCAATTGGCAAAACGCGCGCGCCGCGACCTGCGGAGGTTCGCCGGCAACTCCCTTGCGGACCACAATGGTGGCCGCCTCCAGACGCCGGCGTCCGAGTTCGACGCCCCCGCCGCCGTTGCTCACATCCAGCCACAGGGTCATGCCGCCGGCATCCGCCTGCCAGCAGCAGATGGAGGCGGCGCCTGTCTTGACTCCGAACCCATGCATGGCCCGGCCATCGTGAGCCAGGAAGTACCATGGCATCAAGCGTTCGCCCGCCAGGCCGCGCCACTCCAAGTCGCCGTAGGATCGTTCCCAGTGGTCTCCCAGAAAACGGCAGCCGGCCGGAAAGGCGCCGTGCCAGCGTAAGCGAAGGCGGGTGAGCCTGGTCTTGGTTGCGCTCAAGGAAACCACCATCTCCGTGCCACTCTTGCCTTGACGGAGTTGTGTGGACACTTCAACCTCGCCGCTTTGCCATTGGTCGCCTGAGCGAGTCAGACGGATGGCTCCGCCCCCGCCCTCTTCAAAGGCATGTAGCTGGTCCGGAGTGCGCAGGGGATCGGGCAGCGATGCCGCCGGCGTCGCGCTCCCGGAGGACTGCTGACCGTGGAGGACGGGAGCGCCGCCAACAACCACGGCCGCCCCCAGGAGAAACGAGCGCCGCCCCAAACCGCCGCCGTCAGTTTCTCGCTTCGTTCCCGATTTTGTTGGCATGGAAGCCGATATTATAACGGCTCAGCGGCCGAGAGTATCCCTATCATCCGCGTCGATCATCCGCGTCGAACCAGGCGAGGGCGGCGATCAGACGGCCCAGGTTGCGCTCCACTTGCGCGACGCGGGATCGACGGGCGCAACGCCGCGCGGCAGGACGACGGAAGCCGGAGCCGGTCCCGGTTCGCGTTCGAACTCGATCCGCCATCCGCGCTGGCGCCCGAGCGGCTCCAGCCGTAGCGAGATGCGGCCGAAGCGGGTGGGCGATCCCGCAATCGCGAACGGCTCGCCCGCCGCGAGTTCCGGCTCGCCGATGCCGGCGAGCAGACGCAGCGATGCGCCGTCCTCCAGCGCCAGCATGTGGCGCAGATAGAGCACGCATTCGGCGCTTGCCCAATTGTGAGGCATGTCGCCCACATAGTTGGCCGCGAGCGAGCCGCGGAGCGGTTGCTCCTCGCGCCAGCAGTAGAGTGGCGTGGCATGGTTCAGGAAGCCGGCAAAAGTAGTCCGCGCCCAGTCCTCCAAGCCCGCCCAGAGGTATACGTGGGCAACGAACGCGGCGGCATAGTTCCACGTGCCTTCGTGCGGCAGCCACCCGGTTTCGGCCGGCATGTCTTCCTGAGTGCACGCCTGCATCAGGGCGATGTGGCCCTTCACCAGGGGGTCGTCCTTCGGGAACACGAGGCCGGGATAAATGGCGTGCGACATGGCCCATTGCGCGACCTGCGGCTGCGGGCGGTCCCACGGATCGGGCGCATTCCATTGCGGATCGTTCTTCATCAGCATGGGCAGGTAATCGAAACCCTCCGCGTGGCGGCGCATCTCCTGCCGGGCCGCGGCCGTGAACGCGGCAGACAGTTCGCGGTGGAAGCGGGCAACCGGTTCGAACCCCGAAAGCTTCAGCCTGGCGGCTGCCTGTTCGACGGCTTGCAGCCCCGCCAGCACCCATATGGTGTTGGTGAACTCATCCCGCAGCCCGCCCAATCCGCCATCGCCCATGCCCTTTGGGAGCAGGCCGTAGCGGCCGGACGCGCTGCCCTCCGCCGCGGCTTTGGCGCACAGCCCCCGCAGGAATTCGACACCGCGAAGCACGTCCGGCTGCATAGCGCGGAAGTAAGTCCAGTCCTGGCTCAGCTCGGCCTGCCGCACGAGGGTGAACATGGCGATGCCGGTGTCCTTCCAGTGCTCCCGGCCCGCGCCGGCAAAAATGCCGCCGTCCTTCTCCTGGAGCGCCCAGGTGGTTTCGAGCCCCTGCTGCGCCTCCGCGTCGTAACCCAGGTACCGCGCGGCCTCCAGAATGAAGTTGCCGTCCACCACCCAGAGGCCGCGATAGACCGTGGGTCCAACCTGGAATGTGAGCCGGCCGTTCTTCCTCTCGCGGGCTTGCAGTATGTTGCGCGCGGAAGCAGTCAGAAACTCGCCATAGCTGCCGGGGACACGCCATGAAACGGGCCCGCCAAAGGGCCGCCACGCGCGCCAGAACTCCCTGGCTTCGGCAAGCAGCGCGTCTGGTTCCGCGAGACCGGCGGCGATCTTTTGGAGCGGCTGCCCTTCCTGCGGAAAGCGGAAAAACTGCCGGAGCGGTTCGCCGGCGCGGGCCGGGCCGAACGTTCCCCGCAGCACCCATTCCACGCCTGTATCGGACGGCCCGGCACACGGCTGGTCGCTGGCGAAGAGCAGCGCCGCGCCCTCGGCGTCCAGGTAAACCGCGTTGCCCTGGCTCCGCACGGCGCGGCGCGACCTCACCGTGACCACGGGCGCGGCGCGCACCGTGCGGCGCGTGCGCGGGCGAATCTCCACAATGACGTTATCGACACGCCCTTCCGATGCGCGGTTGGTGGCGAAGGCGGTCAGATGCAGGAACGCTTCGGCGCGGTCGATCCGGGTATGAACGATGGGGACAGCCGGCGACTCCAGTTCCTGCCGCGCCACCACGTCAGGCTCGACGCCGGTCAAGGAGAAGGCGATCACGGTCTCGAAGCGGCCACGGGCGAAGCCGTAGCGCAATTCGCCGCGCTCACCCACCAGGCTCTTGAACGGGTCGTCGGGAAAGCAGAAGGCCGTCTGTCCGGAAAGCGGCGCGTAGCGGAAGTCGATGGGAGTGGCGGATTGGCCGGCGGCTGGGGGCGCGGCGGCGAGCGCGGTGCCGAGTCCCGCGCCGGAGCGCGCGAGGAACTGGCGGCGGTTCCATGGGGCCATAAGTCCGGATTATAGACGGTTTCGCGCAACGGGGGCGGGCATCTCTTCAAAACGGCCAATCGGTTAGCCGAGTTCGTCCCAGTCGTCGGGACTGATGTGGGCTTGGCTGAGAATGCTGCGTAGGGTGCCGACAGGGATCTCGGATTTCCTTGGCACAATGGCAGTATCGACGACCTCCCCCGAGCGTCGCACGAACTTGACATGGCTGCCTTTCTGGCTGGCTTCGGCAAAGCCGGCCGCCTCAAGACGGCGCTTGACCTCGCGGAAAGGGCGGGGCTTAAGCCGCCCCAACCTCGACCTCGATCATGCGAACCTGAGGCGGTCGTGTTGCTTGCGGCGGTTCGAAGTGCAGTTCAATGGCTTCCTTGAGATTGGCCAGGGCCTCGTCCTCGGTATCGCCCTGGCTGGCAACGTCGAGTTCGAGGCACTGGGAGACATACCACTTGCCCTCACGCCAAACGGTAGCCGCAAATGGTCGCTTCATGACCTCATTGTTCCACAGGCAAGGGTGCTTCGCACGCCTGCTCGGGGTACGACGACGACGAGGAACGCATCGTGCGAAAGAGGTTCTCCCGCTTACCGGACACCGGTGTTCCATCCGGCACCGGGTGTTAGACTGCGCTTGGACGCGGTCGGCGAGATTGCCGAAGCGCCCGAAAAGGAGTGTGAACGCGATGCAGGCAATGACTCGAAGAGGCTTTGTCGTTACCGCGGCGTCGGCCGCCAGAGTGCTGGGCGCGAACGAGCGTGTGCGCGTCGCCTCCATCGGCTGTGGTGGACGCGGCCAGCACCTGATGCACATGGCAAAGGCGGCTGGCGGGGCGGAGTTTGTCGCCGTCTGCGACGCCTGGGATGTGCGCCGGCGCGAAGGCGCCGCGTACCTGGAGAAGGAACTGCCCGGCCCCAAAGTGGAGCAGTACGCGGACTACCGCAAGGTGCTGGAGCGCAAAGACGTGGACGCCGTCATTGTGGCATCCACGGACCACTGGCACTCGCGCATGACCGTGGACGCACTGCACGCCGGTAAGGACGTTTTCTGCGAAAAGCCGATGACCTCGCTGCCGGAGCAGGGCCTGGAGGTAGTGAAGGCCGTGCGCTCCACCGGCAAACTGGTGGAGGTGGGAGTGCAGCAGCGCTCCATCGACCATTTCATCGAGGCCAAACAGAGGTTCTTCGATAGCGGAGCCATCGGCCCGGTGCATCTGGTGCGCACGTACTGGAATGCCAACAGCGGCTATCTGACACCCGTCCCGCCCGGCATGGATGCCAAGCCGGAAGGGCTCGACTGGCAGGCCGTGCTCGGCTGGCTTCCCAAACGCCCCTGGAATCCGAAAATGTATTTCAACCGCTTCGCCTATTGGGAGTTTTCCACCGGCGGCCAGACGGGGGGCCTGTTCGTGCACATGGTGGACGTCGTCCACTGGTATCTGGGCCTGACCAAACCGGTGTCGGGCGTGGCCCTGGGCGGCATCTACCAGTACAACGACGGCCGCGACACCCCGGACAACATCAACTTCATCCTGAACTACCCGCAGAAGCTGAACGTGACCTTCGAGGCCACCATCACCGATATGATCCCGCGCGAATCGGCCGATATCGTGTTCTTCGGCGAGAAGGGGCGGCTCAATATCTTCCGCGGCGGCTACCGGTTTCTGCCGGCCGATGGCGGCGAACCCATTGTGGCCAAGGGCGGTGCGGAGCCGGCCCACATGGGCAACTTCCTGGATTGCGTGCGCTCGCGCAAGCAGCCCAACGCCAACGCCGTGGACGGCCACTATGGCGCCATGGCCTGCCACATCGGCAACATCGCCTATCGGACCGGACAAGCTGTCGGGTGGAAGAAGGAGTGGGATATATGATCGCGCCCGGCGTCAATATGGAATTCATCCGCTGCGAGGACAAAAGCTTCGCGGTGGGCGTGGAACGCGCCGCGCAGATCGGATACCGGTACATCGAGCCGATGGTTCACAATGGGCGCGAGCTGCTCAGCGAGGCGGGCTATTTTCACTCCATTTCCATGGACGAAGATGCCCTTTGGGCGAAGGACATATGCGACGAAAACGGCGTGCAATGTTCCGGCCTCTCGGCGCACTGCCCGCTGATGCGGCCCGAGATCAGCGTGCCGTACCTGGAAAAGGCCATCCGCTTCGCGGAAGTGCTGGGTGCGCCGGTAGTCAACACCGACGAAGGTATCCGGCCGTCCTGGCTGACGGATAGCGAGTGCTTTGAAGTGATGCGCTACACGCTGAAAACCGTGCTGCGCACGGCGGAGCGGCACGGCATCTACATTGGCATCGAACCGCACCAGTCCTTCTCCAGCACCACGGCCGGGCTGCTGCGCATCGCCACGCTGGTGGATTCGCCGCTGCTGCGCGTCAACTACGATACAGGCAATGCCTTCCTTGGCGGGGAAGATCCCTATGCGGGCCTCGAAGCCGTTGTCGATCGAGTGGTTCACGTTCACGCCAAGGATATCTCCGTGGAATACGCCGCGGCCGAAAAGGGGAAAGTGACGGGCACGCCCGTGGGCTGCGCCTGCGGCGATGGGGTCATCGACTGGGGCCGCGTCACGGGCATTCTGCGCGAAGGCGGTTTCAGCGGCGTGCTGTCGGTGGAGTGCGGCACGCCCTTGCAGGCGGAACGCTCTCTGGCGCATTTGCAGGAGGTTCTGAATCGTGCGTAGACTTGCGCTCTTCGCCGCCGCGACCCTGTTTCTCGCGGCCGGCATGGCAGCCCAGACGATTCCGGACCGCTTCTTCTTTGCGGAAGGCAAGATCCGAGTCCTGATTCTTACCGGCCGCAACAATCACGATTGGCGCTCGACAACGCCTTACCTGCGCCACGTGCTGGACCTCACCGGAAAGTTCGACGTTCGGGTTACCGAGACACCGGATGGGCTCACCGGGGAGACGTTGAAGCCCTACGATGTTCTGGTCGCCAATTACTGCGGTCCGCGCTGGAGCGCTCAGGCAGAGAAGGCCGTGGAGGAGTTCGTGCACGGCGGCAAGGGGTTGGTTGCCGTGCATGCCGCGAGTTATTCGTTTGGCGAGACATCCGTGCTCAGCGAGAACATGGGCCGCACCGAATTATTTCAACAACCCTGGACACAGTGGGGACAGATGGTGGGCGCGGTGTGGTCGGACGCGGATCCGAAGACGGGACATGCGCAGCGTCACGCCTATGAAGTGAAGTGGCAGGATGCGCGGCATCCCATTTCCGCGGGGCTGCCCGCCACATTTCCGATCAGCGACGAACTCTATCACAACTTCCGCATGAAGCCCGGAGTGCACGTGTTGGCCTCCGCCTTCGACTCGCCCAAGATTGGCGGCAACGGCAAGGATGAGCCCATGTTGTGGACCAACGCCTACGGCCAGGGCCGCGTTTTCCACACTGCGTTGGGCCACGATCTGGATGCCATGCAGTCGCCCGGTTTCACCGTGACCTACGCCCGCGGCGTGGAATGGGTCGCGCGCGACAAGGTGACGCTGCCCGCGCGAATCGACACCAATCCCAAGGACCAGGATGCGGTGCGCGTCCTGCTGGTCACGGGCGGGCACGATCACGATGCCATGTTCTACAACGTGCTCGACGGCCGCCGCGAGATTCGCGTAAACGTGGATCCGCATCCGGTGGCGTTCCGCAACGACCTGCGCAAGAGTTACGACGTGCTGGTGCTGTACGACACCATCCAGCAGAACCAGTTACCCGAGCAGCACCGGCAAAACCTGAAGGACTTCGTGGAATCGGGCAAGGGCGTGGTGGTGCTGCATCATGCGATCGCCGATTTCCAGGATTGGGACTGGTGGTGGAAAGATGTGGTAGCCGGCCGCTACGTGCTCAAGGCCGATCCACCGCTGCCGGCCTCCACGTATTTGCATGACGTGGAAGAAGTGGTGACACCGAAGCCGGGGCACCCCATCTCAAAGGGACTGGCGCAGATGCGTCTGTTCGATGAAACCTACAAGTTAGTGTGGCATGCGCCGGACGTGACGGTGCTGCTGACCAGCGATCACGCGACCAGCGATCCGGACATCGCCTGGGTCAGCCCCTACCCGAAATCGAGAGTGGTTTACATTCAGCCGGGCCACGGGCGCGAGACCTGCGAGATGCCGTGGTACCGGCAATTGGTCCAGCGGGCGGTGCTCTGGTCGGCGCGCCGTCTGGACTAGCCCAGCGCGCCGTCGCGGTAGGGGGGTGCGGAGGCTTTCTGGTTGGTGTCGCGCTTCCAGTTTTCGAGCCGCGGACCGGCCAGCCGCCTCGCCCTTTCCCGGACGTCCGCCATGGTCTGCTCGGTCATCCGCTGGAACTGCTGCGCAATCCGGACGTCGTCTTCGATTTGCCCAATCGTGGTGCAGCCGAGCGCCAGGCAATGAACCGGCAGGCTGAGAACGTAACTGAGGCACTCCTTCAGATGGATGTCGCTCAGCAGACCCGCGTTGGCCGTGCTCTTCATTGCCTGAATGCCGAGTCCGCGCTGGACGGCTACCGGCAGCACAGCCTTCTCGAAGCTCAGGTATGAAGGGTCGGCCGGGTTGAGCGGCATCAGGATGGTGTCGTAGGCGTCGAAATTCTTCAGCATGGCCAGGTGGACCGCGGGGTCGTGGTGCCCGGTGAAGCCGATAAACCGGCACTTCCCCGCCTTTTTCGCCGCGACGAACGCTTCGATCGCGCCACCGGGCGCGAAGATCTGCTCCACCTCCGTCATTTCGTTTACCTGGTGAATCTGCCAGAGATCGAGGTAGTCGGTCTTCAAGGCGCGCAAAGATTTTTCGAGATCCGCTTCCGCGCCCTTCCGGCTGCGCTCCGGCGACTTGGAGGTGAGGAAGATCTGCTTGCGAAACAGGGGCAGCACATCTCCATACACCTCCTCGGATTTGCCATCCCAGTAGATACGGGCGCAGTCGAAGTAATTGATGCCGAGGTCGTAGGCGCGCCGTGTGATCGCCTTGGCATCCTCGTAACTGCACATGGGGAATCGGCCGCCTGCCTGGCCGATAATGGTGAGCTTTTCACCGGTCTTGCCGAATACCCGCTTGGGAATTTCCACCGAGGCCGGCCGGGCGGTTCGAGCGGCGCCCAGGAATCCGGCGCCTGCTGAAGTTGAAATGAACGTCCTGCGTCGCATCATTCCCTCCGCTTCAGAAAAAGGTCTCTTCAGGATACTCCACAACAATGCCGCTTATCCGGCGCGGGAGATGCCCGGAAGCGCCGCCGCCACTTCCATCATGAGGAAAAACGCCTGGCCTTCCGCCGCTACCCCGGCATGGTCGAAGCCGGGGGCGCCGCAAACCCCCTGCACGAACCCGAATTGGTCCACTTTGGATCGCGCGGCGGCGCGCATGCGGTCCGCGGCCGGGAGGTAGGTGGCCGGCAGCCAGCCCCCTGCCACACCCGTGAAGATACTGAAAGCCAGCATCTGCCCCAGGTTGGTCTCCACAAAGCTCTCCGGCCGGTCCACCACATCGTGGAACAGCCCGTCCGCGCGTTGGTGAGCCAGGCAGCCATCCAGCAGTTCCTTGAGAAACTCCGACAGGCGCTCGCGCTCCGCCTGCCGGCCCGACGGCAGGGCCACAATGACACGCGTCATTCCCGCCGCCGCCCAACCGTTGCCGACTCCCCAGAATGCCTGGCGCCGGAACTGCCTGCGGCCGTCATCCCAGATGTGCGAAAACAGCTTCTTCTCCGGATTCCAGAGCCGCTTCCGCAATCCCTCGATTTGCAGCAAGGCTTCGTCGTAGTGTCCGGTCGCCGCCAGGAATGGAGGCGTCGTGTAGTAGCTGTCGGACCACATCTCGGGAGCGTTGGAGACGTGGTAGCAGGTCCCATCGGCGGCCCGTGGGGCTTTCTTCAGGACGAACTCGAGCAAGCCGCGCGCCGCCTCCTGCATCGCGGGATCGCCCGTCAATTCCCCGGCGCGCCAATAGGCCGCCCCACCCATGGCGGGATCGGTCACGCCACCCCCGATGGCCGCCAGTCGGCCATCCGCGGCCTTCTCGACAATGGCGCTCTTGGTCATCAGGATGATCCGCTCCCGGTCTGCCATATCCAGAAATGCCTGGGCCAGGATTCCCTGCTCCCAGGAATGGCGCTGCATGGAGAGCGCGGCTTCGGCGACCTTCTCCATGAGACCGTCTTTGGCCGGGGCGGCCGGGGCGGCCAAGTCCGGCCGCGCTGCTCCCAACATGGCACTGCCATACAGAAAAACCCGTCGTTTCATGGCCTTCCTCAATGCAAAATCGTGCCGGCGATGGCGTCGCCGGGCACGTCCAGAATCTGGACACTCGAAATTGTCTTCATGGCCTCGTGATCGGCAAAGGTCCAGACCACCCGCTTGTCGCGCGTCACCTCGATCAGGTGAGGCGCCTTGCCGAACTGGCCGTGTCCCAGCCAGTTGCTCATGACCGTGTTGCCGTTGGGCAGCCGGTGCAGCCCCGCCATGAACTTCAGGCTGATCCCCGGCAACTCCTCGCCCCGAACCTCCCAGACGGTTCGCCCATCCGGCGTGACTTCGAACACGCGCGCCGGTGCGCCGTCCCGGTCGGCGCTGGAAATCAGCGTGTTTCCGTCCGGCAGGCGCACAACACTGTGCGGCCCGCCCGGCGCCGCCACCTGCCACACCACTTTACCCTCTGGATCGTACTCGCGCACCACCTGGTCTCCGTAATGAGCCACCAGATAGTTACCATTGGCCAGCCGCCGCGCATTGCGCATATACGCCGATCCGCCGTCCTTGCCCTCCGCCAGCAGCCGGATCTGCCGGACGATCCGCCCGCCGGGATCTACCTCCAGAAGACGGCCGGCATTCGATTCGCCGATGAATGTATTGCCATTGGGAAGCCGCTGGCAAGCGTAGACCTCGCTGGTGGATTCGTAAGAGAATACCACTCTCCGATCGCGCGTTACTTCCTTGGCGCCGTGTCCTGTATTGAACAGCAGGTTGCCATTGGGAAGCACCCAGATGTCGTTGGCGTTCGGCGCATCGTAGCTCCATTCCACTCTTCCCGCACCGTCCACCACGAAGACCTTGCCCTGGGTGTAGTCGGCACAGGCGAATCGATGGCCCGGCGCGGCCGCCGCGCCGCCCAATGCAACCAGCACAACCCACGCACACCACAGCTTCATAAGAGAACTCCGTCCGGCGGCTGAACCGGGCTGTGGACGATTCGCCACGGCGTGGGACGTCCCCGGCCCGAGTCCCGCCTTCCATTATAAGGACGCATCGGGGATGGATCAGCGCCCTACGCCCGCGTCAATCAGGGCCTTCGCCCAGATCTTGTAGCCTTCCTCCGTGGGATGCGTGCCATCGTTCATGAGTGCCTTTGGCAGCGTTCCATCGGGCTCAAGAAACTGCGCGCCGATATCCAGAAACGTTGTGTTGGGCTTCCCCGCGAGAGCCTGGGCCGCCAGTTGATTCACTTGTCCGATGGCTGCGCGCATGGGAGTCGATGGGCCAAATCCCCTGGGAAAGACGCCCATGACAATGATGCGGCTTTGCGGCGATCGGGCGTGAACCTCATTCACAATCGACAGAATGCCTTGCACCACTTCGGCCGGCGTGTTGGCACGCGCGTTGCCGGTTCCGGTCAGATTATTGGTCCCGATGTTGAGGACCACCGTCTTGGGGTGCAGGCCGTCGAACTCACCGTGAGACAGCCGCCAAAGTACATTCTGCGTTCGGTCCCACCCAAACCCCAGGTTGAGCGCGGGCATGGCGCCAAACGCCAGTTCCCAGGACTGCGGACCACTGGCGCGTTGCGATTTCGGCGGCCCTCCCCAGAAATGCGTGATCGAGTCGCCGATCAGCACCACCTGTGGATCCATCCGCGCCTGGGCGGACAGCACATCTTTGTGACGTTCGTACCAGTCGTAGGAATCCATCTCCAGTCGCGGCACCGGAATCACCGCTGTGTTGACATCCCCCAAACCCGCCAGATATTGCCGGCCGCTATCCTGCAGGAGGCGAGTGAGCGTCGGTTCAATCGCTTCCGCCATCATGAGCTGCCCGAGGGTGTCCGGATGCAGCGCCTTGCCCGGCCTGGAAAGGCGCGGATCGTAGAAGATCGAAGTGTCCAGCTTACCGTCCTTAAAGAATGCCGCTCCAATATCCAGGTAAGTGACCTTGGCATCCGACTCATACCGATGCGCAAGATACCGATTGATTTCCCTGTCCGCGGCGGCCTTCTTTTCCGAAACTTCGCTGGGCAGGATGCCCAGGAGTACGATGAGGGCCTGGGGCAATTTCTGCCGCAGCTTGTCCACCACTGCGTCAATTCCCAGCTCGGTTTCGGCAGCCGTCTGGCCGGCCGCGGTGTTATTGGTGCCGATCAGCAGCACCACCGCTCTGGGCCGTATGCCGTCTACCTCCCCATGATCCAAACGCCACAGCAGATGCTCCGTCCGGTCTCCGCTGAACCCCGCGTTCAGCGCCGATCTGGGGGCATAGAATCGCTGCCATGTGGGTTGGAAGTTTTCGTCCGGCGGCCTGGACTTGTCGTAGTTCTGCGTGATGGAATCCCCCAGCAGCAGGAGGCCGACGTTGGGGTTCGCCTTGATCTGCTCCACGATCTGGTCGTGCCGTTTGGCCCACCACGCCTCCTTCAGTCTGTCCGTGGGTGTGATCGCCGGATTCGGAACCAGACCAGCGGGAGGCTGTGCGTTGGCGGCCGCGCCGCCTCCCATACACACAAGCACGGAGGCCACCAATAGCCGGCGTAGAAAGAGTGCATGATGTGCCATCGGCGGTATTATAACCCGCCATCTGCGCGGTATCGGTCAGGTCTGTTTTGTTGACGAAAAGAGGTCTGCCTGTTAATGTTTACCGCCAGGAGACTAATTATGTCGAACCCAAACCCAGGAATTAAGAGGCGCAGCATGTTTCGAATGGTGGCCGGCACCGCCGCGGGCGGATTGCTGGCCGATCAGACCGCCGGCGGGCAGCCGCTCCAGTCTGGCGGCGTAAACAAGAACTCCGCGCCGAGCCAGTTGCGGATCACCGACATGCGGGCGATCCGCATCGCCTCGAACTACGACTATCCAATTATCCGCATCGACACGAACCAGGGCGTATACGGCCTCGGCGAGGTCCGGGATGCCGGCAACGAAGGCATGGCGCTCGTGCTGAAGCCCCACATCGTAGGAAGGAACCCGCTGGAAATCGAACCCATCCTGGACAGGATTCGCAATTTCACCAACCAGCGCCGCTTCGGCGGCGGCTATAGCGCGCTCGACATCGCCTTGCACGACATTGCGGGAAAGGTGTACGGCGTGCCTGCCTGGCGGCTGATCGGCTCCCAGTACCGAAACCGCGTGCGCTGTTATTGCGATACCACGGAGAGCAGCGACCCCAAAATCTATGCCGCCCGCATGACCGCCCGTAAGAAGATGGGATTCACGTTCTTCAAGATGGACATCATGCCCGCGATGATCCGCAACAGACCGGGCGGACTAAATACTCGTGGCGTAGCTACCGCCAAAGGACTTCAGATGTACGGCGAACACATTCAGGCCGTGCGCGACGCAATCGGCTGGGATCAGCCTCTGGCGGCCGACCACTTCGGCCCTCTCGATGTGAACGACGCCATCCGCCATGCCCGTTATTTCGAGCAATTCGAACTCGCGTGGGCCGAAGATCTCCTGCAAGTGGGCACGCTCGGTTCCGGGGACGCTCCCAAGAACTGGCGCGCTTACAAGGAAATCAAGGAAGCCACCGTCACGCCCATCAATACCGGCGAGAGCCTCTTTGGCCTGGAGGAAGGATTCCGTCCCCTGATCGAGAACAACGCGGTGGACATCATCCATACGGACCCGCTGACGTCGGGAGGCATACGAGAGACCAAGAGGATATCGGACTTTGCGTCCATGTACGGAATTCCGACCGCCGTCCACTTCGCCGGGTCCCCGGTGGGCTGCATGGCGTCGGTCCACATGATCGCGACCATCAAGGACTTCGTCGCCATGGAGAACCACGCGGTGGATATCCCTTGGTGGGGAGACCTGGTAACGGGGCCGGCCAAACCGATCATCCAGGACGGTTACATCCAGGTTCCCAATACCCCGGGAATTGGCGTCGAACTCAACGAAGAAGCCTGCAAGGAGCACCTTCGAGTGCCGGGGTACTTCGAGCCTACGCCTCAGTTCGACAAGTACATTCTCGACGAATACCGTATCGGCGGCCCTTATCCGCACCTTGACGAGAATGGCAAGCTCGTAAACACTCGCGAGTGAACCGGACCATGCGCACCTTCAAAAGACTACCAGTCGTACTTTTGGCCGCCGCGACGTGCCTGTTCGCGGCGGATCCAATCTTCCTGCGCCGCCAGGTATCGGATGTCCGGCCGCAGCCGGACGAACTCGCGCCAAACGGCGGACAGGCTTCCTACAAGCCGCTGTTCGGCATCGGCGACAAGGATGCCGGTCAGCTCCAGGGTGTGGCCCGGTACGGCGAACTCACCGTCGCGCCCGGCGGAACCTCAGCCATCGTAAGCTACCCCGCCGAGGAGCAAATGTACTTCATCGAGGATGGCCGCGGAACCTTGTTGTACGGCGACGAGAAGGTCTCCATAAAGAAGAATGACTTCCTATACCTGCCCGTTGGCGTCCGGCATGGAGTGGCAAACTCATCGGACGCGCCCGTCAAGGTGATCGTGATGGGGTACAAGATTCCAGCCGGCACGAAAGTGGAACCGACACCCAAGCTGATGCTGGCGGGCGCCGACGACGTGCCACTGCAGGTGCTCGGCAGCCACGGCCCGACCACGCAGTTCAAGCTGCTGATGGGGCTCACCTCCAGCACGCGCGACAAGCTCTCGTCCGCCTATGTGATGGACAGCCTCTTCATCATGGATTTCGCGCTCGGGGGGACAAACATTCCCCATAATCACCGGTCGGAGGAAGAAATCTACCTCCTGCTGCGCGGCAGTGGGAACATGGTTGCGGGCCTGGATGCGGACCGCAAGGAAGTGCGGCACGCCGTCACGGCAGGAGCAGCCTTTTTCTTCAAGCCGGGCACCCAAGTCGGCTACTACAGCGACGCCAGAGAGGGGCAGGAACATGACCTCATCCTGGCGGTGCGCTCGCAGTTGCCGCACGCCCGCTGAACTTTCGCGGATGTCGGCGTACCGGTGAGTTTGCCGTCGCGGCTCACCAATTCAAATCTCTACAATATCCGCGGCCGCGGTTCGTCTACAGGAATAGATGGATGAGCTGGCGAGCATCGGTTCGATGAGCGAGCAAGATCGCAGATTATCCGAAATCATCGCGGAACAACGATCCCGCCTGGGTAAATTCATCCGCCGGCGGGTACCCGACCCGTCCGACGCAGAGGATATCGTGCAGGAGGTCTTCTACCAGCTGGTAGAGGCCAATCGGCTGCTGATGCCGATTGAGCACGTGACGGGCTGGCTCTTCCGCGTGGCGCGCAATCGCATCAC
>PLDO01000443.1 GCA_003136215.1 Bryobacterales bacterium
CACCGAAGTCGACCACTATCAGTTACGCCGCACCATTGATGTTTACGTCCGGCCGTTGAATGAAGATCTCGGAAAGATCGCCAATTCCATTGATGTCATCATCGATCAGACCCGCGTTCCGGAAGGTCTCACCGTCACCTTGAGAGGCATGGTGCAGGGCATGCGGGCGTCCTTTACCAGCTTCACCCTGGGGCTTGGGCTCGCCGTCATTCTGCTGTTCCTCATTCTGGTAGCGCAGTTTCAGTCGTTCCTCGATCCGTTCATCATTCTGCTGGCGGTGCCTCCTGGGCTGATGGGCGTAATGTTGATCCTCTGGCTGTCGGGCACCACCCTCAACGTCATGTCTCTGATGGGAGTGGTCATGCTGGTAGGCATCGCCGTCTCCAACAGCATTCTGATCGTGGAGTTCACGCGCCACCTCCGCTCCGAGGGCATGAGCGTGCGGGATGCGGTCGCGCTGGCCTGTCGCGTCCGGTTGCGGCCCGTGCTCATGACGTCGCTTGCCACCATCATCGGCCTACTTCCCATGGCGCTCAAACTCGGCGCCGGCAGCGAGGCCTACGCGCCATTGGCGCGCGCGATTCTCGGCGGTCTCAGCGTATCCGTGGTGCTTACCGTTTTCCTGGTTCCAGCCGCTTACGTGCTCGTCTATGACAGGTCCCACTAATATGCGATTCTCAATTCTTGTCGCTTTGATTGCTTGCGGCGCGGCGCAGGCCCAGCAGACGATGCGTCTCACTCTGGCCGAAGCGCACCGCCTGGCCATCCAGAACAACCCGCAGTTCTCCGCGGCAAAATACACCGCAGCCGCCGCGAACCAGGTTCCCAATCAATATCGGGCAGCCATGCAACCGAACCTCTCCGGCAACTTCACCGCCGTGGGCGCTGACAACGGAAGCCGTATCGCGGCGGGTGGGCTGACTAACCCAGCGGTCTATTCCCGTCTCGGTTCGGGGTTGACCGTCAGCCAGCTCATTACGGATTTCGGCCGGACCAGTAATCTCGTGGGCATGGCCAAACTGCAAGCCGCCGCCCAGGACCAGCTTACCGAAGCCACCCGCGCCGACATTCTTCTGGCTACCAGCAGTGCCTATTTCGCTGTCCTCAGCGCCCAATCCGTCTTGCAGGTGGTCGATGAGACCGTGAAGACTCGCCAGACGGTGGTGGATCAGGTGTCCGCTCTCGCCGAAAGCAAATTGCGATCGACGCTCGACGTCAGCTTCGCCAACGTCAACCTGTCGGGCGCCAAGTTGCTCCAGGTGCAGGCGCAGAACGAACTGAAATCCGCCGAAGCCCGGCTCGCGACAGCCATGGGACTGCCTGGCGAGCCGTCCTTCGTGCTGGCCGAAGAACCCCTACCTTCAGCCATGCCAGATCGCGTCCAGAACTTGATCGATGCCGCCATTCAGAACCGGCCCGAGTTGAAAGATCTGCGCCTCCAGCAGAGCGCCGCGGAGCACTTAGCCAAGGCCGAGCATGCTCTGTATTTTCCGAGCGTCGGCGTGTTGGGCACTGCCGGCTTTGCCCCCGCCGCCGAGGCGCAGATACCCGGCCGCTATGGCGCCATCGGTATGAATATCTCCATCCCCATTTTCAATGGCGGCCTCTTCAAGGCCCGCCAAGCCGAAGCGGAACTGAAGGCCAAGGCCGCCAATGAAAACGTCAATGATTTGCAAAACCGCGTCATGCGCGATGTTCGCATTGCATACTTGAACGCCACAACCGCCTATGACCGCATGGCGCTTACGCAGGAGTTGCTCCAGCAAGCGAAACTTGCCATGGACCTTTCCCAGAGTCGATACGACCTGGGCCTAGCTGCCATCGTGGAGTTGAGCCAGGCGCAGCTCAACCTCACGTCCGCGCAGATCGCCAACACCACCGCCCGGTACGACTACCAGGCGCAGCGCTTCAATGTGGACTTCCAGACGGGAGTTCTGCATTAGCATGCGCTCCCTGGCTCTCCTCGCGGTCGGCATCGCTTACGTAGCGCTGGACTTGTTCGGCGGCGTAGAGTTCCCGCTGTTCTCGTTGGTCTTCATTGTGCTGGCTGTGTACGAGCTAAGGCGGCTGCACCGCGAGTGGCAGCGGCACACTTAGAGAGCGAGCTCAGGCCGCCATCAAGTGATCACTCCTTTGCGAATCGCATACAGAGTCAGCTCCGCGCCGTTATGCAGGTTGAGCTTCTGAAGAATGTTGCTCCGGTGCGTTTCCACCGTATGGAGGCTCAGGTTGAGAATCGCCGCCGCCTCTTTGTTGTTCTTGCCCTCGGCGAGTAATTGCAGCACCTCGCGCTCCCGCGTAGTGAGCAGATCGAAGCTGTCTTCCACCTGGCGCTTCTGCATCTGCCGCATGTAGTCTTCCACCAGCATCTTGCTGATGGCCGGGCTGAAGAAAGCCTTGCCGTCGCTCACCGCCTGGACCGCGTGAATCAGGTCGTGTTCCGCGGAGTCCTTCAGGATGTAGCCGCGCGCGCCAGCTTTCAAGGCTTTGAGGACGTAACCTTCGTCGGAATGCATGCTCAGGAAAACCACCGCGGTTTGCGGCTGTCTAGCGGTGATCTGGCGGGCGGCCTCAATGCCGTTGAGCACGGGCATGGCGATATCCATCACCACCACCTCCGGCATGTGCTGCTCGGCCATCGCGACGGCTTCGCGGCCATTGGCGGCGTCGGCGATCACCAGGAAGCCCGGCTGGCTTTCGAGCAGCAGGCGAAGGCCCTTGCGCACCACCGTGTGATCGTCGGCCAGAAGGATTCGAATGGTTTTCATCCCGTCTCTCTTGCTGGTGGCACACCAGCTTGGCACAGCGGCAGAACAACTTCGATCGACGTGCCCGATCCCGCCGTCGAATCCACAGTGAAGCTGCCGCCCAGGTGGTTGACTCGCTCTTCGATGCCCAGCAGCCCCATGCCGCGATGGCGGCGCGCGTCGAATCCGCGGCCGTCGTCGTGGATCAAAAGCCGCAAGTGGTCCGGCTCCTGCCGCACCGCAACTTCAACATGCTGGGCGCTGGCGTGTTGCCCGCAGTTGTGCAGGGCTTCCTGCACGATTCGATAAATGCAGGTTTTGTGCTCTTCCGGAAGCTCTTCGGAAACCTGATCGGCCGAAACCTTCACCCACAAGCCAGTGCGTTTGGAAACCTCGCGCGCCTGCCATTCCAGCGCCGCGATCAGGCCGAGATCGTCGAGCATCGAAGGACGCAGCAGCAGCGCCATGTTGCGCACCACGCTGATGGAATTCTCCACCTCGTGTTTGATCCCGGCCGCTTTTTCCGCCATGGCTTCCAGCTTGCCCTCGCGAATCAGCGTGGAGAGATTGGCCATCTCCACCAGTACTCCCGTTAGCGCCTGGCCCACCTCGTCGTGCAACTCGCGCGAAATGGAACGTCGTTCCTCTTCCTGCGCCTCCACCAACCGGGCGGAGAGAGCCTTCAGTTCTTCCCGCGCCCGCAGAATCTCTCCCAGGTTCGCGGCCGTCTGGTTCTCCAGGCCGAGGATGCGCCGCATGCTCCAAGCGGCTAGCAGCAGGCCCAGTCCGATAGTGAGTCCCAGAATCAACGTGAGGCGGCGGCGGAACTGAGAGAACGTCGCCTCCACGCGCGCTCTACCGGCGTTCAGTTGGGCTTCGTTGAGCGCGCGAATCTGGTCGGCCAGCCCCAGCATCGCCATGCGGCGCGGGAAGACCTCGTCCCGCAAAAAAATGTAACCATCGCGACGGCGTTCCGGCGCGCTCCATGCCAGGACCGGCTCGAGCGCGCTCCAATAGGATGCCAGATTCCGCGTGAGCACCCGAAATGGCCCGGCTTCCGCGCCGTTCACCACTTTCCGGTATTCATTGAGGGCCGTGTCCATATCGCTGCGGCTTTCGAGCAGGCTATACCGGTGGCCTTCTGCTTTGCCGCTTTCCGGCTCGAGCAGGTAGTCGCGGACGTACGTGCCAGAGACGTAGAGGTCGGCGCGAATGCGGTCCAGCACGCGCGTCCGCCGCAGAAAATCCTCGCGGATTTCGTCATTGCTCCTTTGAATCTCCGTGAGCGCCTGCATGCCGTCGAATTCGGCGAAGGCCATCAGCAACAGCAGACCGCCGAAGCCGGCCATGAGGATCAAGCGGCTATTGGCGGCCAACGCGCGATTGCGGGTAATCGAAATCATCTGTGCCAGGCAATACAGGTTCTATCGTATCGCTATCGAGACGATTGTTACTTTCGACCCCGCCGCAGGCCTCGGTTGGCAGTTGAATAGGGACGTCTCGATTGTTGGCACTCGCGCTTGCTATACTCAACACCACGGGGTTGGGGGCCCCTTCGCCTGCCATGGAAGTTACCGTAATCGGAACCGGATATGTGGGCACGGTCACCGGTGCGTGTCTTGCCTACCTGGGTCACCACGTGACGTGCGTGGATACCGATGCGTCCAAGATCGCCCGTCTGCAACGCGGCGAATCGCCCATCTACGAGCCGCACCTGGAGCAGATGCTGGCGCTCGCGGCCGGACGCGGCGGCCTGGATTTCACTACCGAACTGGCCGCCGCCGTACGCGCCAGCGACGTCATCTTCATCGCCGTGGGCACTCCGCCGCTGCCCTCCGGGGAAGCCAACCTGGCCTACCTGGAAGCCGCCGCCAAGGGCATCGGCGCTACCATGGATGGCTCGCGCTTTCGTGTCGTTGTCAACAAATCCACCGTGCCCGTGGGCTCCGGCAACCTCGTCGAAACCCTGGTGCGCGAAGGCATTGGCGACCAGCGCCGCGACGAACGCATCCGCTTCGGCGTGGCCAGCAATCCTGAGTTTCTGCGCGAAGGCTCCGCGGTGGCCGATTCGCTTTACCCCGACCGCATCGTGGTGGGCGGCGACGCCGCCACGCTCACCGTCATGCGCCAACTCTACGAAGCGCTGGTCGCCCAGGTCTTCCCGCCCCCGCCCGACGTTCCGCGTCCGTCCTCCATGATCTCCGTGCCGCTGCTGGCCACGTCTCTGACGAGCGCCGAGATGATCAAGTATGCCGCCAACGCGTTCCTGGCCATGAAAATCGGCTTCGCCAACGAGATCGCCAACATCTGCGAGCGCGTGGGCGCCGAGGCTCCCGAAGTCATGGCCGGCATCGGCCTGGATTCCCGCATCGGCGCCAAGTTCCTCAATCCCGGTGTCGGTTGGGGCGGGAGCTGTTTCGGCAAGGACATTCAATCCCTGCTCCACACCGCGCGCGAGTACGGCTATTCCGGTAAGCTCCTCCAGGCCACGCTCGACGTCAACGCCGCCCAGCGCCAGATGGTGATCCAGAAGCTCCAGGAAAAGCTCTACATCCTTAAGGGCCGCACCATCGGCCTGCTTGGCCTGGCTTTCAAACCCGAAACAGACGACCTGCGCGACGCGCCTGCCCTGCATATCGCCGAGCGGCTTATCCAGATGGGTGCCCGCGTCAAAGCCTACGATCCGGTTGCCAATGCCGCCTGCCGCGAGCAGCGTCCGGATCTCAAAATGCGCTACTGCGACACCGCCCAGGAGTTGGCCAGCGACGCCGACGCGCTGGTGCTGGTCACCGAGTGGCGCGAGTTTTCTGGTCTCGACCTGGCCGAACTCGCCCGACTCATGGCCAGCCCGATCCTGATCGATGGCCGCAACTTCTTCGTGCCCGAGGCCGCCCTGGCCGCTGGCTTCGATTATTCCGGCATCGGGCGCTGCATCCGCGGCCTGACCGGCCAGCGCACGGACACCGCCCCGGCGGCGACGTAGGCCTGGGGGTGAGCGAGCCATCTACGAATCGCCTTATACCAGCAGGACTCCTGTTTGGACTCCTGCTTCTCCCCTGCGCCTGCTGGGCGCAAACCACCCCACCCGATCCGAAGCGGGCGACGGAGTTTCTCGCCGGTTCGGCCGCCGGATTGAAGGCCCTCCAAACCTGGTACGTAGAGGAGACGGGTCTATGGAAAACGACCAATTGGTGGAACGCCGCCAACGCGGTGACGGTGCTGGAGAATTACTCGAAGTTGAGCGACACCCCGGATTTCCGATCCATTCTCGCGAACACCTTCGAACGCAATTCCCAGAAACACTTTCTAAACGAATACTACGACGATGAAGGCTGGTGGGCGCTGGGCTGGGCAGGCGCTTACGAGCTGACGCACGAGGCGCGCTATCTGGAGATGGCGGAACTGATCTTTGCCGATATGGCGGGGGGCTGGGATGACACCACCTGCGGCGGCGGCATCTGGTGGAAGAAGCCCAAGCAGTACAAGAATGCCATAGCCAACGAGCTGTTCCTTTCCGTGGCCGCAAGGCTGGCGAGTCTCACGCCGGACGCACAGAAGCGGGCCACCTATCTGGATTGGGCGCAACGGGAATGGAAGTGGTTTGCGGCATCCGGCATGATCAATTCGGAGAACCTGGTGAACGACGGGTTGGATGCCGCGTGCCACAATAACCATCGCACCACCTGGACCTACAATCAGGGCGTGATCTTAGGCGGACTAACCGTGCTGGCAAAACAATCCGACGATCTCAAGCCTCTGCAGGTCGCGCAGTCCATCGCGCTGGCGGCCATTTCCCGGCTGACGGACCTGGATGGCGTACTCCACGATCCCTGCGAACCCGCCCGCTGTGGGAACGATGCGACGCAGTTCAAAGGCATTTTCGCCCGCAACCTGGCAGTACTGAACTCGGCGGCGCCGGTACCGGGGTTCCGCGCATTCTTACGGAGGAATGCCGAGAGTATCTGGAAGAATCGTGACGCAGATGGACGGTTTAGCGTGGTCTGGTCCGGGCCCGCCGATGTGAAGAATGCCGCAACCCAGGTTTCCGCCCTGGATGCCCTCGTGTCCGCCGCCGAAGCGGAGGGCGCCGGTGCCAGGAAGCCCGAATGAAGACACGAATGGGGCTCCAACCCCTGTATCGCGTCACGCTGTTATCTTGCTTCGCGCTCTTGCCAACGGGCGCTCAGACGAACGCGGCCTCCATTCCCCATCTCGCAACACGCGGCACGGCTACCCAACTGATCGTCGATGGCAAGCCGTTCCTGGTCCTGGGAGGAGAACTGCATAATTCGAGTTCTTCCAGCCTCGACTACATGAGGCCCATCCTGGCCAAGTTCGCCGCGGGTCATCTCAACACCGTTCTCGCTGCTGTTGGGTGGGATGTCATCGAACCTGAGGAGGGCAAGTTCGACTTCAGTCTTGTGGACGGTGTCATTCAGGAGGCCAGACGCCAGAATCTCCGTCTCATGCTGCTGTGGTTCGGAAGCTGGAAAAACGGCGTGTCCACCTATCCCCCGGTCTGGGTGAAGACGGATCTGTCCCGGTTTCCACGCGCGCAGAATAAGGAAGGAAAGAGCCTGGAGATTCTCTCCACCTTTAGCGATGCGAATCGGGATGCCGATGCTCGGGCCTTTGCGGCTCTCATGCGACACGTTCGCACGGTGGACAGCGACGCGCACACCGTTTTGATGATTCAGGTGGAGAACGAAGTGGGCGTGCTCACCGAGTCGCGTGACCGGTCCGCGGCGGCGAACGAAGCTTTTCAGCGGCCGGTACCGAAGGAACTGGTGGATTACGTCGAGAAGCACAAGGACTCGCTCGTACCGGGTTTTCGCAAGAGGTGGGATGCCGGCGGCTACAAGACTTCTGGAACCTGGGAGGAGATTTTTGGCGCCGGCGAAGCGACGGATGAGATCTTCATGGCGTGGAACTACGCGCGCTACGTCGGTCGCGTGGCCGAGGCGGGTAAAGCCGAATACCCGCTGCCGATGTTTGTGAACACGTGGATGGCCGAATGGCGGGAGACCGCGCTGCTGAAACCCGGCAGCTATCCGAGCGGCGGCCCCATGCCCTACGTGATGGACATCTGGAAGGCCGGCGCGCCCCAAATCGATATCCTCTCGCCCGACATTTACAGTTACTTCGAAGAGCGGTGCGCGATGTACACCCGTCCCGGTAATCCGCTGTTCATACCCGAACTGGTCAGGGAGACGCGAACTGCCAGCGTCCTTTTCTATGGCCTCGGGCAGTACGACGCCATTGGTTTCTCGCCGTTTGGGATGGAAAGCGTGCCGGCTTTTTCCGAGGAACTCAGCAAGACCTATGCGCTTCTCGCGCAGATAGCCCCCGTGGTCTTGGAGAATCAGGGCAAAGGCATGATCGGCGGCGCGATGCTGGACAAGGATCATCCGAAGCAGACGCTGCGGGTAGGCGACTACACGCTGGACTTGGGAATCGCCCGCCATTACACGTTCCCGACTCCGGAGTTTCCAGCGGGCATCTTTATCCAACTGGGTCCCGACGAATTCCTCGTGGCCGGGCGGGGTTTGACCGTCAGCTTCACCACGAACACACCAGGACCTCCGATTACCGCACTGGCCACGGTCGACGATGGCGTCTTCATCAACGGCCGTTGGGTTGCCGGTCGCCGGCTGAACGGAGACGAAATCCTGTCTGGCAAAGGTCTGCGGCTGAGGGGCGACTATTACATGATCCAGCACGTCAAGCTGTATCGGTACCGATGAAAAGCGGAACAAGCATGCAGCGCCTCACGCGCACCACCCGCTGTCTTTCGATTCTTCTCGCGGCTGCTCTGGCCGGTCCCGCATTGGCCGCCGATTTGTTCGTGTACTTCGGATCGCACGGAAAAGGCCCGAACATTGGCTTCTCGCTGGCACATTTCGATACCGAAACAGGCAGGCTGACAAACCCGGTGTTTCTGCAAGAAGCGGTCGCGCCGGCCTATTTCATCATCCGTCCCGACGGCACGCGCCTTTACACGTGCAACTCGGAACCGGGTAGCTCGGTGAGCGCATACGCCATCGATCCCGCAACGGCGAAGCTGACGTTTCTGAACCAGAAGCCCAGCGGCGGTGGCGATCCCAGCTACGTGAGCCTGGACGCAACCGGCCGCTACTTGATGGTCGCCAACTACCTGGGGGGCAGCGTCGCCGTGTTCGCGCTACAGCTTGACGGGAGCATCGGCGAGCGTACGGCGTTTGTGCAGCACACTGGCGCCAGCGTCAATCCCAGTAACCAGACTCACGCCCACGCTCACTCGATCCGAGTCGATCCGACCAACCGGTTCGTGCTGGTGGCTGACCTTGGCGTGGACAAGGTGTTCGTTTATCGCCTCGACCCAACCTCCGGCGCGCTTCAGCCGAATGACCCGCCTTTCGCCACCGTGGCGCCTGGCGCGGGTCCACGCCACACCGCTTTTCATCCCAACGGCAGGTATGTGTACTTGATCAACCAGATGGGCGGCAGTATTGTGCGTTTCGGCTGGGACTCCAATCGCGGCGCACTGACACAATTCGAGACCATCTCCACGCTGCCGGAGGGCGCTCAGGTGACGAGCACCGGCGCTGCGGAGATCCTGATCCACCCAAGCGGGAATTTCCTTTACGCGACCAACCGTGGGGACGACAGCGTGGCGGCGTTTTCGATCCAGCCGGAGACGGGGCGCCTGACCCCGATCCAGCACATCTCGACCCAGGGCAAGACGCCGCGTAACTGTGAGTTTGACCCTACGGGCCGATGGCTGTTGGTTACCAACCAGGACAGTAACAACGCGGTGGTTTTCGGCATCGACCAGAAGACCGGGTGGCTGACGCAAGTAGGGCAGCCGGTCCCGGTCCCCTCTCCATTCTGTGAGCGATTCCTTTCGCCCGGGAAGTGACCACAAGACTCACATCGATGCGTAGACTGCCTGCATCATGGCCCGGGCGTAGGCCACATTGAACACCGTGCCAGTGTATCCGCCGCCTCCCGGGTACCCGCCGGAACGCCCCCCACCCTGCAGCTTGTTGTACTCGCGATCATAGTCGAACATCCGCGGGTGTTCGGGGTAGATCGTCCGCGTGTATTTCTGCCGCACGAGTTCCCTCATCACACCGAACATGTCCACCTGGCCCTCGTCGAAAGCCACCTCGGTGTATCTCTCGTAGGGTTTCATCACATGCACGTTGCGATAGTGCATGTGGTTAATGCGGTCCCTGCTGCCAAAGTAGCGGCAGACTTCCACCGGGTCCTCGCCCATCTCCCTTGCCACTCCACAGTCGAACGTGATTCCATTCGAAGGGCTGTCCACGATCGAGATGAGTTTCTTCCAGCCTGCCACTGTCCCCATGATCTGTCCCGAACCGCGGCTGATGGGCGCCGGGGGATCGTTGGGGTGCAACGCCATCCGGACGCCGGACTCCTCGGCCACCGGAATCACAGCCTTCAAGAAGTAAGTCATGTGATTCCACATTTCGTCGAGGCTGTGGGCGCCCTCCTCCGGCAGCGGCGGCAAGCCCTTCATCTTTTCGTAGTCGAAGCCGGTGTGCCCCAGCCCCGCTCTTCCGGTCTCCTCGAAGTAGCCCTCCATGGCGCGATGCGCGTAGAAGTTGTATTCGATGACCGGCAGCCCCGCCTTGCCGGCCGCACGGATTGTCTGCCGGATCTTCTCAATCTCCTCATCGCGGCCCGGTCGTCCATAGATCGTATTGGGGAACGAGTTCTCCAACATGCTGTTGTAAAGCACCAGTCCGTTTGCCTTTGCGGACTCGATAGCGGCGCGGATGCTCGCTTCCTGCCAGGGAAGTGAGGCCGCCGGGCCTGCGGCTCCCCCGAGGACATAATTCACACCTAATTGCTTTACCCGCCTGATGCCGGCCTCGTCACGCCCTCCCCCGAGGCAGATCTTCGGTGTGTTGGGCCCTTCGACAATCGGCCACTGGGACGTTGCCGCGGCGGCCGCAAAAGGCGGTGCGAATGCCGTCGCACCAGCGACCTGCATCAGATTCCTTCGTGTCAAATGATGGTTCATGAGTAGTTCTCCCGTGCTTCAGATAATGGATCGAGGACGGCGCCGGTTACTTCGCAGCGCTTTGCCCCATATCGTTCCGAATGACTTTTCCGCCCTTGACGACTAACTTCACCCGTTGCAGTTCGGTGATGTCGGCCAGCGGATCGCCGGAAACCGCAATCAGATCGGCGTACTTGCCCCTGTCTATTGACCCGACCCGGTCCCCCATTCCCATCGCTTCCGCGTTGATTGTGGTCCCGGCCTGTATCGCCCGCGCCGGGCTCAAGCCGCCGCGCTTTACCAGCGTTTCGAAGTCGAGCGCCTGCGTACCGTGCGCGTACGTCGAACCATCGGCGCCGCTGCCCATCATGATCTTCATTCCTTTCGTGCTGGCAGCCAGGTTTACGGCCTTTTCGAAAATCGGAATCATGCGGTATTTCCCGCCGGTATTCTTCGCGTCGTTGTCGTCCATGTAAGGTTCGAGGTACCGGACGAAGGTCGGGTCGTAATAGAGCCCTTTTAGTACCATTAGGTCCGCCTGCTCTCGATCCAGGCCGAACGCGTGCTCGATCGTGTCGCAGCCGGCGATGATGGCGTTTCTTTGCCCTTCGCCTCCCATCACGTGACAGGCCGCCTTCTTGCCGAGACGGTGCGTCTCATCGATCAACGCCTCTAATACGGGCATCGGATATGTCAGCCGGTAGGTAGCCTCGCCGGTGGCCATGAAAGCATAATCGCCTGTAGGATACAGTTTGATCCAGTCCGCGCCGCCGTTAATTTGAGTCCGCACCGCTGCGCGCGCTTCCGCGGGCGAGCGAATTACCTCACCATCCAATGGGTTGTCCGGAGCCGCCGGATTCGCCGGATTCGCCGACCAGACAATGCCCCGGGTCGATACTTGATACCTGGGCCCATCGATACGTCCAGCGTTAATCGCCTCTCGGACCGCCACGTCGCCGTATCCGTGGCCGTGGGAAGCCATGTCTCTCTCGGTGGTAAAACCCGCCCGCAGGTCCGCCTGCGCATTCTGCACGGCAATCAGGAGGCCGCCTTCCGTTGTTTCGCCTCGTTTGCGGTCGTTGAACATGTGCTCGTGTGCGTCGATCAAGCCGGGCAAAACCGTCGCCTGGCCGAGGTCGATCACTTGCGATCCAGCCGGAATCCTGACCTGGGTCTCGGGCCCGACCTCGGTGATTCGGTCACCCGAAAGAATCACCACCTGTTTCGTCAACATCCGGCCGGTCTTGCTGTCGAACAGGCGTCCGGCACGAATCGCGATCGCCCCCGCCGCAGGAGGGCATTGCAGGATGCCGCCGTCCGGGCCGACGCACGGGGTGGGACCCGCCCCGCGCCACCGCGCCGGATGCACCTGCGCCCAAACTGCGCCCAGCGTTATCGCTAAGACTGTGGTCAAGATAGATCTGCCGCGCACGAATGTGACCTCCCCGAATCGGCAAAGTAAGGTTGGAGTCAGGAGGTCCATCCTGGCTTCCTGACTAGCAGTTATTATACTGCCAACCGCGTAAATCGGAACTGTTATTCTTATAATTGGTCCCTTACTCGACCCGGTTCATCTGAACCTTGACAGATAGGGAACAACGGGGTAATTGTGGTCCAGGGGAGTTCCGGCGAATGACTTCGGATCGCAAAATCATCGCGCAATATGTAAGCCGCCGCCAGTTCTTGCGAGGCGCTTCCGCGGCTGCGGTTTCCTGTGGCGCTCTGTTTGAGCAAGCGGCGGGACAGTCCCCGAAGTATGTGGTCGCGGAGACGAGCCTGGGGAAGATTCGGGGAATCGATAACCGCGGCATAAAGACCTTCAAGGGCGTTCCTTATGGCGCGAATACCGAGGGAATGAACCGCTTCATGCCCCCGACCGACCGGGATCGCTGGACCGGTGTGCGCGACGCCCTTGCTTACGGCCATAGCGCCCCGCAGCGTGACCCAGATCCCCCGCCCGCCCCGCCACGCGATGTGCCCCCCGGACCATCGATCTTCACGGCACTAGCGGTGCCCGGAGGCAGTTCGACGGGTGAGGGCGAGGACTGCCTCGTGCTGAACGTTTGGACACCGGCACTCAGCGATGGCCGAAAACGAACGGTGATGCTCTGGCTGCATGGCGGCGGCTTTGGCTCAGGATCCGGATCCTCCCCCAGTAACGACGGAACCAACTTGGCGCTGCGCGGGGACGTGGTGGTGGTCACCATCAATCATCGCCTCAACGTTCTTGGTTTTGCGAACTTCAGCGAGTTCAGCCCGGACTTTGCCGCCTCCGGCGATGTCGGAATGTTGGACATTGTCCACGCGCTCAAATGGGTGCGCGCGAATATCGCGCAATTCGGCGGCGACCCGAACACGGTAATGATCTTCGGGCAGTCGGGGGGCGGACGAAAGTGCGAGACGCTACTCGCAATGCCCTCTGCTAAAGGGCTGTTCCATCGCGCCACGATCGAAAGCGGCGTTGCCATTCAGCTTGTCAGCCGCGACATCGCGATCCGGAACGCGGAGCAGTTACTCGCCAAACTGGGCATTCGAAAGACGGACGTGCACGACCTCCAGAAACTGCCCGTGGAACGGATCATGGCTGCCTCTTTCGCAGTCATGCGAGAAGCGGGCAAGATCGATCAGAATGTGGCCGGATTCGCGCCAACCGTCGACGGTAAGATCCTTCCCCAGCATCCTTTCCACCCAACGGCGTCGCCGGTGTCAGCCGATGTACCGGTGATGATCGGCTGCACCCGCACGGAATGGACGGGCTTGACCACTGAGGCAGCCGCCTGGCGTCTAGACGAGGATGGGATGCGAGAGCGAGTCAAGGAAATGCTCGGCGACCACTCGGCTGGGATGATCGACTTGTACCGCAAAACCACACCCAACGCGACACCTTCCGACATATTCTTCCTGATCGCGAGCGACTACAATTACGTTGCACCGACGATGAAAATTGCGGAACGCCGGGCGGCGTTGGGCAAGGGGCCGGTGTACTCGTATTACTTCACGTGGGAGACCCCGGTGCAGGGTGGCTTGTTGAGGACCCCGCATAACATGGAAATCCCCTTCGCATTCGACAACGTCCAGATATCGGCCAATCTGACCGGTGGAGGTGCCGAAGCGGTGGCCCTTGCCGACAAAGTCAGCGACGCCTGGATCGCGTTCGCACGGACGGGCGATCCCAATACCCCGAAACTGCCGCATTGGCCCGTGTTTACCCCCACGGACCGCGCCACCATGGTCATCGACAATGCCAGCAAGGTGGTCAACGATCCGCTGCGGGAGCGGCGAGTTGCGATGTTCCGCGCCCTGAAGTTGACTTAAGTAGTCCGCCCGCGAATCGGGAGCGGAGATTAGCTGATCCCGAGTTTCTTCTGCATCTCTTCCAGCGAATAGCCCTTGGTTTCCGGGTAGAAGAACAGCACTACAAGAAACTGCACCACCATCATCGCCGCGAAGAACACGAAGGGGGCCCCGCCGGAAGTGGCGGCCAACAGGGGGAATAGGAACGACAACAGAGCGGCCATGATCCAGTGAGTGAGGCTGCCCAGGCTCTGGCCTTTGGCTCGGACGCGGGTAGGAAACACCTCGCTCAGGTAGACCCAGATCACAGCGCCTTGCGAGAATGCAAAAAAGGCGATGAAGACCACCAGGCACCAAACCAGCAGTTCCTGGTGGGTGCCGGCAAAGAAAATGGCCGCGACCCCCGCCAGTGCCACGGCCGTGCCGACCGATCCGATGAGCAGCAACTTCTTGCGTCCGAGGCGGTCGATCATGGTCATCGCCACGATGGTGAAGACCAGGTTGGTGGCACCCACCGCAACCGACTGCAAATCGCCGGACACTTTGGTGAAGCCGGCTTTGGTGAAAATGTCATTCAGGTAATATAGGATGGCATTGATGCCCGAAAGCTGGTTGAACATGGCGATGGAGACCGCCAGGAAAATCGGGACACGGTACTTGCGGGAGAAGAGCGTCTCCTGCACCAGTTCCCGCTTCTGGTCGACGGAGGCCACGATCTCCTTCAGGTCTTCCTGGTAATTTTCGTCGCCGGAACAACGCAGCACGTCCTCGGCTTCTTTGACGCGGCCTTGCTTTGCCAGCCAGCGCGGGCTCTCGGGAATGGCAAAGAGCATGACCAGGAATAGGGCGGCCGGAATACCGGAAACGCCCAGCTTCCAGCGCCACTCCAGGTCGCCGAATCCAAAGGTTCCAATGAGGTAGTTGGAGAAGTATGCCAGCAGAATGCCGAATACGATATTGAACTGAAACGCGCCCACCAGGCGGCCGCGCTGCTTCGGTGGCGCGATTTCCGCGATGTACATTGGTCCCAGCACGGAGGAGGCGCCGATGCCCAGGCCGCCGATGAATCGCGCGACCACCAGCGAGTACCAGCCGAAGGCGAAGGCGCATCCGAGCGCCGAGAGCAGATACAAAACGGCGGTGATCCGCAGGCTGCCGCGGCGGCCATACCGATCACCCGGGATGCCAGCGAACATCGCTCCCAGGATTGTGCCGACCAGAGCTGTGGAAACAGTCATGCCCTTGGCGATGTCGGAGAGCCCATATTGAAGCTGCAAGGCAGCTATCGCTCCCGAGATCACGACCGTATCGAATCCGAACAGCAGTCCGCCGAGGGCGGCAACCAGAGAACTCTTCGCCAAATATCCGTTGATTGTCATTGAGGTAACCAGGCCCGGAGCGACCTTTGCGCCGGCCATGTACTGGCATTCACGCGCGCGCGAATGCTCGCAGGAGAAATCCGGGGAGAGACAGCGGAATTCGACAGGAATCCCGCTGCCTCTCTGCGAATGGACAGCCTTAGTGCTTGGCGGCGGAAATCGTCATGTTCCGGTACCGGATGCCGCCGTGATGGTCGCCCTGGAGGTAAATCGGTCCGGGGTCGCCCTCCTTGCTATCGATGGCGCCGCCTGTCACACCGGCGATTTCCTGATTGTCGATAGTGGTCACGTCGTTAAAAATCACCGTCGCCCATCGTCCGACGATCGTGATGTCATAAGTTTGCCACTCCGGCCGGAACGGCGGCGGAGTGGACGGGCCAAGCATGCCATAGATGCACCCTATGCCCGGAAACGGGTTCCTGTAACCGCCACCCGTGCCCGGACCGGGTCCCTTTTGGCCCGCCGCCGGGGCCTGCCGCGCCGGGTCCGGCGGCGGTTGAACCTGCACTTCGTAGCGGCCGCGAAGGTAGATTCCGCTATTCTCGCCGGGAGGGCAGATGAATTCGACATGCAGCTTGAAATCGGTAAAAGTCCGCTTGGTCCTGAGATTGGACCCCTTCGCTTCGTTGATCAGTTCTCCGTTCTTCACTGTCCAGTGGCTTTCGCCGGGGTTGTCCAGGAAGTCGGGAGTGTTATTGATCGGTTCCCAGCCGGAGAGATCCTTGCCATTGAACAGCGGCTCCGGAGCCGCCCACGATTTCACTGCGGCCGCTTTCAATGCCGGCGCCCGCACGCCGGTGGTCTGCTGCGTTTTGTCTCCGCTCTTCACAACGCCAGTAAGTTTGCCGCCTTGGGCGGTCAATTCCCAAACCAGTTCGGGCCGGCCCGGGAAGGCGGGCCGGGTGTCCGTCGCCGGACGCGCCGGAGCCGCCGCCGTCACGGTCACGATCAGGCGCTGTCCATCCATTTTCACCGCCGCGACCGGGGCCACGTTACCGGTGGGTTGCTGCACACGCGCCTCCAGGGCGCCGCTCTTTTCCGTTACTTCCAGCCAACTTGGAAAGTGACCGTTCCCGATGCTGACGGTCATATCCCAGCGGCCGACGAAGGGGTTACTCTGGTTCTGCGCCAGGGCCGAAAGCAGGGCCGCCGCCGCGATGATCGATAGGATGCAAAATCTCTTCATGACTCTCCTTTTTCAAGCCTGCGCCCGGAGGCTGCCGGTGTCGTATGCAGCCCCGGCGATCTCCCGCAGGTCCCAGCCACGCCGGTATTCTCGTGTGAGATACTGGTTCGCTTCCCGGCAGTTCGTGATGCGGAACGCCAGAGGATCCCATTCGATCCGATGGCCCACGCGCAATGCGATGTTGCCCAACTGGTAGGCCTCGGTGAACGGTCCGGCATACCCGAAGTGGCAAGGCGCCTGCCTCCCCGCCTTGACGGCAACAACCCAATCCTTATGAACTTCCTCACGGCCCCAATCCCTCTCGGGCGGTGTCGGGTACGGGTCCGTCTGCCTGCCGCGATAGGGCCCCCGGCCCACCGGCAGGCTGCCCTTCGTGCCGATCCACGTGACACCGGCGCCGCCTTGCGCCCGCACCGCGCCCGCCGGTTCCCGCGCCGCGCCGGCGATCTCCGCGGGCGGTCGCTTCCCGCCGTCGTACCAAAAGATCTTCAGCGGCGGATGTACGCCCCGGGCAGCGTAATCGAAACGGATCACGCTCCAGTCGGGGTACATTTCCGCCCTCATCCCGGAAGTCTCCACCACTTCCACGGCGGACGGCGCGCCCAGGTCCAGAGCCCAGAAAATCACGTTCATCTGGTGGGGTGCGATGTCGCCCAGCGCTCCGCTGCCGAAATCGGTCCAGCCCCGCCACACAAACGGATGATAAACGACGCCAACCGGCGGCACCGGGTCGAGGCCTGCCACTCCGAAATCCGACTGGTGCCGCTTTTCGGGCGACGGATGGTAGACCGGATGGCCTTCCGGGTACATGCGCTGGAACGGCCTCAGCGGCGCCGGTCCGAGCCATAGATCCCAATCCAGCGTGGCGGGAACTGCGTCCTCTCCGTCAGGACGGTCATATCCCTGCGGCCAGATGGGCCGGTCGGTTGCCAGGTGGACCTCGGTGACCTCCCCGATCGCTCCCGACTGGATGAGTTCGACGGCTCTCATGTTGCTGTCGCTGGCGCTGCTCTGCGTGCCCATCTGCGTCACGACTTTGGTTTCCGCCGCTACCCGCGCCATGATCCTGGCTTCGTGTACCGTCTTGGTCAGGGGCTTCTGGCAATAGACGTGGAGGCCGTGCTTCATGGCCCACACGCTGATGTAGGTGTGGGTGTGGTCGGGCGTTGCCACCACCACGCCGTCCAGCTTCTCCCTTTCGATCATCTTTCGAAAGTCCGTGTATCTGGCGGCCTTGGGATACTCCGCCCCGCGTCTGGCGAGCATGGCGGCATCCACGTCGCACAAGGCTGCGACGTTCTCGCCGAGTTTGTTGAGCGTGGATGCATCGATGGCGCCCATGCCCGTCAACCCAATCACGCCGATGTTCAGCTTCTCATTGGCCGCGTAGCCGCGCGCCAGTCCAGCCGGCAGGATCAGAAAGGGCGCGCCCGCGGTCTTCAACGCCTGACGCCGCGTCATGCGGCGTTCGATTTCGTCTGGTTGCATGACTACCTCCAGCCTTGGCGACTTAGCGAAGCCACGCTTTCTTGATATCGGGATTGCCGGCGCTGTCCAATCGCAGGATCTGATCTTCGGAGAGTGTGACTTTCAAAGCTCCAATGTTCTCGGCTACATGGCCGGGCACGCTGCCGGCGATAATCGGCAGCACCGGCGGCGCGCTCTGCCGCATCCATGCGATCACCACCTGATTCAAGGTGGCTCCGCTTTCCTTGCCAATGTCCCGCAATACTTCCAACCGTTCATCGGCATCCGGACCGGCGTACTGCGCGGGCACCGGACGGTCCTGGCGCGTGTATGCGCCCTGCAACAAAGCCGAATAGGCGATGAGGGTGATGTCGCGCGAGCCGCAGTAGTCCTTCAGGTCTTCATTGATCGCGACCTGGGGGCCGAAATCCGCGCCGTGCCGCGGCCGCAGATAGGTGTGTCTCTGCTCGACCGCCACATACCTGGTCCAGCCGTGAGCCGCCGCGACGGCATTGGCTTCGGCGATGCGCCACGACCTCAAGTTGCTGGCGCCGATGGCGCGCACCTTGCCCGCGCGGATCAAACCGTCGAACGCCGCCATGGTTTCTTCCAGTGGGGTTTCACGATCGTCGCGGTGCGCGTAATACAGGTCCAGCCTGTCCGTCCCCAGGCGCCGCAGGCTCTTGTCGCATTCCCGCTCGATCTCGGCTGCGCTGAGCCCTCCCGCGCAACCCGGGTAATCAAAGCCCATCTTGGTCGCAATCGCCATCTCGTGGCGGTTGCCGCGCTCCTTCATCCACAGGCCGATCGTGGTCTCGCTCTCGCCGCCCTTGCATCCCGGTAGCCATGCGGCGTAGAAGTTTCCGGTATCGATAAACGTGCCGCCGCTCTCGCAGAAGAGATCCAACAACCGGAAGGACGTTTCACGGTCCGTCTTGCTGCCGATCAGATCCGTGCCGAAACACAGGGCGCTGACTTCGACCTCCGAAGAGCCTAACTTAAGTTTCCGCATCTCTGTGCTCACTTACTGTAAGTTGCCAGCACCACTCCCCCGATCATCACGGCGACTCCGGCGAGTTTGACCGGCGTCACCGGCTGCACCGGCGAACCCAGCCAGCCGTAATGCGACATCAGCAGTCCGCCCAGAACCTGTCCGGCCAGCAGCGTGATCATCACCGCTCCCGCACCCACCTGCGGAATCAGCCATGCAATCGCGAAGACCAGGCAGGCGCCCAGAACTCCGGCCGTAAGTAAGACAGGGTGTACCTGCTTGAGCGGGTCGAGCGCGCCGCTTTGCCATCCGGTCAGTCCAATCGCCACCGCGCCGAGCGCGCCGATGCACCAGAAAAGCGCGTTACCCACGCGGGCGTTGTTCAACACACTGCCCACTTTGCCATTCATCGCCAGATGAACGGCCAACACGACTCCGAGAAACATCGTCAAAAGATAGAGAGGTGCCTTCATTTGGATTGCTCCTGTAACTCCCCGCGCCGCTAGCGGCCCGGCTTGACTGGCGGCGGCGCGTTTCTGGGGGCTTCCCAATTTACGTTGCCGGGATAACTGTCGCGGTCGGGTAGCGGGTTCCTCCCGCGCGTTCTCGACGGATAGCCTTTGTTGAAGAAAACGTAGAGCCCACTACGGCAGGCCACCACGATATCCTGCCGCCCGTCCCCGTCCAGGTCGCCCACGCTCAACCGCATCCCGACGCCGATCGCAAAGGTCGGCGGCGGACCGTTGTAGCCTGGCGCGAAGTACGGCTCCAGATAGCTGTACGACAGGACGTGCCGTTGGAAATGGCCCTTGTTGAATGTGTAGTAGAACACGAACACCGGGTCGAGCGCGCCCACGTCGCCGCCGTTGTGCGCCAGCAACTGCTTCCCGGTGATGAGTTCCGGCTTGCCGTCTCCATCCAGGTCGGCCAGCGCCATTGTGTGAAAGGTGGGATACTCCGTTTCGATCCAGTGTTGAACGAAGCTGCGCTTGCCGTTTTCCATTTTCTGCTCGAACCACGCGAGGCCGTAGCCGTGATCCGAGCCCATAACGATGTCGTTCAGGCCATCGCCGTTGAAGTCGTAGACCAGGATGGGAAGCCCCGCGCCGCCGGGTCTTCCCGGCGCCGCGCCGAATCCTGCGAACTGATAATCCGGGTGCCAGATCCACGGCTGCTCCGTGGGACGCTGCGGGGCTTCGAACCAGCCGCTGGGAGTCACCACATCGTCGCGGCCATCCCCGTTAATGTCGCCGATGCCGGCTCCATGGATTACGCCGACGCCTTCGGGTCCCAACGTGTGCTCTTTGAACCACGGGGCCTGGTCCAGATGTTCGAACCAGATCACGCTACGGCCTGCCTTCTTGGCGAAGAAGTTTACCAGCACATCCTTGGCGCCGTGGCCGGACAGGTTACCGATCACCATACCTTCCAGCCCGTCGGCCTGCAGCAGCGTGTGGGACTGCCACTTGACGCCCGGCTTGCCCGGGTTCTCGTACCAGAAGATGCCTTGCTTGAGCATCCAGCCGGAGCTGATCACATCCATGCGGCCGTCGTTGTTGACATCCATCGTGCCTTCGTAGTTGTCATCGACATCCGGGCCGTTGGTGGCCGCGCCGTCGCGATAGTCCGCGTGTTTGGTCCAGTTCGGCGCAAGGTAATAGTTCCGTCCGGCGGCGATGTCGAGCTTGCCATCGCCATCGATGTCCAACACCGAGGAGCACTCGGCAAAGGGACCGAACCAGAAGGTGTGCCTGGCGGGGTCGTGGATCGGGCCATCGATCTTCACCGGCACGAAGACCAACTCTTTGGGCGCCTCGTTGACAGCATCGGCGGGCGGACTGCCGGCCGAAAGCAACATCACACACCAAACACCCAGAAGAATCGCAGCCAGCAACATCATCCGTCTGAACATATGTGCGGCCCTCACTTGTGCTGTGTCACGGCGCCGGTTTCCAGGCGCTGTTTGCACTCGTCGAGCATCTGCGCGGTACGGGTGGCCCCCGACCGGGACACGCCGATCGCGCGAACTTCCAGCAGCGCGTCCAACGTCCGTATCCCGCCGGCCGCTTTGACCCGAATACGAGGTGGTGAGTGCTTGCGCATGAGCTTCAGGTCGGCGATGGTCGCGCCCCCGGTGCCGTAGCCGGTGGAAGTCTTGACGAAATCCGCGCCGACTTCCGCGCAGAGCTCGCATAGCTTGATCTTGTGGCAGTCCTCGAGGAAGCAGTTTTCGAAGATCACCTTGACGATGCCGCCGCCCGCGTGAGTTACATCCACCACTGCCCGAATATCGTCGCGAACGTAGTCCCAGTCCTGGCTGAGCACTTTTCCGATATTCACCACCATGTCCAACTCGGCGCCGCCGTCGCGCAGCGCCGCTTCGGCTTCGGCCACCTTCACGGCTGTCCGGTTGCCGCCGTGAGGAAACCCGAGAACTGTGCCGGCGGCTACGGTGCTGCCGGCCAGCAGTTCGGCGCATCGCTTTAGGAAGTAAGGTTTGATACAGACCGACGCCACATCATACCGACGGGCCAGGCGGCAGCCGTCTTCCAACTCCGCGTCCGTCAGGCTCGGGTTGAGCAGGGAATGGTCGATCATCTTCGCGATATCGAGATAGGTATAGTCCATATGAGTTTGCCTACTTCTGCAGAGGCAGGGGGATCGCCCGTCCGGTCTTGACGGACATCTTCGCTGCCTCGAGCACTTCCTGCACGGACACTTGAAGGTCCAGCGCCGAAGGCCCGTCCAACGGTAGCTTGTTGCGGATTCGATCCATCATGTAGGCGATCGGCTCGGCTCCCTCCGGCGGAAGCGGAGTGACTGCGAGCGCCTCGCCCTGCTGGGCTCCGCGCCCGCCGCCTGGGGCCGGTGCACCTGGCCTGCGGATGCTGTTTCCTACGATGCTGCCTTTCGTGCCGTATATCTCGTTGCCCAGCCGCTGCGCCGGCGGAAAGTCCCAACTGGCCTCCAGGATCGCAAGGCCGTCCTTGTAGTTGAGGACGATCGTGGCGTTATCTTCGACCTTGGGAAACATCTCCGGTTTCATGTGCTGCACGGTAGCATACACGCTTTCGGGCATGCCTTTCAGCCACACGCTCCAGAGCGCCAGGTAACATCCGAAATCCATCATCGCGCCGCCGCCGTTCTGCACCGGATCGGCTAGCCATGCGGCGAACGACGACGTCTTCGGATCGCCCGGGCCGCCGCTGCCCTGCATCCCATGCAGACGCCATACCGGACCGATCTCGCCGGCATCGATCGCCGCCCTGGCCGCATATTGCGCGGCCTGCCAGGTGGAACCGTAGTTGGTCAGAACGAGGATGTTGTATTTGCGCGCCAATGCCTGAATTTCGAGCGCTTCCTTCCACGTTGCGGCAAGCGGCTTTTCCATGATTACGTGAATGCCCTTGGGCGCACAGTACCGGACCACGTCCACGTGCCCGTTGGTGGGCGTGAACGCCCACACGATGTCCGGCTTGGTCTGGTCGATCATCTTCTTCCAGTCGGCGAAGATGAGAGACTCCGGCACACCCGGGCGGGTCACGTTCTGCGTCTGCGGGATCACATCCTCGTGCGTCGCGCGGTTGATCAAATCCGGCAGCGTTTCGGAAACGCCCACCAGTTTGACCTTGTCGCCCTTCAACATGGTGCCGAGGTGCAGCCACACATGGGCGTGCAACATGCTGACGACGGCGATCTTATATTCCTGCGCCGCCAGGGGTAGAGCCAGGAAACACAATAATGAGACAGCGCGTTTCATGCAGGTGCTCTCCTTCCTGGCAATGTGGCTTTGCCACTGGGCTACAATATAACGTCAGTTCCTGCCGCTGTCAATTGAAAAATAGTTTTTTCTTGACATTAATGCATTTCTGCGTAATAACTGTGTTGTACAGCGGCATAGCCACATGGCCTATTCACTCGTAAAAGAACCGATTTATCAACAACTGAACGGCCAGCTGAGACTTTTGGTCGGCTCGAAAGAGTGCCCCCTGGGAAGCCAGTTTCCCACCGAGCGGCAGATCTGCGAGCGCTACGGGGTTAGCCGGGCGACCGCCAATAAGGCGCTGTCCAACCTGGTCTCCGAAGGCTTGCTGGAATTCCGCAAGGGCGTGGGCACTTTCGTGCGCGGCCGCCCCCTGGACTACAATCTCAGGGCGCTGGTCAGTTTCACCGATAAGGCCCTCGCCGCCGGCAAACAACCGGGCACCGAGGTTTTGCGGTTTGAAACGGTCCGCGCCGAGGACGTTCTGGACGATGTCCCGCAGGTGCTCCAGGTGGGACCGACCGCGGCCCTTTACTACATCGAGCGACTCCGCCTGGCCGACGGTCTGCCGGTCATCCTGGAAAAACGGTACGTCGTCGCGGAGTATTGCCCGGACCTGACGGCGGAGGATGTGCGCGGTTCGCTGTACGGCCTCTGGACCGACCGCTATCACCTGCCCATCGAAGGCGCGGACGAGAGTATCCGGGCAGTCAACGCCCGTGGCGCCGATGCCAGGCTGCTCAAGCTCCGCGACGGCGCCGCCGGAATGTCGATCCGGTCGGTCGGCCACTTGACCGGGAACCGGCCGCTGTGGTCGGAGCGTACCCTGTACCGTGGCGATTCCTATGAGTTTCAAAACCGCCTGGGCGGGATTCAGCCCGAAGGGTATTCCACCGGTAAGTTCCTGGACGTTTCCGACAATACGCTCTAGTAATCCCGCGGCGCAGGCCCGGAACTGCGCCACACAACGCGCCGGTATTCCGGCAAAGAGGACGTGAGTGAGAGAGTTATTTGCCAGCGTGGACCTTGGTGGCACGAAGATCGCGGCGGCCATCGCCGGCGCCGACGGCGAGATTTTGGCCGAAGGCCGGATCGCGACCAACTCCCACGAAGGGCCCGCCGGCGTCCTGCCTCGGATTGCCGGGCTCGTCGCCGACCTCTCCGCGCGTCTGGGCGCACAGCCGGTGGCCGCGGGCATGGGAGTGCCCGGACTGATCGACGTGCGGGCAGGCGTCACCCGGTTTCTGCCCAATCTCCCGTCGCAATGGCGTGGTGTGCCGGTGGGCCAGACGCTCTCCACGGCGCTCGGCTGCCCGGTGTTTCTGCTCAATGATGCACGTATGGCGACGCTCGGAGAGTTCACCTTTGGTCGTGGCAGGTCCGTGGACACCATGATCTTCCTCACCATCGGGACCGGCATTGGCGGCGGCGTTATCGTTGACAGAAAGCTCCGCCTCGGCCCCTTGGGTGCGGCCGGCGAACTCGGTCATCAGACCATCCAGCGGGACGGCCCGCTCTGCGGTTGCGGCAACCGGGGGTGTCTGGAGGCTCTCGCCAGCGGACCGGCGCTGGTCGGTGAAGGCGTCCGGCTGTTGCTCAGCGGCCTCGCTCCCGTCCTTTTCGAAATGGTCTCCGGGAACGCAGGTGCCGTCACGCCAAAAGAGATGGGCGCGGCGGCTCGCGCCGGGGACGCCGCGGTCCGCGAGGCTATCGCCAGAACAGCCACCTGGCTCGGTATCGGTATCGCCAACATGGTCACCGCGCTGCACCCCGACATGGTAGTGCTCGGAGGCAGTGTTGCGGCGCTCGACGACCTGCTGCTCGAGCCCGTTCGCGAAACCGTGAAGGAACGGGTTCGCATGTTCCCGGTCCAGGATGTGTGTATCGAGCGGTCCTTGCTCGAGGACAGGGCGGGTCTGCTGGGAGGCATCGCGCTAGCCGCCGCTAAGGCACACGAACCAGCGCTCGTAAGCCAAAGTTTTTGAAACCGTTATGAGAGGTGATGTTGTGAATCGACTCGACACAGTAGACCGCCTGAGCAGACGCCAGGCCCTGAAGGCCGCCGCCACGTTCATGATTCTTCCCGCCGGCTTGGCGCGAGGCTACGCGGCAAACGAAAAACTGAACCTGGGCATCATCGGCCTCACCGGCATGGGAGGGGTTGACGCCAAGACGTTCAACGGTCTGGGCGAGAACGTCGCTGCCATATGCGACGTGGACTCCACCATCCTCGACAAACGTGGGGCGGAGTATCCAGGCGCCAAAAAGTACACCGACTTCCGCAAGATGATCGAGAAGGAGAAACTCGACGGCGTAATTGTCGCCGTGCCCGACCACAACCACGCCTATATGAGCGTGTACGCCATGAGGCACGGTCTCAACGTCTACTGCCAGAAGCCGCTCTGCAAGTCCGTCCACGAAGCTAGAATCATGGCCCGTGTGGCCGCCGAGACGAAGGTAATCACGCAGATGGGTACGCAGACCAGCGCGGAGCCCCGCACCTTGCGCACGGCCGAATTCATTCAGTCCGGCGCAATTGGCGAAATCACCGAAATCCACATGACTACCGACCGCCCCATCTGGCCCCAGGGCTATGACCGTCCGGAGGGAGAGGATGCCGTACCCACCACACTCGATTGGGACCTCTGGCTCGGCACCGCTCCAACGCGTCCTTACCAGGGCAGGTGGCCCGAGGGGCATGCCGTCTACAGCCCGGAAAAGAAGCGGGAGTTTGCCAACAACGGCACTTTGTACCATCCTTTTTCGTGGCGTGGATGGCTGGATTTCGGCAGCGGCGCGCTGGGCGACATCGCCCCCCACAGTATGAATGTCATCTTCCTGACGCTCGATCTGGGAGCGCCTTCGGCGGTGGAAGTGGTGAAAACGTCCGGTATAAAGAAAGAGATGTTCCCGACTTGGAGCGTCATTCGCTTCGACTGGGCCGCTCGCGGTGTCCATCCCCCGCTTTCCATTTACTGGTACGACGGCGCCCTGCCCCTTCCTCTGGCGATGCAAGCACCGCAACCCACCACGCCCGCCACTCCCGGTGCGCCGTTGCGCGGCGGCCAGGGCGGTATGGTCTGGATCGGGACCAAGGGCAGCTATCCCGCCGGCCGCGGACCTTTTGCCGGCCAGAGCACGGAACCCCTTCCCGCGCCTCCCGAGCGCGCGTGGGGCCGCGAAGAAGTCCACAAGGACTGGGCCGTGGCGGTGAAAGCGGGCAAACCCGCGCCCTGCCATTTCGGCTACGCCGGCCCGTTCACCGAAGCTTACCAACTCGGCAACATCGCGCTCCGTGTGGGCCACCGGATCCAATGGGATCCTCTGGATTTCCGCATCACCAACTGCCAGGAGGCCAACCAGTACCTGCGCCGCGAATATCGTCGCGGCTGGGATCTCAAGGAAATTGCCGGCAGTGCGTGGGACGTGCCCGCCCGGCGGTCGTGAAAGTGGTGAGTCATGAAGACCACAATGATCTTTCTGTCCCTGCTGATGTTCGGCACGGCAGCAACCATTGACCTCTCCGCCGCTGCGTGGGCGGCAAATACCGCCGCAGCTCCCGTGCGTTTGGCCTGGTCCGCCGATCCGTTCGTCTTGGCGGGGCTGGCAACGCTCGGCATTCTCTTTATTCTCTTTCTGTGCCGGCATCTGTACCTTTTGGCGAAGCGCTGGAGGCTTCGCGCCGTGGTGGAAGAGCGTGCGCACCTTGCCCATGAGATGCATGATACGGTCGCACAGAGTTTCGCCGGAATCGGTTTTCAGCTGCAGGCGATTCGCAACTGCGTCCCTCCGAACTCCTCCGCCCTGGAAAGGCAGGTCGATTTGGCGATGGAGTTGGCGCGCAGCAGCCACGAAGAGGTACGGCGCAGTATCGCAAGTCTTCGCCCGGAAACGCTCAGCCACGTCGGGGTTCTTCCCGCTCTCCGCGCCTGTGCGGAACGGATGATCACGGACGGAAGTGTCAAAGTGGAGACATATTGTGGCGATGGGGTGATGACCATCCCTCCGCGCATCAAGGACACGCTAATCCGGATCGGCCAGGAAGCGATTGCGAATTCGATTCGGCACGCCGGCCCCAGCACCATCCGGATCCGCGTTCGCCACCATCGCGCCTCCATCTGCCTGTCGGTCGAAGATGACGGAGTCGGTTTTATGACGGATGGTTGTACCGGATTCGGTCTGGTGGGAATGCGCAATAGGGCAGAGAGTATTTCGGCCACTTTGGTAGTCAGGAGCACTCCCGGCTCCGGCACCCAGGTTGAAGTGAGGGCGCCTCTGAAAGCGCGCTTCTCCATCGTGGCATGGCCCAAACTGCTGTTTCACACATAAGAGCTTGTCATGGACTCTGCGACCGTTCACATTCTTATTGTCGACGACCATCCGGTAGTGCGCGCAGGCCTCGCGAGCATGTTGAGCACCCACCCGGACATTGAAGTGATCGGTAGCGCAACCAGCGGCGGAGAGGCGCTCGCACTGCTTGAGAAGATTGCCCCCGACGTGATTCTGATCGACTTGCGCATGCCTGGCATGAGCGGATTGGAAACCATCCGTGTGATCAAGCTCCGCAAAGACCCACCACGAATTATCGTGCTCACAAACTCCGAGACAGATGAGGACATTTATCAAGCGGTAGGAGCTGGCGCAGAGGGCTACCTCCTAAAGAGCACACCTCAGGACGGACTACTCGATGCGATCCGCCTTGTGCGCGCCAATAAGCGATACCTCCCCGCTCACATTGCGGCGCAGTTGTCTGATCGCATGGCTCGTTCCGACTTGACTCCAAGAGAACATCAGATCCTGCAGTTGGTGGCCAAAGGGCTTACCAACAAAGAGATCGGCCGCGTCTTCGGCATCAGCGATAACACGGCCCGGAACCATGTAAACAATATTATAGGGAAGTTGGAGGTTTCCGACCGCACGGAAGCCGCGACGATTGCCATGCGCCAAGGGCTCATTTCATTTGCGGACTGATCGTGCGTACTCGCCCGTTCGCGCTATCCCGCACGCGGCGAAATCCGTGAGTCATCGGCACAGCCTTCGCCAAGTCCATGACGCCCTCATTGCTGACGAGAAACAGGTCTACGACTTAAATTATATTGCTGAGCACTCTTGTCCAAAACAGGTTCTTGCAGTCTGAAATAG
>PLDO01000167.1 GCA_003136215.1 Bryobacterales bacterium
CCTTGCCGCCCATCAATTCCATGAGCCCGGGGACATCCTGCTGGACGCTCCACAGCCACTGCCACGCGTTGCCCTCGGTGTACACGCCGCCCCAGGCCAGCGGGTCGAAGGGTTCGATCCAGGAGCCGTCGGATTTGCGGCCGCGCATGAAGCCCACGCTGGCGTCGTACAGGTTGCGGTAGTTCGTGGTGCGCGCCATGAACACCTTGTAGTCTTCTTCTTTGCCTAACGCCCTGGCCATTTGCGCCACGGCGAAATCGTCGTAGGCGTATTCCAGGGTGCAGGCTACGGACTCGTGCACGCCGTGGTCGTAAGGAACGTAACCGAGCGCGATATAGTCCTCAATTCCGCTGCGCGCCTGGAAAACGCCGGCCCCCTTTTCGGTGGCATCCTTGCGCAACGCGGCGTACGCCTTGGCGACGTCGTAATCGCGGATGCCTTTCCGATAGGCGTCGGCGATCACCGAATCGCCGTGGGTGCCGATCATGACGTTGGTTTCTCCGGGGTTGGGCCACTTGGGAATGAAGCCGCCCTCGTCGTAGGCATTCAACATGGCGCGGATGATGGCGGCGTCCTTTTTCGGCTCCAGGATGGTCAGCAGGGGGAACTGGGCGCGGAAGGTGTCCCAGAACCCGTTATCGGCGAACATCTCGCCGGGGTGCACTTTGCCGTCGTACGGGCTCCAGTGGACCATTTTGCCGGAGGCATCCGTCTCCTCGAGCATGTGCGGGAACTGCACCGCGTGGTAGAAGGCCGTGTAGAACGTGCGCCGCTGCGCTTCCGTGCCGCCCTCCACGTCGATCTTGCCGAGCTGGCGCTCCCATGCCGATTTGGCGCGTCCGGCGGTCTTGTCGAAATCGGCCTCCGGCATGTCCTGCTCCAGGTTGCGCCGGGCCTGCTCCAGGCTGATGAGAGAGACGCCGATGCGCACGGTGACGGCTTCGCCCGCTTGTGTCGCGAAGCCGGCGTATGCGCCCACGTGACTGCCCTCGCGGGAGTTGGCATCCGCCGCGATCACGGCGGGCTGGTTGGGCAGGGGCCGGCCCTGCCGGTTCTCGGGAATCTCCCAAACGCCGTGGCGCGCGATGGCGTGGTCGAACAGCGCCACGAAGTACTGCGCGAAGTCGGGCGACTTGCCCGCACCCGAGGTATTCCGGCCGGTGATCGTGTTGTTCGCGGGATGGATTTCGACCGCGCCGCCGCCGTGGCTCGCATCGAGCAACACGTACGCGTCCTGGGTTTTCGGGAAGGTGAAACGGAACGCGCCGCCGCGCGGCGATGGAGTCATCTCGACCTTGACCTGGTAGGCGTCAAGCAGCACGCTGTAGCGGTAAGCCGACGCCTGCTCGTTATCGTGGCTGAAATGGGAGGCGCGTTCGCTGGGCTGCACTTGCAGGGCTCCGGTCAGCGGCATGAGCGAGAAGGGGCCGTAATTGTTCATCCACGCCGACGGCTGGTGAGTGGCCATGAAGCCGATCAGCGTTTCGCGAAAATACTGGTACGGCCAGCCATTGCCCTCGGTCATTTGCGCGGTCCATCCCAGCATCCCGAAGGGCGTGAATACCCCCGGATATGTGTTGCCGTGGGACAGTTCGTACGTCGACCAGGTGCCTACCAGCGGGTCGGGCAGATCGGCGCGGCTCTTGGGGGTGTCGGCGGCCGGAAGGGCAATCGCGCACGACAGGAACCCAAGTGCAAGGCAGCGTGTGGCGGCAAAGAGAGTCATCATTTCATGGATAGCACGCGGCGGCGCGAAGGGCGCTGGCGGATCGCGCTATTCTCGAAGCACGGAGGCAGGTAGCGAATGCAACGCCGCACCTTTATGACCCTCGCCGCGGTCCCGCTGTTGGCGCAAGACAGGTCGCGGCCAGCCACGGAAATCCCGGTCGATGTGCTCCATGACAAGATCCGCGGCGGATTCCTCGGTCAACTCATTGGCGACCTCAACGGGCTTGCCCACGAGATGAAGTACATCGCCGAGCCGGGCGATGTGCGGGAGTACACACCCGCCTTGCCCGATGGCGGCTGGACGGATGACGATACCGATATCGAGTGGCCGTACATTCTCGAAATCGAGCGAAGCCGCACGCTTCTGCTGTCCCCCGAGACGATCGCCGCCATCTGGAAGAAGCACATCAACCGAGGCATCTGGTGCTCGCACCTCTACCTGCGTCAACTGATGGATCTCGGCATCGAGCCGCCGCTGACCGGCCGTGCCGAAATCAATCCCTGGGCGGAGTTCAACCTGTCCGGCCAGTTTGTCAGCGAGAGCTGGGGCCTCATTTCTCCCGGGATGCCGCAAACCGCCGCACGCATTGGAACGCACTACACTCACGTGAGCGTGGATGGCGAAGCGATTCAATCCGCCCAGATGGTAACCGCCATGATCGCGACCGCGTTCCTCACCAGCGACATGCAGACCATCCTGGACGCAGGCGCCGCCGCCATGGACCCGAAGAGCGTTTTGAGCCGGATCATGTCCGACGTGCGGCGCTGGTATGGCGAGAATCCGCGGGACTGGCGCGCCACCCGCCGCCTCACCAAAGAGAAGTACAGCCGCTACGGCGGACAGGACATGCGCGACCGCAATGGCGTGTGGCTGAATGGAGCCTCCACCATCTCCGCGCTGCTCTACGGCGACGGAGATTTCTTGCAGACGGTGCGCAGCGCGTTCAACTTCGGCTGGGACGCCGACAACAATGCGGCCGCTTCCGGCGCGGTGCTGGGAGTATTGAAGGGCTATCGCTGGCTGACATCCCAAGGCTGGAACATCAAGGATCGGTACCGCAACACCAGCCGCGACGAGGTGCCCGAAGATGAAACCATCGCCAGCTACAGCGACCGGCTGATCGCGCTGGCGGACCTGAACATCGGCGAGCGCGGCGGATCCAGGAGCGCATCGCGGTACCGCATACTCGTGGAGAAGCCAGCCAACATCGAACCGCTGGCCGACCCTGCCAGGCAGTCCGCGGCGCTGCGCGCCCAATGGAAAAGTGCGGTTGAGGCGGGCGTGATGGCCGGGCAAACCGCGCAGGAACGCGCGCGCGCGGCGTACCTTGCGATCTGCCTGGATCTTGCTCCTGCCCTCGGACGGGAGCACGCCGAGGCGTGGTCGCGGGCGCTCGGGGCACTGCGCGGATTCCCGCGAGTGCTGCAAGTCATGTTCTACGAAGCTCCGTTCCCGGCGGGAGACCGCATCCGTGAAAGAGCCACGGCTGCCGGCCTCGCCAAGCCCGCGGCCGGCATCCAGCTGTAATTCGCGCCGCCGCGCCGCCCGCCGTTGGTGAGGCTACGGCTTGGCTTTTTGGCCCATGCGCGACGCGGTGGAAGGCGGCACGATGCCGCTGGAACGGAGATATCCGGCGATGTTTCCGTAAATCTCGTTGTTGTGCACCACGATGTGCAACAGCGAGTACGTCAGCTGAGGCGAGGCCAGCACCTTTTGATCGTCGATTCCTTCGAGCGCCGCGGCGCAGTACGCGAACGAATCTTTCAAGGCCTGGCTTACCTCCGCTTTGTCTTTCAGCCCGGCTACTTTTTGGGCGGCTTCCGGCACGGTTTCCGGTTTCAGCGCGGCGCAATCGGCGTAGTTCCGTTCCGTCGAATGATTGATCCACTCGGCGAACGACATCTGGCCGTCGGTCAGCTTGAACCCGTACCTGGCGGCGGGCATGGCATCGGCCGCCGCTTCCAGGTTCCTGCGGATTCCGTTGAAATAGCGCTGTGTGACGGTTGTCTTCAGATTACCCTGGGCAGCCAATACAGCCGGCATGCAGCAGATGCAGAGGAGCAGTCTCGTTGTCATACTCATAGCGCCAGCCTACACGATTCCGGGGACCGGCGGGATGTGCCTATTTTGCGGCTTCGGTTTCGAGCCGCTCCTGCTTGACGGGTTGCAGGCGCATTTCCTCGTAAACCTGTTTGAGCCGCTCCTTCATGTCCTTGAGTCGCTGGAATTCCGCCAGCTCCCTTTGCGCGTCGGCGGTGCGCCCCGCGGCCCGGTACACCAGGGACAGGCGGTAGTGCGTGACCGCGGTGAAGGGTTCCAGCTGCGCGGCGCGTTTGAGGTAAGGCTCCGCATCCGCCGTGCGATGCATCTGCGTCAGCGTCTTGCCGACTCCGAGGCAGGCCTCGGCGTCGTTGGGTTGCAGTTCCACGGCCCGCGAGTAATGCGCCAGCGCGGCCTCCAATTCAGATGCGCGGAGAGCGATTTCGCCCAGCCGGCACTCGGCTTTCTCATCGAACGGGTTGTCGGACAGGGCCGCCTGGTATTCCTTTTCGACTTGTTCCTGGTCGGCGGGAGAAGTGGAAAGGTTTAGCGCCTCGGCCAGTTCAAATCGAAGTCCGGGAAGCCTTGGGTCCATCTTGATGGCTTCGCGGTAGTGCGCGATGGCTCCCTCGGTGTTGCCCTGCCGCGCCATCTCCTGGGCCATAATCTGGTGCATCCGCGCGGATTTGGGGGCAAGCATGGCCATGGTAAGCATGCTCTCGCCTGCCAGGTCCGAGTAGATCCGATAGGCGGTGTAGAGGATTCCCGTGTCGGTGGGAGCGAGCTGCCGGAGGATGCCGGCGACGCCCGCGGCTTTGTCCAGATGGCTCGCCGCGTAGTAGATCTCGATCAGTTCCAATCCGGCCTGAATGCGGAGCTTTTCCTCCTGCAATTGCGGGAACGACTGCTCCAGATCGACCTGCGCGCCTGCGGTCTGGCCAAGCCGTTTTTCCGAGATGCCGAGCAGTGACTGAATTTTCCAGAGGTTGGGGCGAAGTTTGACCGCGCTGCGAAGTTGCGGGGCGGCCTTGGCATAGTCGCCTTGGAAAAAGTACGTCACACCGAGGTTGCCGTGCGCATCGACATTGTTCGGATCCAGGGCCAGGATCGCGCGGAACTCGCCCACCGCCAGATCGGCGTGGCCTTGCCGCAAGTACTCCTGTGCCTGCCTGGAATGCGTTTCGATCTGCTGCTGCTTGCCGGGGACGGATTGGGATCGAGGACTGGACTGGGGAAAAGCCGGAGGGGTGACCAGAAACCAAACGCAGATGCCGGTGCAAACGACTGCCTGGAAGCTCATGCCCATAGGTTACCGGAAGGATCGGGGCGTTGCAGTGTGCGAAAGGACGGCTGCGCGTGGTGCGCAGCCGTCCTTTCGGGTTGAGAGCGGCTCCGTTAGAACGCCAAACGGACGCCGAGTTGGAGGGTGCGGCCGGAAAGCTGCGCACCGGTGATCTGCCCGACAGTGGAACTGCCAATGCTGGAGTTCGGAATGCCGAGGCTGGTGTGGTTGAGAGCGTTGGTCGCGTCAAATCGGAATGTAAGCCGGCCGCTCTCCAGTTTCGGAATGCGCAAGGTCTTGCTGGCCGAGAAATCGACGTCGGAATACCTCGGTCCGCGCAGGATGTTCCTGCCGGCGTTGCCGTAGGTGTACTGGCCCGGCGAGACGAAAGCGGCCGGGTTGAACCACTGGGCGGCGGTCTTGGTAGCGGGGTACAGAGCCACGCCAGGCACCACGTTGGGGTACTGGGAGTTGGCCTGCGAATTGGTGCTGTTGGAGTTCATCTGCACCGTGAAAACGTTGCCGGACTGGTAGAGGAACAGCGAGGAGACCTGCCAGCCGCCGACGATCGCATCCACGACGCCGCCCTGGTTCAGGAGTTTCTGGCCCTTGCCGAACGGCAGGGCGTAGACAACCGAGCCCTTCCAGTTCTGCGGAACGTCGAAGTTCGAAAGCGCGTACGTGCTGGTCCGGTCGTACGAGTTCTGAATGGTGTTCGTGCCGTTGCGGCTGCCCCAGCCCGAGGAGTCGTAGTTCGACATCATCTTCGACCAGACGTAGTTCGTATCGAAGCTGAACCCGTGCCCGAAACGCTTCCTGAACGATAGCTGCAGGGAGTTGTAGTTGGAGTAGGCATCGAAGTAGTTGCCGTTAATGGCACTATACTGCGGGAATGGCCGGTAGTTCTGCACCGGGAGCAAGCCCAGTTTGTTTTGCGGAATCTGGTTGATGTTGATCGGGTACGGGAGGCCGGAGCCGTGGTTGGCCACATAGGCAAGTTCCACGACCATGCTGCCGATTTCCCGCTGCACACCCATG
>PLDO01000441.1 GCA_003136215.1 Bryobacterales bacterium
CGCTGGTGGATTATCTGGACGCACAGCGCGACTACCGCGCGACGGAAGTCGCCTTCATCAATCTGGTGGCCGCGTACATGACGGCCGCCGGCCAGTTGAACCTGGCGGTGGGCCGCGAAGTGGTGCCGTAGCGAGCGCGGCCCGTGTCCGGGCTTGCGCCCGGATTTCGCAGGCGGNNGGCGAGCGAAGCTCGCCCGTCCGGGCTTGCGCCCGGATGGACAAGGCGGAGCCTTATCCCACCGGGTGCCTATGGCAGCAGGGCGGCTTTGCTTTCCGGGTGGCGGAGGAATGCTTCGGCTTGCGGAAAGCCGCCCTCAACGCCGCGTGCCCGCGTGATCTCGACCTGTTTCGGGTACCACTTATCGGGCTGCTGGGAAGCGTGCGCGTAACAAGCGGCGCGGCGGCGCGCTTCCACGGAGGAGATGTCGACGTAGCCTGTGGGCGAGAACATCATGGTATCCTCGGCGACCTCGTAGTAGTAGAGCGCGAAGCTCTTGGGGGCTTTCAACCAGGCATCGAGGGTGAGGGCGGAGACGGCTCGATGGTCGCGGTGACGGTCGATGGGCCACTGGGTGAATACGACATCGGGGCTTTCGGCGGCGAGCAGGCGCGCGAACGCGTCATAGTGCGCGGCATCGACGATGGCGCGTCCGTCATACTGGCCGGCGAAGGCGGCACGGGCGTTCAGGATCTTACAGGCCTTTTGGGCTTCGGCGGTGCGGATGGCGGCACAGCGTCCGAGACTGGCTCCGCCGCAAAACCCCTCGCCGCGATTCAGGTACAGCAGGACCACCTCGTGGCCGAGATCGGTGTAGCGCGCGATGGTCCCGGCGCAGCCGCATTCCGGATCGCCCGGATGACCGCCCGCGACGACGATCTTGAGGGTTTGGGTGGAGGATCTTGCCAGCAGGGGCAGGGCGGTGGCGCTGGCGAGCAGGCGGCGGCGCGTAAACATAGGCACGGACGGATTGTAATACAGTACCGGGTCGCACTGGAAACATGATAGGTGTGAAGAGATGAATGCCGAATGGACTCCGATGCGGTGGCCGGGCTCTTGGAAATCCCCGAACACCATAGGCCTGCTCAAAGGAACAGCGATCAACTGGCTGCTGGTGGATAAGGATGCGGGTCTCGCGCCGGTGATCGAGGAGGCCAAGCGGGCGGGCCTCAAAGTGGCTGAAATGACTTCGCCGCCGGCCGGCATCACCATCATCCCGGGAGAATGGCCCGGGGTGGCGATGTCGCGCGACGGAGGCGAGGCATCGGCGGGTCCGACCGGGGTGCCGTGGGTCAATACCAACTCCTGGAAGATCCGCCTGGAAGCGGCGCGGCGGCCGGGCGGCGACATCTGGGTGGATGCGCCACCGAAAGGCGCGCTCCTGTTTGCGAGTTCCTACCGGACGGCAATTGCCGACGCCGCCGCCTATGGCGGCCGCTGGGTGATCTCGCTCGATGAGAAACTGGCCGCGGGGCTGGCGGATGGCAAGGCGGATGCGCTGGCAACGTGGAAGGAAGTTGCGGGAGCGGCGGGCTTCTTCGCGGCCCGCAAGGCGTGGTCGGAGTATCTGCCGGAAGCCATCGTCGGGGTGGTTTCCGACTTCGCGGGCGGCAACGAGTTCCTGGGGCAGGAACTGCTCAACCTGATCGGCCGCTCCAATCAGCAGTATGCCATCCTGTTAAAGAACAAGTTGCCGGCGGCCGCTTTTCGCGGCCTGCGCGCGGCCATCTACGCCGATGCGCAACCGCCGGCGGCGGAACTGCGCAAGCAAATCCTCGACTTCGTGAGCGCCGGAGGACTGCTGATCACGGGCCCGAAGTGGGGTCCCGCTCCCGGCATGCCGGCCAGGGAAGAGCACCCGCGGTACGCCACGCGCACGCTCGGCAAGGGGCGGGTGGCCATGGCAAAGACGGATCCCGACGACCCCTACATCCTGGCCAACGATTCGGCGCTATTGATCAGCCACCGCTACGAATTGCTGCGCTTCTGGAATGGGGGCGCGGTGGGTTCTTATCTGACGGTGGCGCCGGACCGCAAACGTGCCCTGGCGCACCTGCTGTTCTACGCGGACCGCGGGCCGGACCTGACGAGCGTGCGCATTGTGGGACACTATCGCAAGGCCAGCCTGTGGACACCGGACCGGGGCGAGCCGCGTCCTTTGGAAATGGAGATTCAGAAGGATGCGGTGGAACTGCATCTGCCGGCGGTGGCGCAATACGCGGCGGCGGAGTTGGAAGTTTAAGGGGGGGCGAATGTATAAGAAGTGTTCACGCAGAGAGTGGTTGATGGGGACGGCGGCGGTGCTGCCGGCCGCGTGGCTGGCGGGGAGCCGGTTGGGGCGGGCCGCGACGGCGCCCGCATTGCCGGTGGCGGTCGCCAAATGCAAGACGTATGACCCCGCCGAACTGGTCCCGACGCTGTCCCGGATGTTCGATCAGCTCGGCGGGCTTGGCCGGCTGGTGAACGGCAAAACGGTGGGCATCAAGATCAACCTCACGGGCGACACCACCTACCGGCTTGGCTATGCGCCGCTGGGTGACTCGCACTATACGAATCCGGCGGTGATCGCGGCGACGGTACACCTGTTGGGCCGCGCGGGGGCGCGGCGGATCCGGCTGCTGGAGAGCCCGTGGGCGACGGCCGATCCGGTGGAAGAAGTGGTGCTGCGCGCCAACTGGGAACCGCGGGATATTCTGGGCGCGGCAGCCAACGTGGAGTTCGAAAATACGAACTACCTCGGCAACGCGAAGAAATACACGCGCATGATGGTGCCCACGGGCGGCTACATCTATCCGGGCTTCGACCTGAACCACTCCTACATGGACTGCGACGTTTTTGTGAGCCTGGCGAAGATGAAAGAGCACGACACGGCGGGCATCACGCTATCCATGAAGAACTGCTTCGGACTGACGCCGGCGACGATTTACGGGACCGGGGCCGGGGTGGACGAACCATCCGTTTTGCCCAACGGCGGACGCGACATGGTACACACCGGGTTCCGGCAGCCGTCGAAAAGCGCCCTGCCGGAGAAGGACCCGAAATCGTCGCGCGACGGCGGCTACCGGGTGCCGCGTACGGTGGTGGACCTGGTGGGTGCGCGCCCCATCCACCTGGCGATTGTGGAAGCGGTGCGGACGATGGCGGGCGGCGAGGGACCGTGGATCGAGGACAGCAGGCTGGTGAGTCCGGGTGTCATCGTGGCTGGTTTGAACTGCGTGAACACGGACGCGGTCTGCATGGGGGTGATGGGCTTCGACTCGATGGCGGATCGCGGCACGCCGCCGTTTGAGACATCAGACAGCACGCTGCGTCTGGCCGAAGATGTGGGTATGGGGACGCGCGATCTGAAGCGTATCGAAGTGGTGGGCACGCCGGTTGTGCAGGCCAGATTCGATTTCACCAAGCTGCGGCATGCGCGGCGGACCAAACTGGGTCTGCCCGCCTGACGGCCGGCCNNAAGAACCGCGCCGGGTCCGCATCCTTTTCGACGAGGTCCAATGAACCAGCCTTGGCTGCAGAATTTCGATCCCTTGGGGAACCCGCTACTCTCCACGCTGGCCGCCGCCGTACCGGTCTGCTCCCTATTCTATTTTCTGGCTGTGCGGCGCACACCGGCGTGGCGCGCGGCGATCTACGCGTTCGTGGTGGCGTTGGTGGTGGCTCTGGCCGTATTCCGCATGCCCGCGGTGATGGTGGCGGGCGCGGTGGCCGATGGCATGGTGTTCGGCTGGTTCCGCATCGCCTGGATCGTGGTAGCCGCGGTGTTCGTCTATGACATTTCGGTGGAGAGCGGGCAGTTCGAGATCATCAAACGTTCGGTTGGCGAGATTTCATCGGACCGGCGATTGCAAGTGCTGTTGATCGCCTTCGCCTTTGGCGCCTTGCTGGAAGGCGCGGGCGGCGGCGGCGCGCCGGTGGCGGTGACTGGGATGATGATGATCGGGCTGGGCTTCCCGCCGTTCCAGACGGCGGTGTTGTGCCTCATTGGCAACTCGGCGCCGGTGGCGTGGGGCGGCATGGGCAACCCGGTGCGCGCTCTGGTGGCGGTGACCGGTCTGCCGGAAGCGGATTTCAGCGCCATGATCGGACGCATCCTGCCGATCGTCGTGGTGATTCTGCCGTTCTGGCTGATCCGCATCCTCTGCAAGACGCGCGACACGCTGGCGGTGTGGCCCGGACTGCTGGTCTGCGGAGTGACCTCCGCCGCGCTTCAATTCTTCTGGTCGAACTACATGGGCACGTCGCTGGTGTCTATCGTGGGCGGCATCGGCACGCTGGTGGTGCTGGCCTTCTTCTTCAGCAAGGTATGGCACCCGCGAACGATCTGGCGTTACGAGGGCGAACCGGCGGCTCCCGCGGTGAACCGCGCGGACCCGCTCACCTTCCCGCGACTGGTGAAAGCCTGGTCGCCGTTCCTGCTGCTCTCGGCGTTCGTGGTGATTTGGGGATTGGCGCCGGTCGCCAAGGCGCTGGACTCGGTGTCCTGGAAGCAACCGGTCCCCGGCCTGCATATGCTGGTGGTCCGCACGCCGCCGGTGGTGGTGAAGGCGTACGCGGAGCCGGCTATGTTCGACATCTCGTGGCTCTCCACGCCGGGAACGGGCACGTTCATCGCCGGGCTGATCGCGGGGCCGCTGCTGGGCCTGTCGTTCAAACGGACGATGAAAGTCTTTTTCCGCACGCTTCACAACCTGCGCCTCAGCCTGATCGCCATCATGGCGATGCTGGGATTGGGCTACGTGACGCGCTATTGCGGGATGGATGCCACCATGGGGATGGCGCTGGCGCATACCGGCGCCGCGTTTCCGTTCTTCGGGACGATGATCGGGTGGCTGGGCGTGGCGCTGAGCGGCACCGATGCCGGGTCGAACGCGCTGTTCGGCAGCCTGCAAGTGATCACGGCCAACAAACTCGGGGTGAGCGCGATTCTGATGGGCGCGGCCAACAGCGCCGGCGGCGTGATGGGCAAGATGGCGGCGGCGCAATCGCTGGTGATTGCCTGCGCGGTGACCGGCCAGGAAGGGCAGGAGGGCGCGCTGTTCCGCGCGGTGATGAAGCACAGCATCGGCCTGCTGATTCTGGTGGGCCTGATCGTGCTGATGTACGCCTACGTGTTCCCGGGAGCGATTCCCAACGGGCTCAAGTATTGGTAAGGAGATTGCACATGACGAATCGAAGAGACTTCGGCAAACTGGCAGTGAGCGGGACTCTGGGCGGGCTGATGGCGGCTGCGCGGAGCGGGCGGGCGGCGGTGCATGCGAGCGCGCCGGGGATCAAACTCTGTGCACAAGTGGGCCCCACTCCGACAGACGAGCAACTTCTGTTTCTGAAGCAGATCGGCGCGGAATATGTGAGCGTGGGATCGACTCCTGACCTGCGCACGGCCGAGGGCTTCCTACAGATCAAGAAACGCTATGCGGACGCCGGCATCACGGTGTGGAATATCGGCAATATGAGCGTGCACAACATGCCGGAGGTGACGCTCAATCTGCCGGGCCGCGACCAGAAAGTGGAGGAGTACAAACAGTACATTCGCAATCTGGGCAAGGCGGGAATCTATTACACGACGTACGCTCACATGGGGAACGGCATCTGGAGCAGCGGGCGGGCCAGCATCCGCGGGGCAACAGGCCGGGAATTCGATATGGCGAGCCCCGATAAGCAAGGTGTTTGGGGCGATAAGACCTGGAAAGAGCCGCTATCGCACGGGCGCGTGTTTACCACCGACGAAATCTGGGCGAACTTCACGTACTTCATCAAGCAGGTGGCGCCCGTGGCGGAGGAAGCGGGAGTGCGCATCGGGATCCATCCGGACGATCCGCCGGTGCCGGTGCTGGCGGGCGTGCCGCGCTGCATCTTCGGCAACTTCGAAGGCTACAAGCGGGCGCTGGAGATTGCCAACAGCCCCAACGTGGGAATCTGCATGTGCTGCGGGACGTGGCTGGAGGGCGGCAAGCAGCTCACCGGGAAGGACCCGGAAGAGATGATCCGCTACTTCAAAGCCAACAAGATCTGGAAGATCCACTTCCGCAACGTGAGCGCGCCATTGCCGCACTTCGTGGAGACGTTCATGGATAACGGCTACTACGACATGTACAAGATCATGAAGGCGCTGCGGGACGTGAACTACGACGGAATCGTGATACTGGATCATTCCCCCGGTCTGGTGGGCGGCGGCAATGCGCAGACGGCGTACGGCTTTGCGTACATGAAGGCGCTGCTGAATCGGGCCAACGCGGAGGCCAAGGGTTAAAGCCATGAAAATCGCGATTCTGATACTTACGGCCGCGACGCTGGGGGCACAAACGCCGGCCCAGCAGACGAAGCAGCCGGCGCCGCCGCGCGACGGCATACCGGCATCCCACGGCGACGATACGCGCGGGTACAACGATACGCCGCAGTTGCCGGGACAGAAGTGGAAGGTGCACGACATGGAGCGGCCGCGGGCCGTGAAGGTAACGCCGGGGCCTTTGGTGCATGAAGCCCCGCCGAGCGACGCCATCGTGCTCTTCGACGGCAAGGACCTGTCGCACTGGATGCAGCGGGCTCGCGGCGGCCAACTGCAGGAGCCGAAGTGGAAGGTGGAGAACGGAGACATTGTCATCGTGCCGCGGGCGGGCGGTCTGGTCACCAAGGAAAAGTTCGGCGATTGCCAGTTGCATGTGGAGTGGATGATTCCCAAGGAGGCGACCGGCACAGGACAAGCCCGCGGCAACAGCGGCGTGGAACTGATGGGGCGCTACGAGATCCAGGTGCTGGAATCCAACGAGAACCTGACGTACGCCGATGGCGCCGCCGGCGCCATGTACGGAATCTGGCCGCCGCTGGTCAACCCGGCGCGGCCGCAGGGCGAATGGAATGTCTACGACATCCTGTTCGAGGCGCCGGTTTTTGCGGACGGCAAACTGGTGAAGCCGGCCTATTTCACCGTGCTCTTCAATGGAGTGATGGTGCACAATCACCGGGAGCAGATCGGACAGACCATCTGGAGGCAGGTGGCTAAGTACAGCCCGCACCCGGCCGAGGAACCGTTGAGCTTACAGGATCACTCGCAACCGGTGCGCTACCGCAATATCTGGATCCGCCGGACGGGAAGCAGCGAGCCGGCCGCGCACTGACGCACACTCGCTGTAACGCAAGGCCGCCAGAACCCTGGCGGTCTTGCGTGATTTCGCGCTGATTCTAAACGTGTTAATTTCTACGCCGCCAGGGTTCTGGCGGTTTTCACTTCTGGCCGTAGTAGGCGGTGGGGCCGTGCTTGCGGAAGTGGTGTTTGTCGCGGAGCGCTTCGGAGATGGGCCTGGCCGCGGGGTTGATGGTGACGGTCTGCCAGGCCATGGCGGCGATCTCTTCCACGATGGCGGCCATGTGCGCGGCCTCGCTGACCGACTCTCCCCAGCAGAACGGGGCGTGGCCGGAGACCAGGCAGGCGGGGCAGCCGAGCGGAGCGATGCCCTTCATCCGGGCGATGATGGCGGCGCCTGTATTGGCCTCGTACTCGCTCTCGATCTCTTGGCGGGAGAGTTGCGCGGTGATGGGGATCTCGCCGTGGAAGTAGTCGGCCTGGGTAGTGCCGAAGCAGGGGATCTCGCGATTGGCCTGCGCCCAGGCGGTGGCGTGGCGCGAGTGGGTGTGCACCACGCCGCCGATTTCGGGGAACGCGCGGTAGAGCGCGAGGTGCGTGGCGAGGTCCGAGGACGGGCGCAGCGCGCCTTCCACGCTCTTGCCCTCCAGATCGGTGATCACCATGTCGGCGGGCGTCATCTTCTCGTAGGGCACGCCGCTGGGCTTGATCACGCAGAGACCGTGCTCGCGGGATACCGCGCTGGCATTGCCGAACGTAAAGATGACGAGGCCCCGCCGGACCAGTTCCAGATTGGCTTCCAGGACTTCAGTTCGCAGCGCTTCCAGCATTCTTTCCTCCTCGGGCTTGCGCCGCGATGCGGCGCAATTCGGGCAGCACATCGCCGGTTTCCACGGCGGGCGAAGTGCGCTGCCCGAAGGCAAAATACAACCTGCGATAAAGCGCGAACAACTCCTGGCTGGCGGCCGCCTGCACGGGTTCGGGTTCGATGGTCAGGAAGCCGGGGCACAGTTGGTCCTGGGCGGCTTCGATGGTGGGGAAGGCGCCGGCGGCCATGAAGGCAAAGATGGCCGAGCCGAGGCTGGTGACATCGCCTTTGGGCACCAGGATGGGCTTGCCCATCACGTTGGCATACACCTGGTTGAGCACCGCGTTCTTCTGCGGGATGCCGCCGCCGTTGATGATGCGCCGCACAGGTACGCCGTGCTCTTCCATGCGCTCCAGGATGACGCGCGTGTGGCAGGCGGTACCTTCGATGGCGGCGAAGAGCTCGTCCTGCGCGGTGGTGGTGAGGTGCCAGCCGAGGGTGATGCCGCTGAGTTCGGGATTGACCAGGACGGTGCGGTCGCCATTGTCCCAGGTGAGGCGGAGCAGACCGGTTTCCCCGGCACGGTAGTTCTCCAGGCCGTTGGACAGCCCGGCTACCGAGGTGGCGGCGCGGCGGGCGATGGCTTCGAAGATGTCGCCGGTGGCGGACAGCCCGGCCTCGATGCCGGTGTAGCCGGGATGGATGGAGCCTTCCACCACGCCGCAGACGCCGGGAATCAGACTGGGCTTGTCGCTGATGGCCATGATGCAGGTGGACGTACCCACCACGTTGACCACGTCGCCGATGCGGACGCCGGCGCCGATAGCATCCCAGTGGGCGTCAAAGGCGCCGGTGGGGATGGGGATTCCGGCGCGCAGACCGAGGCGCGCGGCCCATTCCTCGCTGAGGTGTCCGGCGATCTGGTCGCTGGTGGCGTAACGCCCGCCGAGTTGCGCGCGGATGCCGGCCAGGGTGGGGTCGACAGCGGTCAGGAATGCTTCCGACGGCAGGCCGCCGAGGCCGCTGTTCCACATCCACTTGTGGCCCATGGCGCAGATGCTGCGCGACACCAGCGAGGGGTCGGTGATGCCGCAGAGGACGGCGGCCACCATGTCGCAATGTTCCAGGGCGGTGGCGAATCGCGCGCGTTTATCGGGGTTGTGGCGCAGCCAGTGAAGCAATTTGGCGAAGCCCCACTCGCTCGAGTAGATGCCGCCGCACCAGTTGATGGCGTCCAGGTGGTCGGCGTGCGCGGCGGCGGTAATCTCGGCGGCTTCCCGCCAGGCGCGGTGGTCGCACCAGAGGTAGTAATCGTCGATCGGGTCGAGGTGGGCGTCCACCGGAATCACGCTGGAGCCCGTGGTATCGAGCGCGATGGCCTCAATGGCGTGGCCGTCGATGGCAGCGTTCTCGATGGCGCGGTGCGTGGCGGCGGCCAGGGCGGCCATGTGGTCGGCGTGGCTTTGCGTGGCGTGGTCCGGATCTTCCTTTTTGCGGAGCAGCGGGTACTCCGCGGCGCCGGCGCCGAGACGGCCCTGGACGCTATCGAAGATGGAAACGCGAACGC
>PLDO01000313.1 GCA_003136215.1 Bryobacterales bacterium
CGATGGAGCCCGCGAGATTGGCCTGGAGGAGTACTGGCGCGCCGTCAAGAGCGTGCTCCGCCTCAAGCCGTTGCGCCTGGATGACGGGCGCCGCAACGTAGTCCACGTGATGAGCGCCCACGAAGCGCGCCAGTGGGTGCTGCCCATCATGTTTGTCTGCGGGATGGTGGAGAAGCAGTTCCCGCAGGTTCACAAACCGGACCCCTTCTTCTCCGACCCGGCGCGCTGCCGCTTGAATGCCGCCGGCATCCGCGTGCGAACCGCCGCCGAAAGCGAACGCGAGGAGCGCGCCCTGTTCGCTACCGCCATCAGCCGCGCCACCATGCTGGTCACCCTCTCTTACCCGGAGTTCGACGCGCGCGGCGAACGCAATTTGCAGTCGATCTTTCTGGAAGACCTGCTCCAGCCGGCGGTGGATTCGGTGGCCGTGCGCCCCGCGCCGGCGAGCCTGCCCGCGCCTCGCGCCGCGGCCCAAATCGCCGCGCCGGACCTGCTGGCTTTCCTGCGCAGCCGGACGGCCCGCCTTTCGGCCACGGCGCTGGAGACGTTCCTGCAATGCCCGTTCCAATACTTCACGCAGCGTCTCATGCGTCTCAAGACCGCCCCGCCGCGCCCCGAAGAGCGGCTCTCCTTCCTCGAACAGGGCAACATCGTGCACGAGGTGCTGGCCGAATGGTGGAAGCAACCCCAGGACGTGGCGCCGCTCTTTGAAGAGGTTTTCGCCCGCCACCTGGAAGACGCGCGCATCCCCAACGGCTACCACACCGAGCGCCTGCGCAACGCCATGCTCGACGACCTGAAGCGCTTTACCAGCCAGGACGAATGGCCGCGCGCGGCCTGGAACTCGCAGACCGAGATTCCGTTCGCCTTCCCTCTCGCCGAAGGCCTGGAAATCTCCGGCCGCATCGACCGCCTCGATGTCGCGCCCGATGGCCGCGCCTTCGTGCTGGATTACAAGTACAGCGCCGCGCCGCGCGTCAAGGACAAGCTGAAGAATGAGAACCTGATGCAGGCGCCCCTTTATATGCTGGCGGCGGAGCATCTGAATGCCCACCCCGCCGGCATGTTTTACGTGGGGGTAAAAGGCGGCATCGAATATGCCGGCTGGAGCGACGATCTGCGCATGGACAGCCTGCCGTTGCCCGGGAACTGGCTGGAAACTACTCGCCAGCGCACCCTGCGTATCGTGGAGGAAATCCGCCGCGGCCGCGTGGAAGTGGTTCCCGCCGACCGCGACACTTGCCGCTTCTGCGATTCGCGCGACATCTGCCGCATTGACGTGGCCGCCGGAGCCGCGGTTGGTGGGGCAGGCGGGGTACCCTCTGGGTCCGCCTGCCAACGTCTTCCTCCGGAGCCCGCATGAGCGCTCTCCCGTTCACCGCCGATCAGCTCGACGCCATCGACGTCTCCCGGCGCCACCTCGACGCCTGCGTGGTCGCCGGTCCCGGGTCCGGCAAGACCACCGTGCTGGTGGAGTACTTCCGCCGCCTGGTGGGCGCCGGCGTCGATCCACTGCGCATCCTGGCCATCACTTTCACCGAGAAGGCCGCCGGCAACATGCGCAAGAAACTGGCGCAGGCCTTCCAGGCGGAGCCCAAAACCCGCGCCCAACTGGAGCGCGCCTGGGTCTCCACCGTGCACGGCTTCTGCGCGCGCCTGCTGCGCGAAAACGCCGTGTTCGCCGGCATCGACCCCGAGTTCCGCGTGCTCGATGCCACTCAATCCTGGCGCATGCAGCAGGAGTCCATGCGGGCTGCCATCGACGCCCTCTTTGAGCAGCGCCGCGAAGCCATGCGCGGCCTCATCCGCGGGCTCTCTTCCTTCGAATTCGAGCAGGCCGTGCTCTCGGCGTACGATACCATGCGCGGCGCCGGTGTTCGGGTGGAGCACCTGGCGAACTTCCGCGCGCCCGCCGGTGTCACGCTGGACGAGGTCAACGACACCCTGAATGCCATCCGCAATCAGAGCCTCAGCGCGTGGAGCGGCGGCCAGAAGCAGTATCTGGAAGACGCTCTGGAGGGCGCCGAACGCATTCTCACGGCGGATAGCCCGCTGGCCGCGCTGCGCGCCATCGGGGCCTTTGCCTGCAATCTCCAGAAGTGCAAGCGCGGCAACAACGCCTACAATCTGGTGAAGCGCATGCGGGAGCAGATCGAAGACGCGGAGTACGGCCTCATCACCGCCCTCTACTCCCCCGAACGCGAACTGCTGATGGAGATTCTGCGCCGCTTCGACCAGCACTATCGCGAGGCCAAACAGCAGGCCGGCGCGCTCGATTTCGCCGACCTCGAGGAATTCACCGTCAGCCTGCTCGCAGACCACCCGGATGCCCGCGCCCGCCTCCAGCGCCAATTCGACCACATCCTGATGGACGAGTTTCAGGACACCAACGGCCAGCAGGCAAAGCTCATCGACCTCATCCGGCCACCCGACCGCTTCTACGCCGTGGGCGACATCAATCAGTCCATCTTCGGATTCCGCCACGCCGATCCGTCGGGCTTCACCGCCTGGCGCGATACCGTGGTGGCGCGCGGCCGCCACCTGGTCCAACTGGTGGATAACTTCCGCAGCCGCGCCGAAATCCTGCGCGCCGTGGAAACCGTGACCGCCGGTACCCCCGGAATTGAGGATCGCGCCCTCGTGGCGGGGCGCAAATTCGACGATGCGCCGGACTACTCTGTGGAGGTGATTGCCGCCCCTGAACTCGCCGTGGAGGCCCAATGGGTCGCTCGCCGCATCCTGGAGTTCCCGGATTTTACCTTCCAGGATTTCGCCGTCCTGGTGCGCAACACCGAAGTGATTCCCGCATTCACCGCCGCCTTTGACCTGGCCGGCATCCCTTACGTGGTGAATCGCGGCCGCGGGTTTTACGACAGCCGCGAAGTCAACGATCTCACCCATCTGCTGCGCGTCATCGCCAACCCGCGCGACGAAGTTTCGCTCGCCGTGGTGCTGCGCTCCCCGCTGGTCAATGCCTCCGAAGAAGCGCTGCTCCGCCTCAAGATGGGCGGCGACACGCTGGACAGCGCGCTCGGGCGCACCGGCGCCGACGCTTTCGGCGCCGAAGACCACGCCCGGCTCGCCCGCTTCGCCGCCCGCCTGCGGGAGTGGCGGCAGCGCCGCGAGTACGTCACCTTCGACCGCCTCCTGCTCTCCGCCATCGACGATTGCGGCTACCCATCCTCGGGCAACCTGGACAAGTTCCTGGCACAGGCCCGCGATGCCGCTTCGCGTATGTCGCTCGATGAATTCGTCGCCGAGCTGTCGCTGGTTCGCCAGGAGGACCCGCGGGAACCCGACGCCCCTCCGGAAGATTCCGCCAACGCGGTGAAGATCATGACCGTGCACTCGGCCAAGGGTCTGGAGTTCCCCGTCGTCTTCGTGGCCGCCATCCACAAGGGCGTGGATACCGACGTGCCCGCGGTGGCCTTCTCCCGCCATCACGGACTGGGCGCGCGATGGCGCAATCCGGCTAGTGGTAAGGACAAGGACGATCTCTACCAGCACGCCCTGCGCCAGGAATGGAGCCGTCGCGAACAGGAAGAGAGCAGCCGCCTGCTTTACGTGGCCATGACGCGCGCCGAGCGTCATCTGGTGCTCAGCTTTTCCGCCACCGGCCGCAAGCCGGCCAATTGGGACAAGCTGGTGATTGAGCGTCTGGCCCTCCACTTCGGCGCGCCGCGAGATGAAGTGGTGGACTATCAAACCGCGGACGGCAAGCCGTGGAAGGCGCGCCTTCGCATTGTGCAGGCAGCGCCGGAGCCGGCCACGCCGGAGTTCCTCTCACGCCCGAGCGCGCCCCGGGAGGAGTCCCCGATGACGCTGGTCTCTCTACCAGTGGTGGAGGAGCAGCAGGATAGCAACGCCACCGTGACCGCACTCTCTCTGTTCGCCGCTTGTCCCCGGAAGTATTACCTGGCGCGCTATCTCGGCTTTGAAGGCCACCCGCGCAACCCGGGAGATGGCGCACTGGCTTCCGGCGAGCCAGCCGGCCTTTCCGCCGGGGAATTCGGCACTCAGGTGCACACCCTGTTGTCCGGCAATCCCGTGCCCGGTGCCTCTCCCGAAGCGCTCCGCCTGGCCGAAGTCTTCCGCCAAAGCCCGCTCGGACGGCGCGCCGGCCGCGCCACCCGGGCGGCCCGTGAATTTGATTTTTTGATGGCCGTGCAAGAGCTGGTGATTCGAGGGCAGGTGGACCTGTGGTTTGAAGAAGGCGGGGAACTGGTGGTGGTGGACTATAAAACCGATGAGGTCGGCGCCGCCGAGGCGCACCATCGCGCGCGGGATTACAGCCTGCAATTGCGCCTCTACGCCCTCGCCGTTGAGCGCGTGGCCGGACGCGCCCCGGACCGCGCCTGGCTCCACTTCCTGCGCCCCAATACTCTGGTGGAAGTGGATCTGGCCCCTACTCTAATTGAAAGTCCCGAACAGACCGTTCGGGACTTTCAGGATGCGCAATCCAAACTCGACTTTCCGCCCAACGCTGGCGAACACTGCATGCGTTGCCCCTTCTACCACGACCTCTGCCCAGTAGGACAGGCCTCCTGGCCTGTCCAGGTGTAGCTACCGCTTCCGCTGCAAGCCCATCCCCATCTTTGCATGGGCGTGGGGCGCCAGCATTTGCTGGAAAACACCCTCCGGCAGACTCGCCGAGATCGCGACCAAGTTGCCACTAGTGGTCACACTCACCGATTTGATCAGCGCCGCCGCGGTGGGGTCCTGACCGGCCTGCATCTGCGCCAGGTTAATCAGCAACTTAACCACGTCGCCGAGCGTCGTGGCGTTCTGCGCGGTGTCGCACTGCGCCTCGCCGCTGAACACCACCTGAGCGCCGAACTTGACGCCGCCCGCCGCCGCCTGAACGTTCTGTCCCGCGTTCACAATTGGACCACTCAGCGTGCCGGGTTTGCCGGTTGTCGGGGCCAGGCTGGCCGGGGGCACCGTCGTGATGCCCCAGGCATCCTGCGAGTTGCTCCACTGGTTCACTTTGACGGCCACCGCCGCGGGCAGGGGTTGCGGAATCTTCAACCGGTCGATGGCGCCCTTGACGTTGGCGATATCGCCCGCCGCCACCGTATTGGCATCCAGGAAGGCGATGCCGGCCTCTTGCTTCTTGGGGTCTTTCAGAATGGTGAAGCCGCTATAGACTTCCGTGGCCACGCCCGCCAGCGCAGCCGCGGCGGTGATCTTGGCAACGTCGAATGTGCCCTTCGCCAGCGCTAGCCCGGTCTTGCTCCCCGGCGTGCCGTCGGAGGCCACCAGCAGTTCGCGCACGTCGCGCCGCGGGTCAAAGCCGGTCAATGTAACCAGTTGCTGCATCTGGGCATCCTGGGTCTGCAACTGGTTCAGCACGTATTGGCCGAACAGGGTGCCTTTGGCCTGCTCCACGTTGACGCCGGCCAGAACCTTGGCGTCCGGCATTACCAGATTCAGAAGTTGAGGGTCGGCGGCTGACAGCGCCCCGGAAAACGCCGTAAGCAGCGTCGCGGTAAGGAGTTGTGCTTTCATACCAACCATGACGTGTGGCCCTCGCCATTATTAACGCCGGTGGCATAAGGCTCCGCCTTGTGCATCCGAGCGAAGCTCGGACCTTAAACTTACCTTCCTAGCCCTAAAGTTCCGAAGCCGGTCCGCCGATCTGAAGTTCTGTGAGAGAAAGCTACCCCCGGGGATACTACCAAAGTGCACGAGTAGAAAGCTGACAGGCAGTTCGTTGATACGGCGGAAGTGTGGAGGTATATAGATGTTTAGACGTATGTTCCAGTTCTCGTCCAACGAGAAACAGATACCCTTGGCAGGCCGAAACGGCTCGACAATTCACCCCATGGGCGTGGTGGGGTTGGCGAGTGCCGTGCAGCGCGAGGCCGAAAGGTCCGGCACCGTCACTGCCGGCGAGGTCGCGGGGCCAACCCCTGTTTTAGAATCCTTCGACGAGGTTTACGCCAACGCCGGCATAAAGGGGACGGGTAGAAACTACACCATCCTGAAGATCGCGGACATGTTGAATAGCAAGCACCTGGCGGACATGACCCCGGATGCCAAGCGGAATGCCCTGATGATGGCACTGGACGCCGCCGACGCGGAAATCGGCGATCTGCTGCAGGACGCCGTTACCCGCAATCGCGCGCTCGACGAGTATGAAGAGGAGCGGCAGGAAGAGGTCAGGAACTTCGAGACGGTCAAGGCGGAAGAAAACAACAAGCTGCATGCCGAAATGGAGCGCTTGACCAGCCAGTACATGTCCCGGATTCAGGCCAATGCGGACCAGGTGGCGCGCGAACAGGACAACCTCCGCGGCTGGCAGAAGCGCAAACAGCAGGAGTCGCAGCGTATCACGGATGCGGCCACATTCTGCGTGCCGCAAGGAAATGGCTCGAATGGCAACGCCATCGGTTTAAGTGCGGTGTTGGAACGAGTCAACGTGTCACGGAGGTAAAACGCCATGCTTGTCGCATCAGCCTGTTTGGTGATTCTTGTCCTGACCGCGTGGATTCGGTCGGCGGGCGACAAGCAGCAGCCCCTGGACCGGGATGACGTTTGTAGACTGAGGCGCTTTTCCGAGAAGCTTCATCGCGAAGAATCGCTGCCGTTCGACTAAGAATCAGGAGACGATGGATGAACAACCCCGAACAAGAGTACACGCAAGCGCTGGGCCTCGATATCGGCACCAGCCGCATCGTTGTGGCGCGCAACGGAGACAAGAAATGTCAGTACGATTCCGAGCTCAATGCATTCCTGACCATACCGTATTCGAAGCTGGCGGAAAGCCTCCTGGTGCGGGAAAACGTGTTCCATGAGGTGCAGGGATCGGACATCGTGGTAGCCGGCAACGAAGCCCAGAAATTTGCCGAAGTTTTTCACCTGGAAACCCGCCGGCCGATGGCGAACGGCGTGCTCAATCCTCATGAGCCTCACAGTCTGGCGGTAATTCGCAGAATCATCGGCAAGTTGCTGGGGCGGGCGGCCTCGGAGGGGCAAAAGGTGTTTTTCAGCATTCCAGCGCCCACCGGCGAGGGAGACGGCGGCATCGCCTATCATGAGGCCTCGATGCGACTGATCCTTACCGAGCTGGGATACGCGCCAACCCCCATACAGGAGGGGCTGGCTGTGGTCTTCGGCGAGTTGGCGGCATCTAACTTCACCGGCATTGGCGTCTCTTGCGGCAGCGGGCTGTGTAACGCCTGCCTCGCCGTATTGTCGGTGCCCGTGCTCAGTTTCAGCGTGCCCAAAGCCGGGGATTTCATCGATATTCAGGCAGCCGCGGTCACCGGCGATCTGGCCACCCGCCTGCGCGTTCAGAAGGAACAGACCTTCCGCTTGAACGGCCTGAGCTCCGACCGGACCCTGAATGCGCTGACTGTGTACTACCAGGAAGTGATCGCCAACCTGACTGACGCCTTGCGCACTCACATCTCGGCGACCCAGCGCCTGCCCAAGCTGGATCAGGCTGTCCCGCTGGTGCTCAGCGGCGGCACGGTGATGCCGAAGGGGTTCCTCGATCATTTTTCGACCGCCCTCCGCGCGCAGGAATTCCCGGTTCGGCTGTCGGAAGTGCGCTTGTCCGCCGACCCGCTGAATGCCACGGCGCGAGGCGCCCTCATGGCGGCGCTCTGCTAATGGCTTAGTGCCCCACCGGAATCTGGTCCACCACCTCGATGCCGAAGCCTTCCAGCGCCACAATCTTCCTGGGATGGTTGGTCAGCAGGCGGATCGTGTGCAGCCCCAGGTCGCTGAGAATCTGCGCGCCGATCCCGTGCTCGTGCTGCAACTGCCTCCGGCCGGCTTCCCCCTGGTAGTGCATGAAATCGCGCCCGTGGCCGAGCATCGTCGGCGCGCCCGCGCCATCGCGGTCGATACGGAAACCGGGGCCGGTCTCGTGCAGATAAACCAGGACTCCGTGCCCCGCTTCGGCGATGGCTCCCAGGGCGTTGCGCACCAGGTGTGCGCACTCGCACTGGGTGGAACCGAAGACATCGCCGAAAACGCACCGCGAGTGCATGCGCACCAGCACGTTTTCCTTGCCGCTCACGTCGCCCTTGACCAGCGCCAGGTGATACTCGGGGTTCAAATCGCTGGCGTAGGCAACGGTGCGAAACTCGCCGAATTCGGTCGGGATGGAGCCTTCCGCCACGCGGCGTACGAACCTCTCGTGCTTCATCCGGTGCCGGATCAGGTCGGCCACCGACAGCATCTTCAGATTGTGGCGTTTGCAGAACTCCACCAGTTGCGGCGCCCGCGCCATGGTGCCATCGTCGTTCATGATTTCGCAGATCACGCCGGCTGGAGTGAGACCGGCGAGGCGGGCCAGATCCACGCTGGCTTCGGTCTGCCCCGCGCGCACCAGCACTCCGCCTTCACGGGCACGCAATGGGAACATGTGCCCCGGACGCGCCAGGTCGCTCGCGCGGCAAGCCGGATCGACGGTTTGCAGGATAGTGCGCGTCCGGTCGGCCGCCGAGATTCCCGTGGTCACGCCGTCGCGGGCGTCGATCGATTCGCAGAACGCCGTCCCGAACATGGAAGTATTGTTCGGGCTCATCAGCGGCAGGCGTAGGTAGTCGCAGCGTTCCGGCGTCAGCGCCAGGCAGATCAGCCCCCGCCCCTGCACGGCCATGAAATTGACGATCTCCGGTGTGACCTTCTCCGCCGCCACGGTGAGGTCGCCTTCGTTTTCCCGGTCTTCATCGTCCACCACCACCACAATGCGCCCGGCGCGGATCTCCTCGATGGCGTCTGGTACCGAAACGAAAGGCATAATTCATTGTATCCGCAGGGACTTGTTAAGATAGTCCATAGGACCGCAGATGCCCAACCTGACGCGTTTCATACCGTCGCTGCCCACCCTGGACCTGACCGGGGCGCTGGACATTCTGCTGGTCGCCTTCGTCGTGTACGAGGCGCTGATGGTGGTCCGCGGCACGCGCGCCGGGCACATCCTGATCGGCATCCTGACCATGGTTTCCATCTACGCCCTCGCCAGTTGGGCCGGTCTGGAGGCGCTGCGCTCGCTGCTTTCCTTCATCGTTCCCTATATCGGCCTGGCCATCATCGTGCTCTTCCAATCCGAGATCCGGCGCACCCTGGCGCGCATCGGCCGCAAGGACTGGTTCGGCCTGGGAAAAGGCTTCCGCGCTCCCGAAGCGCTCAGCGAAATCATGATGGCCGCCGAGAACTTCTCCCACAAGAAGATAGGCGCGCTCATCGTGCTGGAGCGCGACATCGGGCTGCGCACATTTGTGGAAAGCGGCGTGCCCCTGGAATCGCGCATTTCGCGCGATATTCTGATCTCCATCTTCCAGCCCGGCTTGCCGCTGCACGATGGCGCCGTGATCATCCAGAAGGACCGTATCTCGGCGGCGGCGTGCTTCCTGCCATTGACCACCAATCCGGCGCTTGCCCGCCAGTTGGGCACACGGCATCGCGCCGCCATCGGCATCACCGAGGAAACCGATTGCCTCTCCCTGGTGGTTTCCGAAGAAACCGGACGGATTTCGGTGGCCGCGTTCGGCGAATTGTCCCCGGGGCTCTCCGTCAACGAAGCGGTGGAGCGCATCAACCGGCATTTCGGCGTGCGGCAACCCACGGCCCGGCAAGTCGTGGATTTCGCCGGCGATATCCCGCTGCATACCGAGGCCGACCGTAAACCGCCGGCGGAGAGGGTGCACCCGTGATCCGCCCCTTCAAGTTGGTGGGACAGACGATCGACTTTTGTCGTCTGTCGGGATGGGCCTGCGGCCCGCGAAAGCTGATGAAAAATGGTGGGGCATGCTTCAGCTTGCCAGCCGGCCGCAAGGCCGGCCTCCATCCCGATGGTTTTTCGAACCTGTCGACTTTGGCCTGCCAATCGCCCGTGGCCGAGAGAGTGCACCCGTGATCCGCCCCATCAAGTGGATCCGCGATCTGCTGTTTCAGAACCTGGTCTGGAAACTGCTCTCTCTGGCGATCGCCGTGGTGATCTGGGCGCTGGTCGCCACCGAGCCCGAACTCGCCACCTTCGCCAACGTCCGCCTGGAATACAAGAATTTGCCCGCTGGACTGGAGATCAGCTCCGAGCCGGTGAGTTCCGTCGTGCTCGAACTGCGCGGCCCTTCCGGCGCACTCCGCGGCATGGGAGATGCCATCCATCCCGCGGTAGTGATCGATATGTCGGACGCATCCAGCGGGGAGCATACCTTCAGCATTGGCGATCGCGACGTCAAGGGCGTGCGCGGTGTGCGCCTGGTGCGCGCCATCCCCTCCGAAGTGCGCTTTCATTTCGAGCCGCGGCGGATGAACACCGTGCCGGTTCATGTGCGCTTCCTCGGCGAAGGGCAAAACGGCTATGCCCTGGCGGAATACCACGTGGACCCGCCGGAGATGGAAATCACCGGACCGCGCAGTCGCGTGGCGCGCATCGCCGCCGTGGTTGCCGATCCTATCGATCTGTCGGGTACCACGGGCACTTCGCAGTTTCATGTGAACACGTTCACCGAAGATTCCTTTGTGCGTTTCCTGAATGCACCCGAAGTGGTGGTCACCGTGACCATGAAAAAGAAGTAAAGCGGTGCGAGCGGTCAAGGAGAAGTTTTGGGCAAACAGTTATTCGGAACCGATGGAATTCGCGGAGTAGCGGGAGAGTATCCGCTGGACCCGTTGACGGCCTATGCCTTCGGAGTCGCGCTGGGCAAGGACGCCGCCGCGCATGCCGAACATCCGGAGATCCTGATCGGCACGGACACGCGCGAGAGCGGTCCGTGGATCGCGGAAATGGTGGCCGGAGGCCTGTCCAGACAGGGCGCGCGCGTGCGCTACGCCGGAGTGATCACCACCCCCGGCGTGGCTTACCTCACGCGTACCGGTCCGTTCGTGGCGGGTGTGGTGATTTCGGCGTCGCACAATCCATATCGCGACAACGGCCTGAAAGTGTTCGGCCATAACGGCTTCAAACTGCCGGACTCCGAAGAGCATCTGATCGAACAGGAAATCTTTAGCTTGCTGGCCGCTCCCGTGGCGCCCGCGCCGCTGGCCCTTGCGGTGGAAGAGGAACTGGCCAGGCAGTATCTCAATTTCCTGCTGGGAATTTCGTCGCTGCGCCTGGACGGCGTGAAAATCGCCATCGATTGCGGCAACGGCGCCGCCTGGCGGCTGGCCCCGGAACTGTTCCGGACCCTGGGCGCCGAGGTGGTTGCCATCGGCTGCGCGCCCGACGGACGGAACATCAATCTCAATTGCGGCGCGCTCCACCTGGAAGGCTTGCAGGAGACCGTACTGGCGCACGGAGCGGCCTTCGGCGCGGCCTTCGACGGCGATGCCGACCGCGCCATCTTCGTTTCCGACAAAGGTAAGGTGGTCAATGGCGACGCCGTGCTGCTGGCCGCCGGACGCGCGCTCAAGGCCGCGGGACGCCTGACGGGAAACATCGTGGTGTCCACCGTGATGAGCAACCTCGGCCTGCAGAAGGCCTTCGAGGCGGACGGCATCTGCATGGTGCGCACTCCGGTGGGCGACAAGTACGTGCTGGAGGAAATGGTGCGCCTGGGCGCGGCGCTGGGCGGCGAACAATCGGGCCACGTCATCTTTCGCGAGTACGCCACCACGGGTGACGGCATGCTCACCGCCCTGCGTCTGTTCGAAATCGCCCATAACGCGGGCGTCGGGCTGGACCAGTTGACGGCGGATATGCAGATCTACCCGCAGTTGCTGGTCAACATCCGGGTGCGCGAAAAGCAGGGGCTCCTGGAGCTGCCCGCGGTGGCACGGGAGATCCGCCGGGCGGAGGAGGCGTTCGCCGGCGCGGGCCGGGTCCTGGTGCGTTTCTCGGGCACCGAACCGCTGGCGCGCGTCATGGTGGAGGGCCCCGACATGGAACAGGTGGAGACCTTGAGCGACAATATCGCCAACGCCATCCGCCACGCCGCGGGCGAATGAGGGTGGCATAAGTGGGTGCCCCCTGGGCAGCCTTGTGCATCCGGGCGCCGGCTCGGACGGCCGTATTTTCACCATGCCCTCACTCTACGTTCGCGGCTCCGATCCATACCGCGCCGGCAGGCGCCGCCTCTTCTACTGCGACCACTACCCCATCCCGCTTCCTCCGGGCCATAGGTTCCCGACCGAAAAGTATGCCCGCCTGCGGGCGCTCCTCGCGGCGGACGGAACATTCGATCTCGAGGCCGCGCCTCTGGCCGATGCCGCCACCATTCAACTGGCGCACGACGCCGCCTACGTGCGGGCGATACTGGATGGCTCCGCCGGCGAGCGCGTGATGCGCCGCATCGGCTTTCCATGGTCGCCGGAACTGGTGCGCCGCACGCTGGCCTCGGTGGGCGGTACGCTGGCGGCATCGCGCGACGCCATGGCGCACGGCTTCGGCGGCAACCTGGCCGGCGGAACGCACCACGCGTTTCGCGGCGAAGGCTCGGGATTCTGCGTATTCAACGATTTGGCTGTGGCCATTCTGGCACTGCGCCGCGACGGTCTCGCCGCCCGCGCCGCGGTGATCGATCTGGATGTCCATCAGGGCGACGGGACAGCCGCCATCTTTGAGGACGACCCCGCCGTGCTCACCTTCTCCATGCACGGCGCCAACAACTTCCCCTTTCGCAAGCAGCGCAGCCGCATCGATATCGCGCTGGCCGACGGCACGGGCGACGCGGAATATCTCCGCCGCCTGCGCGAAGTGTTACCGGAAGTCACCGCCTTCCAGCCGCAAGTGGTCTTCTATCAATCGGGTGTCGACACTCTGGCGGGCGACCGGCTGGGGCGCCTCGCCCTCACCCTGGACGGGCTGAAACAGCGCGATCGCCTGGTGCTGGAGGCATCGCGCGGCATTCCGCTGGTGATTACCCTCGGGGGAGGGTACGCCGAACCCATTGAGCGCACCGCCGAAGCGCACGCCAATACGTTTCGGGCGGTGCTGGTAGAAACATCCCGGTTTGCAACCTTTCCCGACAGCCAAACGTCATAGGAAATGTAGAAGTTCTTACACCTTGGTACGGCGGAAAGATGGGAATTTCCACGGACCAGACCGGCGGGCGCTTTCCTCCGAGCGTCCGCCGTTTTTTTGTGGGGGCTCCCTCCCTATTCCAACTCAGCCAGAGGCACGCAAATGTCCGGATCTTCCGTGCGGAGCATGCCGTCTTTCACTTCCCGCACGGTGTCCGTCCTGTACACAAACGCGCGCCGCGATCAGAGGGTCTCAGCGTTCGTCGAGATCCGATGGTGCCTCGGACTTCGCCAACTCGGCCTCGATCTCCTCGATGGTTGGCAGCGTTCCTTTGAGCTGCTCTGGCAGCTTTTCGAGATGCTTGAACACGGAGATGCCCATCGGAGTCGTTATGTTCCTGAGAGCGTATTCGGCAATGATTCGATTCTTCGCTTTGCACAGGATGAGGCCGATGCTGGGATGGTCGTCAGGGTGGCGGAGAAGGTCATCCACAGCAGACAGGTAAAAGTTCATCTTCCCAGCGTACTCGGGCTTAAAGGTACCCATCTTGAGATCGATGACAACGAAGCATCGAAGCTTCAGATGATAGAAAAGCAGATCGATCTTGAAATCTTCTCCACCAACCTCAAGAGCCACCTGACTTCCGACGAAAGCAAATCCTACGCCGAGTTCGATGAGAAACTGACGCAGGTGGGCAAGAAGCCCTTGTTCGAGGTCGCGCTCCCGCGCCTCCGTCGCAAGTGTGAGGAAATCGAAGTTGTACGGATCTTTGATGATCTGCTGCGCAAGATCCGACTGCGGCGTTGGCAGAGCCGCCTGGAAGTTCGTAAGCGCCTTCCCCTGCCGCCGGTAAAGGCCGCTCTCGATCTGCATGACAAGAACATTCCGGCTCCAGCCGTTGGCTAAGGTCTGTTCCGCGTACCAGAGCCGTTCCTCGGGATTCTTCACAAAGTCAAGGAGCCTGACATTGTGGCCCCAGGGCAATTGTGCAACAGGCTGTTGCACAATTGGCCAAGCCTCGGCGAAGGCCCGCATGTATTTGAGATTCCTCGGCGAAAGCCCCCGCATCTCCGGGAACTCTACGTGGAGATCCTTAGCAAGGCGCTCGATGACCTTCGCGCCCCAGCCGTCTTCACGCTGGCGAGTGAGGATCTGCTTCCCTATCCCCCAGTAGAGCAGAACGAGCTCCCGATTGACGGCCAGGGCCGCTCGAACTTGGGCCGTCCGAATCTGGCTCTTCAGGAGGGAGAGAAGATCCTGATAGCCCTTGGGGTTGGGAATGAGGTCGGCCATGTGCCTCCTTCTGACAACCGTGTTTCCCGCCCAAACTTACACCCGCCGCAGGAGCATGGCGGAGTTCTTGCTCCCAAACGCGATGCAGTTTCCGATGGCGTGCTCGATGTGCAGCTTGCGTCCGATGTCGGGCACGTAATCCAGATCGCAATTGGGGTCCGGCACGTCCACGTTGATGGTGGGCGGCACCACGCCGTCACGCATGGCGAGCAGGGTGGCGGCCATGCCCGCGGCTCCGCAGGCGCCCTGCGGATGGCCGATCATGCTCTTCAACGACGAGCCCGCCAGTTTGTAGGCGTGGTCGCCAAAGGCGAGTTTCACGGCGCGCGTCTCAATCCGGTCGTTGAGTTCCGTGGAGGTGCCGTGATAGTGGATGTACTGCACGTCGCCGGGCGCAATGCCGCCCTCTTTGAGGCACATGCCGATGGCCCGCGCCGGCTCTTCGCCGCACTCTTCCAGACGCACCCGGTGATAGGCTTCGCAGGTGGAGCCGTAGCCGGCGATCTCGCCGTAAATGTTCGCGCCGCGCGCCTTGGCCCGCTCCATCTCTTCCATCACGAAGAACCAAGATCCCTCGGCGATCACGAAGCCGTCGCGATCCCTGGAGAAGGGCCGCGAGGCGCGCGTCGGCTCCTTGTTCCAACTGGTGGACATGATGCGCATCAACTGGAAACCGCGCAGGATCAGCGGCGCGATCGGCGAATCCACGCCGCCCGTCACCACCGTATCCAGCACGCCCATCTGAATGTTGCGGTAGGCATACCCCATGGCGTCCGTGGACGACGTGCAGCCCGTGGACACGATGTGGCTCAGCCCGCGAAACCCGAACCGCATGGAGACTTCGCTGGCCAGCGTGCCGATGGTGCCGGTCGGGATGGTGTACACGCTGCACTGCTTGATCAGGCCGGCGTAATACAGCCGGTACTGTTCTTCGGTGAAATCCATGCTGCCGCCGCCGGAGCCCACGATGACGCCGATGCCGCGCAACTCGTCGCGCGACATGGCTTTGACGTCGAGCCCGGCATCGGCCACGGCCTCGGCAACGCTGGCCGCCGCCAGCGGGACGGCGCGCGAAACGTGCGGCCGGTCCTTGATCTCCACGTACTTATTCTCGTCGAACTCGTCGGGAACTTCGCCGGCTACCTGTACCTGGTATGCGGACGGGTCGAAGCGGGTGATCCGGCGGACCCCGCTCACGCCGCTGCGCGTGGCTTCCCAAAAACGCTCACGCCCGATTCCGTTCGGGCTCACCGCACCAATCCCTGTAATCACTACTCGCCGCATGGATTTACTTTGCCTTTAGTCTTCTGGTCAGTATAGGCTGAAACTTATGAATAGCACGGCGCACCGGCCGGCGAACCCGCTGGCAGTATCCCTGGCGGGACTTCAGGCGGGAATGATCGGTATTTGCTGGATGCTGGCATGGCTGGGCCTGAGCGCGATCGGACAACGCCGCAGCTTCTGGACAGCGGAAAACCTGATGGCCAGCGTATTTCACGGCAACGCCGCCATTCGCCGCGGCTTCGGAGCCAGCACGCTCAGCGGTATCGCGCTCTACCTGCTGATCTACAGCCTGCTGGGCGCGCTGTTCGCCGTAACCGCGCGCGATCGCTTCACCGGCCTGGGCACGGTCTTGCTGGGCGTGCTCGTTTCGGTGGGCTGGTACTGCCTGTGGTTTCGCGTGCTCGGCCAAACCGTGATGCCGCTGGTCTGGCTGCTGCACTCCGAGAGCAGCACCGCGTTCGGCCACGTGATCTTCGGAGCCATGATCGCCCGCTTCCCGGCTTACCTGCCGGGGCTGGACCAACCGGCCCCCCCCGCGCCCGCGCCGGAACCACCCGGCGAGGCGGTCCCTCCCGCCCCCGGCCTGAATTGAGCGGGGCAGGCGGGTGACCCGCCGCACTTACACAAGCTCCAGTTCGATTTTTTTGGTCGCCGGGTCGAGCTTGCTGATGCGGAAACTGCGGATCTGCCCGCTGCGCGGGCCTTCGCCCTTGCTTCCGCCGCCGCCCTGGCCGCCCTTCCAGCGGGCCTGCAGCATGCTCGTCATGGAAGAGAGATCGACGCCTTCCTGGCTCGATTTTTCCTCTTCCTTGGGAGCATCCGCGCTCAACCGGCAAGTGGCATGGACGCCTTCGCCTAACTCCACCTTGGCGCGCGAACCCGAAACATCCGTCATCCGGCCGGTCACCACATCGCCTTCTTTGTGCTCGGCGATATACTCGTCGAGACTGGTCGGAATCAGTTGCCTCATGCCGAGACGCAAACGGCGCTTCTCGACGTCGATCTCCAGCACCTGCGCCTTGACCACCTGCCCGGTGTGCAGCACATCCTGGGGATGATTGATGCGCTTCTCCGCGCTGACATCGCCCACGTGGACCATGCCCTCCACTCCCTCGGCCACCTGCACGAACGCGCCAAACTTCTGGATGCTGGTCACCGCTCCCTCCACCACCGAACCCACGGCGAACTTCTGCGCCGCATCGGCCCAGGGGTCGCCCAGCGCCTGTTTGAGACCGAGTGAAATGCGCCGGTCGCCGGCATTGACGCCCAGCACCACCACATCCACCGAATCGCCCGGATTGACCACGTCGGAGGGCTTGCGCACCTTCTTGGACCACGACATCTCGGAGAGATGCACCAGGCCTTCGATGCCCTTTTCCAGCTCCACGAAGGCGCCGAAATCGGTGACGCGCGTCACACTGCCCTGCACGCGCTCACCCACCTTGTACTTTTCGCCGACCAGGTCCCATGGGTGCGGCTGAAGCTGCTTGAGGCCCAGCGAAATGCGTTTCTTGGCGGGATCCACCTTGAGGATCCGCGCCTCCACCTTGTCGCCCACCTTGAGGACGTCGGCGGGCTTGTTGACGCGGCCCCAGGAGATGTCGGCCACGTGCAACAGGGCATCCACCCCGCCGATATCGACGAAGGCGCCGTAATCGGTCAGGCTGCGCACCGTGCCCTGCACGGTTTCCCCTTCCTTGACTTCGGTGTAGCGCTTGTCCTTGCTGGCGCGCTCTTCCTCTTCGAGGACGGCGCGGCGGTCCACCACCAC
>PLDO01000211.1 GCA_003136215.1 Bryobacterales bacterium
GTAGTCGGTGAAGCCGATATCCAGGTGGTTGTGCGGCACCAGGTAGACCGTGAACTTGCGTTTGGGAGCGATCCGCTCAGCGTGCGCGAAGCTGCGGCCATCGAGCAGCAGAGTGACGCGGGCTTCGGAGCCGGCGGAGAACTCCGGGACCTGGAACTGGAACCGTTGCTGGCCGAAACGCGCGGGAGCCAGGTCGGCACGATACTGCGCGCCGGCGAGGGCCAGCGTGAGAGTCCCGCGAGTGACAGGCGCCGCGGCGACGGTGGCGGTAATCAGCTCGCGCAGGGCGCCGTTCTCATTGACGAAAAGGTAGGTAGGTTCGACGGAAATCTCCGGATCCGCGTTCGCCGGGCCGGTGCGCAGCAGCGCCAGGGCATCCCAACCGATCTGCGAATCGCCGTTTTCGTCGGGCGAACCGTCCACGGCGGTGATGCGCAGTTCGTTGTCGCCCTGCCGCAACGCGCTCGCCGGGATGGGGATGCGCTCTCTGGCTTCGGCGCAGATGGGCGAATCGGCGCGTCCCTCGGCGTGATAGCTCAGACGGCGGTCGATGTACGCCGTGCCGCGCGCGCCGTTCAGTTCGAGCTCCAAATGGGGCACGCGGGGATTGCCGGCCATAATGGCGAGATCCAATACATACGCTCCACTGGCAGCCGTCTCCATGCGGAACCGGATGGTGCGGGTGTGCGACTGCGGGCTGGAGTGGGCGCTCAAGGTGCCCGATTGCGAAGCCGGCCAGCGGCTGGCGGCATCCGGCGCGCCGGCATCCACCACCACCGGCTCAATGCCCACGCGCCCGGTGAACTCCGCCGATGCGTGGTCGAACGTCCCGATGCGCCAGATGGTCTGCTGGCTCCACAGCGGCGAACCAGCCCCGGCAGCCGCCAGCAGCGCGAGGCTGCTAATAAACGAATATCGGATGTTCATTTCATGAATCATTCTACGCCTGTGCGGCGGCGTCAGGCCGCGCGGCGCCGGCGCCGATCCACGTGTCTCAGAAGCCTCTGCCGGTCAATTCCCGGCGGCCGGCGAAATCATGATCCGGGATCATTACGGCAATCCACGGTGCGCCGGCTGATGCCGCCTTGGCATTCCATACGATGGTCCGCGGTACGCCGGGTTTGAGATCCACCGACTGCTTCGCGTCGCGCACGTCGAGATTGTCCGTTCGCAACGCAAAAGTATGTTGGCCGGCGCCGGAGACGGTGAGCCGGATGGTCACCTCGCCGGTGGCCGCCGCGGCGGACGTCATTTTCAGGTCGAGGTTTTTCTCCGCCGTGAGATTCAGCGAATAGGATTCACCCGGCAGCACCCTGAGGAGACGCCCCAGGCCGCCGGTCTTCACCTCGTAGTCGCCTTCGGCGAGCGATGTGCGGAAAGCCCCGGTCCCGGGATTGGGGGCGACCTGTGTCAGCTTGCCGGAGGAGATCTCGCGAAACTGCACGGGCTGCGCCGGCGCCGCTTTGATTGTTCCGCTCACTTGGGCCGGTCCGGCGAGATCGCGCATCAACCAGATCCAGCGGCCCACGGGATGCACCCAGACTTCCTTCCAGTTATGACAGTTCTCGGTGGGCCAATACGGCGCGTCGGCATTGCGATGGCTCTGAATGCCCACGGGAAGCGAGCCGACGATATCTCCCGACATGGCGGTGTATTGGGGCGCGTAATCATACCCTTCGCCCCACATCAGGCTCTCGACGAATGGGTTGCGCCCCACCACCCACTGCATGTTGCGCTCCGCCAGGCCGGCCAGTTCCAGACTGCCGCGAAGGTGCGATGCCGCGGCGATGGCTTTATCCGATGCCAGCATGGTGCCGTTGTTGCCGCGAAATTCGAACCACACCGGGAACAGCCGCACGAAATAGTGGTCGCCAACCTTTACTCCGTTGAGGACCTGTTCGCGAAATGCGTCGCGGGTTGCGCCCTGTCCGCCGCGCTCCGGTTGCTGCAGGTACTCGTCGTCTTTGAAAACCGAGTTGGCCAGCATGCCGTACGGTTCGGTGAACTTCGCCATGGCCTTGTGGAAGTATTCGGAGTAGAGCGTCACGGCCGAATACCACTTCATCCAATCCGCATGGTCCGGGTATAGCTCACACAGGCGGACCAGGGCGACGATGGGCGCCGATTCGTGGCTCGGGTGCGAGTAGCGCAGCACGCGCGACTTATCCGGGCCGGTGTACAGGAAGCCTGCCAGGGGGTAGTCCAGGCCGGCGAGAAAACTGCGCTGTTGGGAATCGGTAATGGTGCGGGCGAGAGCGAACGCCTTGTCCGCGTACTTGCGGTCACCGGTGGTTTGCGCCAGTTCCAGCGCGGCGATGATGGTGTGGCCGGCCATCTCCACCGGACTGCCGCCCCGTTGTCCGCTGCCCGTGGCAGCCATGGCAGCCATGGCAAATCCCCAGTCCTCCTCCGCCTGCTTCAGGCTGTAGCCCGCGAGAATAGGATCCGACGCCTTCAGCACGCGAGCCGCAATGGCCTCCGTTGCCGCGGCCGAGATGTTCGATCCCGGATTGTTGCCGGCTTGAGCGGCCATGTCGTCGAAGTTGCCGATAATGCCGTCGGTCCACCGGTCCAGTGTGGAGAAACCCGGGCGCGCGCCGTCGTGGAAGGTGACTTTGAGCAGCCAGTCCAATCCCCATTTGGCCTCTTCGGTCAGACGTGCCAGCAGCGCCGGATCTTCGTTGTGCTTCTGCATGCGCTCGGCGAGGCTGAACATGGCATAGGCGGCTTCCGCGGTGTTGCCCAGCGATTGCGAGAGGTCGCCGGCGTCGTGCCATCCGCCGTTGGCGACGATCTTACGGTCGCCGTGCACCATGACCCAGTCGCGGTGGCAGATGTCGTGGACCCCGGGAATTGCGTACCCGCAACGCTCCACGTAGAAGAAGTTGATAGCCTTCCAGAGGCTCGATTTCCAGGTGTCGTCGCCGATGGGAAAGGGCTTGGTAGTCCGCCCACCGGCGCGCAGGAAGTACGTTCCGGGCTCGCGGAAGCTGGAAAAATCCATCACCTGGAACTTGCCGATTTTGGACGCCACGGTACTCACCTTGCCCGAGAGCGCCGGCAAGTTGGTTTTGGTATTCACCAGTTGAAATGCGGTGGCGTTCAAGTCGCTCGCAATGGCATTCTTCGGCGCGCCGGTCTGGTATCCGGATTGGCTGAAGGAGATTTCGCCGGCGGCTACGTCCCATCCTTCGTAATGATCGGGCTTGACCTTTTCCAGTTCGACCCGGTCGATATCGAATTGCGCCATGCTCGTGGCGCCGGGCTCCATGCCCTGCATGCGATAGGAGAAATCGATTCCGGTCACTTTGTCGCGAGGCAGGTTGGCAACTTCCCACACCACGTGGTTCCATTCGCGATTGCGGAGAATGACGTAGTTGATGCCCATCTTGCGGTAGGCATCGGGGACGTGTTCGGCGCCCTCGTTGTTGAACTGCATGATCAGGGAGACCACACGGAACCCCGGCAGGTCGGGATAGACCCACGCCGACACACGGTTCCATTCCGACCAGTCCTCCCCGCGAACCACGCGCCGCGCCGTGGTGGTGCCGTAGTAGCGGCTGGTGGGAACGGGTTTGTCGCCGACGGTGGGACAGCGCAGGCGGAGCGCGGTCTTGCCGCTCTTGACGTGCTCGCTGGTGAGAGAGATCTCGCCTTTTGCCTGATCGACATTCAGGAGTTGCCACGTGTCCAGGCTCTCGGCATCGTCCAGCAGCTTCGAGGCCAGAACCGGTTTGGCGAGCCAGCGGGCCTGAATCGACTGCGCGTAGTCCGTCGGCATGGGCATTCGCGGTGGAACCTCCGCGGCCAGCGCCAAACCGACAATCGCGCCCATCGCAGCTTGCATCTTCAGCATGATCTACCTCCGTGCCGCAATCGTCAGCGACTCGCCCTCGAGAGCGGTAATGACAATTCGGCCGCCCTGCAACTTCCACTGTCCGCAGTGGCCGGACACGCCCAGTGTCTCGGGCGGCACGCCCGGCAGAAACGTTTTCGGGTCGATCGCGATCTCCGCGTCCGCCGTGGACATCGCCCGTAGTTCGGAGCCCTTCCAGCTCAGCATTACATTGGCCGGGTGCTCCGCCGTGAATTCCAGGCCCGCCGACCGGTAATGGCCATCGCCCACGAACAGCGCGTTTGGCGCGCGGTACACGTAGCCGGCGCCAATCGCGTTTGGCGCGCGGACAATCTGAATCTCCCCGCCTTGGCCCCCACCGTCCACGTAGTCCCGCAGGAACCGCACCGCCGGCACGATCGGCTTGGCCCGCTCCAGGCCCGGCGCGTGGCCGTCGTAGTAGTACATCCCGAAATAGGCTTCGTAAATCTGCGTGGCGCGACCGCGGTCGCCGGCCTTGCCGATGATGTCCCAGTGCCAGTCGGTAAGCACCCACTTGGTGACGCCGCTATAGCCCTTGGCCAGCGCGTAGAGGTAATGCGCCATCTCGCCGACCGCCGAAGTGTGGAAGTCCAGATACCGCCCGTCATTGGTCACGAGGCCATTGGTGTAGCCGAACTCTCCCAGCGTGAACGGCTTGTCGGGCCACAGGTGCGCCAGGCGATCCATGGTGGTGAGGTTGATCATCACGGATTCGTAGGAGAACGGCGATTCGTACACGTGATGGGTCAGAAAATCGAGCTGGCGATTGGCCGGCAGCACCGCCAGGATGGTGTTGTAGCCCACCGAGATGAGGTGGTGCGTGTCGTACTTGCGGATGGCCTCGATATGGCGTGCGATCCACTGGGAAAGCGTCTGGTCCATGGCATCGCGGTAGCCAGCGTACTCGGCGGAGGTGGGCTTTTCGAAGAAGCCCGGAAACGTGCTGGCCGAGCCGCGCAGGTCGCGTTCCCAGGCCTTGGGCCAGAGCGCGCGGAAGGCGGCCAACGCTTCCGCCGGCGGCTTGTCTTTCTGAAACGCCAGCGCCGGGCTGGGATTGCCATCGAACGAGAGTCCGGCAAGAGCCTCCGGCGCGGGTTCGTTCTGCAGGTCGTAGCCCAGCACCATGGGCTCGTCGGCGTACATCTGCGCGACGCGCTCCGCGTTGGCCACGAAGTCGCGGCGCGTGCCCCAATTCAAAATAATGATCAAATAGATGCCGTACTTGCGCGCGCATTCGCGCACGATTTCCGGCGAATCGTAGAAGCGCGCGGCCGGTCCGAGGCGCATGAAGTTGATTCCCGCCTCGTGCGCTTTGCGGAAATCGTCTTCAAAGACCGTGTCGTCGAACGTGCCCTGCGACCATTCGCCCTGGTCGAGCCCGCGATGATAGTTCACACCCGTCAGGAAGAGCAGCTTGCCGTCGGGAGTCAGCAGGCGTTTGCCGTCGGAGCTGGCATGCACGAAACCCGCCGGCGCCGGAGTGGTGAGGCGGATGCGGGTCGCCATGGCCTTCTGGTGCTCGGCCTGGGCGGCTTTCCACAGGTCTTCGCCGCGCATCCGCCCCAAGGCCGCGGTCAGCGACCGCGCGAACGCGTCGGACGAGTAGAACGCCGGGGTGTCGATGCCGAAAAGCAGCCAGTTGGATCCAGGGTACTCGGCATAGTGGGTGAGCAACCCGCACGCCCATCCGCGAGTCCGTCCGTAGCGATCCTTGGCCGCCAGAAGAGGAATGAATTTCGCCGCGCGGCGGGTGAAACCTACCGCCGACCAGCCGGCGTAATGGCCGCGCGCTTCCACACTGGAAACAACGTCCTGGCCGGCCACGGTATCGACGGCTTCGATGCCGTCGAGCGCGTAGGGCTCGTACCGGCTGAACGCGGGCAGTGGCATGCTCTGGCGGTGCACGAAGCCGGACCCGCCAAGCAGAACCAGGTCGCCGCCTGCCTTCAGATAGTCCAGAAGGTTTTCACGCGCGGAAGCTGCCAGATGATCGGAGTGGTTCAGGATCAGCGTATCGAAGCGCGCGGCGTTGAACGCCTCGGGCGAGCTCAACTCGGCAAGGTGGATGGGGGTGTACGCGAGGGAAGCACGCTCCAGCACGCGGACCGCAGCCTGCATCGCGCTGGGGTCGAGACCAGGAAGATCGTCCTGGAAGACCGCGATCCGGTTGGCGCCGGATTGCGCGGTAGCGGCGGCGCAAGCCGCCAGGAGGACAACAAAAGTTCGCATCTGGGGCCTGAAGAACGAGGCAGGCCGGGACCTGCCTCGTCACTGCTCAGAAGTCTACCCGGGCGCCCAACTGCACCGTGCGGTTGCCGCTCACCGAGGTAACCTGCCCAAACGTGGTAGCGTTCGGGTTCGTCTGGATGCCGCCGAAGGTGTGGCGGTTGAAGGCGTTGAACGTCTCCAGGCGCATTTGGAAACGCGCCCGTTCTTTGAACGCGAAGTTCTTCTGGATGGCGATGTTCTCGGTGCGCCCCCAGAAGCCGCGGATTTGCGCTACATAAGGAGCCGACGTGCCGAATGTATATGGCGCCGGCTGCACGATGTACTGCTTGTTGAGGTATTGGTTTTGGCTGCTGGGAGCCGTGAGCACCGCCATGTTGAACGAGGAAGAATCGAATGGAATTCCCACGCCCGTACCCGCGGGATTGGTCAGGGACGCGCGATTGGTGCTCAGATTCGTGCCCGACGCGGCGGCGTTGGCGCCGAAACTCAGCGGAGTCCCGCTGTTGTAGTTGCCGATATACAGAATCTTCCAGCCGCCCACGGCCGTATCCAGCCAGCGGTTCATGTCGTGGCCGAACGACTTTCCGCGGCCGAACGGCAGATCGTAGTTGACGCCCACCTTGACCACCTGCGGCTGGTCGTACGAGGAGATAGCCTTCTGCAAGGCCAGGTTGCTGGCCACCATGGGGTTGCCCGTGCCGTTGTAATAGAGGTTCGAGACGTTGGAAATAGCCTTGGAAAAGGTGTAATTCGCAATCCAGCTGAGTCCGTGCGAGAAGCGCTTGTTGAGCTGCACCTGGAGAGCGTTGTAGTTGGAGAAGCCGAGCGGGGCGTTCCAGCCGCCCGCCGTGGCGCCGCCGTAAAGTTGCGGGAAGGGAAGCAGCGTCTGCCAGATGGCAACCGATTGGCCGGTGGAGCCGTAGGGATAGCGCGCACCCAGCGCCTGTGCCGCCGCTGGAATAGCCGCCTGGCTGGTCACCGTGTTGCTCAACGTGCTTCCCAGAGCCAGCGCCGAGGGCGGGAGTTGGTTGAGAAGGCCCAAGGCATTGGCCTCCAAAGCGGAGGCCTTGGTGCCCACGTAGCCCATGTCCGCCAAAAGGCCAAAAGGCAGTTCGCGCTGCAGGTTGAGGTTCCACGACTGGTTGTACNNAATGCGGGCATGTTGTTGTTGGGATAATTCACCACGTTGGCCGCGCCCCATCCCCAGCCGTTGTTGGTGGTGGCGCCGGTCGGATCGCCGAAGTAGTCGTTGGGAGCCCGGTCGGCGAAGAAGACGCCGTAACCCGCGCGGATGGTGGATTTCCGGGCGACCTGCCAGGCAAAACCGATGCGCGGGCCAAAATTGTGATAGGTATTGTCCACAAAGCCCGAATGTTGGTTGCAGACCTGGCAGTTGCCCGCGAAGATCAGCGCGCCCGGCAGGCCGGTGGCCGGGTCGGTCGCGGTGGGGCTGAAGCTGAACAGGCGATTGTGCTCCTCGGTCTGCACCGGCGCATAATCCCACCGCATGCCGAGATTCAGCGTGAAGGTGGGACTCACCTTGAAATCGTCCTGCACGAATGCCCCCCAGGATTTGTAGATGGCCATGGTGGGAGTGGTGATGGTGATGCTGGCATTATTGACGTCTCCCAGCAGGAAACTCGCGAAGGGATGGCCGGTATACTGCGTGAGACCCGGCATGCCGGTCTGGTTTACGCTGAAAGTGTAACTGCCCGGATCGGTCTGGCGGTAGTAATTCAGCTTGTAAACCCGGTACTCCACGCCTAACTTCAACGTGTGGCGGCCTTTCACCCAGGAAATCGTGTCCTGCCAGCCGTAAGTGAGAGACTTCACCGAATCGCTCATCTTGTCCTGGCCGAGGTTGGTGAGGCTGAAGCGGTCGCCGCCACTCCAGTTGACCTGCGGCGTATTCGTGGTCGGCGTATTCGGCACCAACAAGGGGTTGGGGTCGTTCTGGTGCAGGTTTTGGATCGAATTGGTGACCCGGTTGACGTAGATGCCAAAGTGGTTGAAGACGGTGGGCGTGGCGGTGTGGTCGTCGGCGATACGGATAAAGTAGGTGTTCACCGGCTTGATGATGGCCGAGGTGAACGGGCCGCCGTACTGCAGTGCGGAGTTCCACACGTGGATGCCCGATGCCGCCGCGTTGTAATAAGGCTGCGAGGTTCGCGCCAGCGATCCCGAGAGGTGGTTCCGGCTGCCGATGTTGTGGTCGGCCTTCACGGACATCTGGGTGTAGTTCTGCCAGGTATCGTACCCGGCAAACGCGTTGTTGGCCAGCAGGAAATCTCCGTTGGGGCCCGGCACGGTGGCAGGGTAATCCTTCGCCATCAGGGCGATCACCCGCTTGGATACGGTGGAGATGCGGCTCGCCGGAATGATGTTCCCCGGGAACATGAAGCGCACGGTTTGTCCGTTGACCGTCTGCGTGGTATCCGGATCGTAGATCGCGCCGCGGAGTACGCTGTTGCCGAGCGCGTCCTTACCCACGGACTGCGAGGTAAGGTAATCGCTCATGTCGCCGTTCAGCCAGGAAGGCGGCGGCACCATCTGATTGGGTGTGCTTGCCCCGCCGGTTGAGGTGTGAAAGCGTTCGTAGGCGAAATAGAAGAAGGTCTTGTCCTTGCCGTTGTAGATTTTAGGAATGTAAACCGGGCCGCCGAAAGAGCCGCCTTCGTCGTTCTGCCGGTCGCGCGTTTTAGGCAAGTTATAGTAGTTGTTGGAAAAAGACCGCGCGTCCATGGATTCGTTGCGCAGAGCGCCCATGCCGGTTCCGTGGATCTGGTTGGCCCCCGACTTCATCACGAAATTGAAGACCCCGCCCATCGCCCGTCCGTATTCGGCGCTCATCCCGCTGGTCTCGGTCTTGAACTCCTGCACGGCTTCCGGCGAGGGGCTGTCCTGCGAGAGGTCTCCCGAGCGATACCCCGTGGCGGTAGCTCCGTCGATGAGAACCGCCGACCCGAACGACGAGGTGCCGTTCACGTAGGCGCCGCCGGATCCGCCGGAAACTCCCGCACCCAACTGGAAGGCAAAGTTCTGGGGATTGCGCCCGCCGCTAAAACTAAGCGGCATATCCACCACCTGCCGGTTCTCGATGAACTGTCCGGTGACGGCGCTTTCCGTCTGTAGCGATCCCTGCTGAGCGGTGACCTCAACGGTCTCCTTGGTATCGCCCACCTGCAACACGGCATCGATGCGCACCGTTTCGGAAACCGCAAGCAAGACCTTCGAACGCACCAGTTTCTTGAGCCCGCTGGCCTCAAACGTGACGTCGTAGGTGCCCGAAGGCAGATTAACGACGGTGTACTCACCGGCGCTGGTAGTCGCGGCTTCGTAAATCGCGTTGGTGGCGGTGTTCTTGGCTGCGACCCGCACACCCGGCACGCGGGCGCCGGAACTATCCGTCAAAATGCCCGTGATGGTTCCGCGGTCGAGTTGAGCGAATCCGCTTGCGCCTAACAAGAGCCCAATCGCGTAAAGACGATACTTGGTCATGTTTTCTCCTGAAGCTCAGAGCCCTCAGTTTCCCTGGCTGTTCAGGATTCTGGCCTAACCAGAGCCGTAATAAAAGGTTTTCACATGTGTTATCAAGGTGAAAAGTGTGAATTAACCTGTGATATGGTGTACTTGACTCCGCGTATCGAGCCGTAGCATGGGCAACTTGACGGAAGCCAGGTCGACCGAAGGCCGAATCGATTCCGATGAACGCAGGCTGCTCGCCCAGCGTATCGCTGCCAGTCCGCCGTTCCAAAAAACCGAACGTCTTCGCTCGCTACTCTTCTACCTCGTGGAAGAAAGCATCCAGGGCCGGGCCTGCCAGCTAACCGAGCAGCGAATCGGGCATTTCCTTTTCGGGAAGTCGGCTGACTACAGCCCCACCGAGGACAGCAGCGTGCGCGCCAACGCCCGCCTGCTTCGCATGCGGCTTCACGAATACTACGACAGGTACGGCCGCGAGGATTCGCTGGTCATCGACCTTCCCAAAGGGAGCTACGCCCCCCAATTCCGTCCATCCGTGCAGATGCTGGCGCCCGCTGCGGAGCCGCCCGCTTTGCCCCGGCCGGGTTGGCGCAAAATTGCGCTCCTGGCGGGCGGCGCCGTGTTCTGTGTCGCAGTCGGATACCTCGTGGCGCGGTGGCAACCCTCGACTCCGCCGCCGCCATCCTGGCCGTTGTCGGAGGTCTTCGATCCGCATTCCCAGACGCAGGTGGTGCTTTCGGATATTAACTATGGCCTCTTCTGCCTCCTCAACGGCAGAATCATCGATCTCGAAGAATATCTCAGCGCGCGGTATCCCGCCAGCGCCAATCCGGCGGACAGCAGCCCGCGCGAATCGCACCTGGCGGCTTACCTGTCCCGCACGCAGTTTGTTTCGTATGCCGACTCCCTTCTGGCCAACCGCCTGATCCCTGCGTTCGGCGGCGCCAATCGAATCTGGCTGCGGGGGGCGCGGGATCTAAAGACCCACGATCTGGCGGACGGCAATTTCATCTTCGTCGGCAGCCCGGCAGGCAATCCCTGGGTCTCGCTTTTCGAAGACCGGTTGAATTTCGTCGTCGTGAAGGCCCCCGGCACGCTCGGCAGCATCGTGAACCGGCACCCTGGCCCTGGCGAGAGGGATCGCTATTCGGGAATCGGCATCACCGGTTCGAGCGGCGAAGACTATGCCGCCGTGGCCCTTCTGCCTTCCGCCGGCGGCCACGGGAACGTGCTCATCCTGCAAGGTCTGCGACAGGAGGGCACGGAAGCCGCGGGCATGCTGGTCTCTACCGACGAAGGCCGCGCCATGCTGCGCTCCGCCCTGAAAATCCGCGCCGATGGTTCACCGCGCCGCGTATTTTTCGAAGCGCTGATCCGCTGCAAGGTTGTGGGCGGCTCGGCGGCCGGCGCCGAAATCGTGGCGACACGATTTCTTCACTGACCGGCAACGCCGGCTCAAATCCAATCCTGGAATGTGCCGCCGCGCGCGGTCTGGCGCTGCCGGAAGACCTCTTCGTTCACGTCCACGCCGAGTCCGGGCGCCTCCGGACGCTGGGCGAAACCGCCCTTCACCACCGGTGGATTGCTGGCCAACGCGAGGACCCCGCCACCGGGGCCGCCCATGGCGGTTTCGCTGGTGAGGAAGTCCATGATCGAAAGGCCCACCTGGATGCACGACATAGTCAGGTGAATGCCACCCACGTTGTGCGTGGCTACCGGGATGCGGAACAAAGACGCCGTGGCAGCGATCTTCATAAACGCCGTGATGCCGCCGCAGAAGGCGATGTCGGGGTAAATGTAATCCACCGCCTGTTCTTTCAGGAAGGGATAGAAGCCCTGGGGCATTTCGCATTTCTCGCCGGTCAACAGAGGCACCCGGCATTCGCGCTTGAGGGCTACCCAACTGTCGGAGAACTGCGGCGGCAGAGGATCTTCGAACCACTTGGGCTGGATGTCTTCCACACTCCGGGCGATGGCCTTGGCGCTGGCCAGATCGTACTCGTTATGGCAGTGGACCATGATGTCGTAGTCCAGACCCAGTTCCTTGCGGACGTTGCCGAAGGAGGTGCGCAGCTTGTTGAGATCCTGCGCCGAGAGGGCCGTGGTGTAACGCCCCATGGGAATTCCCAGGATGGTGTGCGTGTTGATCTTCGTGGCCCGGAAACCCAGCGGGCTGGCGCGGAACTGATCGGCCCAGTCCTTGACCGATTTGGGGTCGAGCATGTTGCGCGGCTCGCTGTTGATGAATACGGGGACCTGCTCGCGAAATGGGCCGCCCAGCAAGCGGTATACCGGCAGGTTGAGCAGGCGCCCGGCCAAGTCCCACAGAGCCATGTCGATGCCGCTGAGCGCCGGGATGCGGGCCATGTAGGTGTGCATCAGGGTGGACATGCGGTGCCAGTGGTACCCGATGGCCAGGGGATCCTGGCCCGTCAGCATGGGCTTGTAGACCTCCATCCATCCCTTCATCATGGAGAGTGTCACGCCGGATTCGCCGTAGCCGGAGATGCCGGCGTCGGTATCGATGCGGATCTGCGTGTGAGCCCCGGCGGGCCTGATCTTGATATCGGCGATGCGGACCTTGCCAAGGTCGGCGGCCGTCAGTTTCTCTAACGGCGCGAGAATGCCGGCCATCGGCAGTCCCAGGGCGGTAGTCAGAAAATTGCGTCTCAGCATGGTGCTCCCTTTCCCAACCGGGACGCCGGAAAAGCTCCGGCGGAGCCCTGTGGACAGACATACATTGTCTCGCAGCGGCCGCTAAAACGTGAACTTAATCTGCGATTCCAACCGGCGATTGTTGGCCGTCTCGTAAAACCCTTCGCCGTTCTGGCCGCCCGCAATCTGATTTGCGAAGCCGAAGTACGGTGAGGTGATGTTGCCGATAATCGGTCCCGGATTGGTGTGATTGAGCAGGTTCCGTATCGACATCCCGATGCTCAGGTTGTAGCGGTGCGAAGTGGAAGGGCTGCCGATCAGCCCGCCCAATCCGCGGCCGGTGGCCGCCGCCAGAGCCGCGCCTTGTCCCGTGGGAGCGCCGGTACGCGGGTCGCCGGATCCGCCGCGCTCCCTGCCGAAGCCGATCGTTTTGGCGATTCGCAGGTTCACATTGAACTGCCCCGGGCCGCGTCCGTAGTTGCGCGCGAGCAACCGCTCGCCCGGCACGGGATTCGGATCCAGCAGGCCGTACGTCGTCTGGATCAAGCCCGGCCTGGAGGGATCGGTCGCGACACCCGGCCGTCCATTGAACAGCGTGGTGCCGTACAGGTCGTGGCCCGCCGTGATGTCAAACGGCGCGCCGCTTTGCGCCACCACGAACGGGCTGATGCGCACCGCCCACCGCAAATTGATCGACCCGCCGACGGTGAAGCGGTGGTGCACGTCCGTGGACGCCGGTCCGTACTCGCCCGCGGAGTTGTACGGATTCGCCGCAAAGGTGCCGATTCCATCCGTGTTGCTCATGGCATGGTTGTACACGTAAAAGCCGAACAGAGAAAGCCCGGCGTTCACTTTTGTGTTCGCGTTGGCGATCACCTGGTTCTGGCGGTAAATGCCGGAGGATTCCATCAACTGAACCGGACCGGGATGCCCCAGAGGAAACAGCCCGCTGTCCGGCAGCGCCGGATTGTACGTGCCCGGCAATGGCGCGTTGATGTCCTGCGAGCGGAGGAGGTGCAGACCGTGCGAGTTCGTAAAGGTCACCGCCATCGTGGTGTTGGCGGGCAACTGCCGCTCCAGCGTGACAGCCGATTGCAGGATGTAGGGCGACCGCATGTGCGAGTCGGTCATCTGGATCGTCTGCGTGGATTGGGACCCCTGCAGCATGGCGGGTGACGGCACGCTGGGGAAAAAATCCGGGTTCGCGATCACATACTGCTGCTGCACCAACCCATTGAAGCGCCGCGCGGCCAGCGTATTGGCGAGCCCGAAGCGGTCGTAGAAAATGCCGAAGCCGGCGCGCAGCACGGTTTTGGCGCGCTTCTGCCCGCCGGCGCCCGGCGCCCAGGCAAACGCCAGGCGGGGCGCTATGTCACGCCAGTCGTGCATGTTGGTTTGCGCCTCGTAGCGCAGTCCCAGGTTGACCGTGAGATTCGGCCGCACGCGCCATTCGTCGCCCCCGAAGACTCCCATGTCCCACTGTTGGACGGCCAGCTCGGCCACGCCGGCGCTCATCGTGAACTGCGTGGCGCCTCCGCCCAGTGCGCGGATCTGCGCCGGTGTATACCCGGCCTGCTGGAAGAGCAGCGTCCGGCGGTAGCGCTCGATGGAGGAGATCGGCGCCAGCAGCGGTTGGCCGTCCGCGCCCAGCGCCGGCTGCTTCTGCGCATCCAGCACGGGCGCCACCCCGCCGCCGCCGAACGTGAACGTTCCGTTGAAATTCTGCGGCGAGACGCTGTCGTCGGTCTGGCCGCGGAGCCGCACGCCGAACCGCCAGGAGTGCCGGCCTTTCAGCATCGAGGTGTAATTCTGCCACTCGTAGCTGTTCTGTGTGTCGAAGGTGCGACCCAGCGCCGATCCGCCACCGTTGAACGATTGCAGCACCAGCGTCGCGGCACTCACGCTATTGGCGATGCCCTGCGTGGCGCTGCGGTAATACTGGAAGCGCGTCTCGTTGACCGCCGTACCGATCAGCACGGTGTCCGCCGCCTGCACCGTCTGGTTGGTGAACTGGGAATGGTACCCGCGCGATTCCAGGTCGAAGCCGCCGATCCCGTTGTCGCGCACGTCGGAGTGCGTAATCCCGTAGCGGAACATCAGCGTATGGTTGCCGCCGAGTTGGTAGTCCACCCGCGGGCTGATGTTCGTGAAGCGGCCGGGCGTGGTGATGAGGCCGGCGAACGCTTCTGTCGCCAGCGTCTGCGGATTCACGGTGACGGCGTTGACGATGGAACCGTTATCCACCATGTTGCGCTGCGCATCGACGGTGAACGACGATCGCTTCGTCAGCGGGCCGCCGGCGCTGCCTTCGAATTCATTCAGCAGGAAGGGCGCCTTGGTGGGCGAGTACGGGTTGCGCGTGTTCCAAAAGTCGTTGGCGTAGTTCCATTGCGCCGTCCCACGATACTTGTCGGAGCCCGGCTTGGTGAAGATCTCGATCTTGCCGTAGCCCAGCTTGTCGTACTCCGGCGAAAACGGGTTCTGGTTGATGCGGATCTCGCGGATCGACTCCTTCGGCGGAAGCTGCCCGCCGCTGAAGCCGTCCACGAAGATGGATCCGCCGTTGGGACCGGCCGAGGGCCCTGCCAGCGCGGAGAGGTCGGCTGCCAGGTCGTCCGGGTCGTCGGAAAGCGCCTCCAGGTCGGCGCCGCGCAGGACCACGGCGCCGGCGCTGCTCGAGGAATCGGTGCTCAGCGCCTGACCGGCGGTATCCTGCACCGTCAGCTTCTCCGAAATCGACGCCACCGTCAACACCAGGTTCAGCGACTGCGAGCCGGCCCGCAGCATCACTTTCACCGGTTGGGCCTGCGATAATTCCGGCGCCGACGCCTGCACCGTGTATTCGCCGGGCGCCACGCCGCTGAATGTGTAGGACCCGTTGTCGTCCGCCTCCGCGCTCTTTATCGCGCCTGTAGGGCCGTTAATCGTTACCCTGGCACGGGGAATCAGCGCACCGCTCTCGTCGATAACCTGCCCGCGAAGCGACGCAGTCTGGGCGAACAGGCCTTGCGAGAGCAGGAAGGCGATGGCCAGTGAGTGGAGCAACCTCAATTCGGCACCAACACGCTGCCTCTGCTTACTTCCCAATCACCAGAATGGTGAACGAATCCGGCAGCATCGGAGCGCGGCCACGGCCACCACCCTTCTTCTGCGCATCCTTGGGTGCGTCCGCGGGCGGGGCCGGCGGCGGACCGAATTCCGCGGCGATCAGCAGGATGTGGTTCGTCTTGCTGTCCAACGTCAGCGTCTTGGCGCGCGGCATGGTCTGCACGTTCTGTTCCACCACGAAGCTGGTAGGGCTGTTTTCCTTGATGACGCTCAGCGTGCCATCGCCGTTGGAACTGAACGCTTCCATGGTCTTGGGATTAAACGTGGCGCCATCGGTGCCGCTGCCGATGGGCAGGGTGGCGAGGATTGTACCGTTCTCTGAATTGAGCACGACCATCGTGGCGGGGTCGTGGCATGTGGCGAAGAGGATGTGATTCTTCACGTCGAATGCCAGCCCGCCCGGCCCGCCACCCTTGCCGGCAAGATCATACTGCGCAGTCACCTTGAGTGTTTTGGCATCCACGGCGGCAATCTTGTCCTTGTCTTCGAGATCGACATACAGGTGACCCTTCCCGTCGGTAACGGCTTGCTCCGGAGCCCCGCCCAAATCGAGCGTGCCCACGACCGATCCGTCCTTCGCGTCGATCACCGTTGCATTGGGCTGGCTGTGACTGAAAACCCAGACCCGCTCATTGAACGGGTCGAAGAGAATGCCATCCGGGTTGCCTTGTACATCGATCGTCTTAATCGTCGCCAGAGTTTTGGTATCCCACATCACAACGGGCTTACTGCTGCCGAAGCCGTGATTCGATTTGGGGTCGACCGCGGCTCCACGGGCGCTGGCTTGAGGGATTTCGCCAACCGGTTCCAGGGTATCGAGATTGAAAACCGTGATGCGCGGAGTCGCGCCGGTGCGCGGGATGTACAGGCGGCGTCCAGCGTCGTCGGCATACACGTAGTCAAAGCCGCCGTCACCGCCGACCTTGGCCGTTTTCAATACTTTGTAAGGCCCGGCGGTGGGCGCCTGCTGGGCAAAGACAGTGAACACTACGATCGCGATAACCGCCGCGAACATCTGGCAAACTCGTCGCATCTGATACCTCCTCGGGGGGTCTCGTCAATTAGAACACACGTTACCTGCAAGAGATTATGACGGATTATAGATGAACGGGCGATGAACGGAGCACGAGTCTTCAGACTCCGGGCTAGACTCAATACGGTTCACTTAAGGGATCGAATGATCGAACGTGGACGGTCGGTTGATCGCGCGAGGAAGACTGGTTTCCCAGATCGCGACATATGGGGCGCGTCACCATCTGGCGGGCAAATGTCGCACCCGCTGTACCGCCGATGACGGCCAGAAGGAGAATGGGACGCCCGCAGCCCTAATAGCGCCTGTTTATTTCTCCGCAGGCTGGAGGTGCTTCAGTATCTCGGGAGCCTCTTCGATGGAGGGAATCATTCCTGGGACGAGCCTCACCTTGGCTGCCACTTCATAGGCATAACCCAAGCCCAGTAGTCGCGCCTCGCTCCAGGCAGGGCCGACGAATGAAAGACCCACGGGCAGTCGTTTCACCGCTCCCATCGGCACTGTGAGGTGTGGGTAGCCCGCCACCGCGGCAAGGTCTCCTGCGCCGGAGCCGGAGATTTGGTCGCCGTTAACGGCGTCGATCTTCCACGCTGGAGGCATGGTGGGAAAGACCAGAGCCACGACATCATTGGCGGCGAGCATGCGGTCGATGCCCCCGGGGCCTGCCATCTGGAAGGACAGGGCGCGCGCTGCCCTGTAATCGGGGTCGTCCAGCCCCTTGGTCGCCTCCGCTTTCTCGAATGTTTCCTGTCCGAATAGCGCCATCTCGGTGGCGTCGTTTTCCTTGTTGAATGCGATGATCTGGGCCAAGGTGCGAGTCCTCACTGCCGCCGGCGTGGTGGCGAGGTAAGCGTTGAGATCGGCTTTCAGTTCGGTGTGGAGTACCTTTGCCTCTTCCTTGCCGATGCGCTGGCGATCCTCGAATTCTTTTATCTCCACCAATGTCGCTCCCTGGGCTTTCAGGACTTCCAGGGCGTGTTCGAACAACGCGTCGACCGGGGCCGACCAACCTGCGGCAAAGCGCAGCACCCCGATGCGCTTTCCCTTCAGCGCACCGGCGTCGAGCGCGGCGAGATAGTCAGTCTTATGTGCGTCGGCATCACTGGTCGCGATATCAGCAGCGTCCGACCCGGCGATTGCGGCAAGCACCTGCGCGGCGGTTCGGACATCCTTAGTCATCGGGCCAGCGGTGTCCTGGCTGTGGCTGACTGGCACAATGTGTGTGCGGCTGACGAGGCCTACAGTAGGCTTCAGCCCGACGATCCCGTTGATCGAGGCGGGGCAGGTGATGGAACCATCAGTTTCGGTTCCGATAGACGCGGAAACCATGCCCGCCGCTACCGCTGCGCCTGAGCCGGAAGAGGAGCCGCAGGGATTGCGGTCGAGGGCGAACGGGTTGCGAGTCTGGCCGCCCACCGCGCTCCAGCCGGAGATCGAGGCACTCGAGCGAATATTTGCCCACTCTGAGAGGTTGGTTTTTCCCAATATCACGGCCCCGGCTGCTCTCAGCCGTTGGACGAGGGTGGCATCGCGCCCGGTGACGTTGTCCTTGAGCGCGAGGCTCCCGGCAGTCGTGGGCATGCTCCCCTTCGATTCAATGTTGTCCTTGATTAGGATGGGCAGGCCGAACAGCGGGCCCCGAGCCGTCCGCTGCCGGTCCAGCGCACGGGCCTGCGCCAGTGCGTCTGGGTCGACTGCGATTACGGCATGGATCTGTGGATTGAGCTTCTCAATCCTCGTGATGGCAGCCGCGGTTTCCGCCTCGGCGCTGATCTGAGCCAAGGCACCGGCAGGCAGCGAGAGTACAAGCGCAGCGAGTGGGGGACCAAGAGTCATCGTATTCTCCTGAAAATCGATGCGGCGGTTCGAAAAATAAAGCCGAAAGGCAAAATAGGCTGCATTTGCGTTGCAGCCTACACATGATACCTCCTTGGTTTCCGAGTTGTAGGAATGTGTTGGCTGCGCCCGTCTGCTCCCGGGGGATCCCATGACGGCAACGGTCCCCGATTTATGTCGGAATGGTGTCGTGGCATGTGGCTTTTCAGGTCTGCGAATTGGACCGTAGCCCTGACATTCCGGGGGTAGCCGGTTTTCGTGTATTCCAGTTCGTACCGCGTCCGACTTGCCCGGCCCGGTAGTCTCGTGGGAGTGCCGCCGGCGCGCTCCCCAGACACGGCCATATGGGAAGCGTCGCTAGGGCGCCCTTAAGTGAACCGTATTGGGGCTGCGCTAACCCAGCTTCAGGATCGGCCCAACCTCAGTTCGACCATGTGCTCGCGCCCGTCGTCCACCAGGGGAATCGCGCCGAATGGCCGCGGTGCGCCATCAATGGTCATCGCCGCCTCGCCGGGTCCTTGCAGGATGGCGATGTGGTACACCGTCTCGCGATACCGGTAATGCACCTTGAAACCTGCCCACCCGGCGGGAAGGCAAGGTTCGAAGTGCAGACGATCCACCTCCAGCCGGAGCCCCAGCAGCGATTCCGTGATCAGGCGGTACATCCACCCCGCGGAACCCGTGTACCAGGTCCACCCGCCGCGGCCGATGTGCGGCGACAGGGCGTAGACATCCGCCGCCACCACGTACGGTTCCACCTTATATGTGGCCACCGCTGTGGCGGATTTCGTGTGATTCACCGGGTTGATCAAGTCGAACAACTGCCAGGCGCGTTGGTTGTCGCCCAGCCTTGCGAACGCCATGGCGGCCCAGACTGCCGCGTGAGTGTACTGCCCGCCGTTCTCCCTCACGCCCGGAAGGTAACCCTTGATGTAACCCGGGTTCAGATCGCCCTTGTCGAATGGCGGATCCAACAATTGCATCAAGCCGCGATCCCGGCGAACCAATCGCTCGTCCAGCGACTTCATGGCAATCCGCGAGCGCGCCGCGTCACCCACGCCGGAGAGCACGCTCCAACTCTGTGCCACCGAATCGATCTGACATTCGGAGTTCGCGGCCGACCCCAGCGGCGCGCCGTCATCGAAGTACGCGCGGCGGTACCACCCGCCATCCCAAGCTTCGCGCTCGATGTTGGCGCCCAGTTGCGCCGACTCCTGACGGCAGCGTTCGGCAAACACCGCATCGCCGCGCGCCTCGGCCACGCCGGCGAATTCCCGCAGCACCGCGCAGAGGAAGAAACCCAGCCAGACGCTTTCGCCTTTGCCATGGATCCCCACCAGGTTCATGCCGTCGTTCCAATCGCCCGACCCCATCAGAGGCAGGCCGTGCGCCCCGAAGCGCAGGCCATGCAGGATGGCTCGCGTGCAGTGGTCGTACAGGCTGGCCGTCTCCTCGGAACGCCCAGGCAGGTCGTAGTAGGAATCCTCTTCGGCGTTGACCGGCCGGCCTTCCAGGAAGCGCACGGTTTCGTTCAACACTCCGGTATCGCCGGTGCTCGACACATAGCGGCACGCCGCCAGCGCCAGCCAGAGATAGTCGTCCGAACAGTGCGTCCGCACGCCGCGGCCCTCGGGCGGGTGCCACCAGTGCTGCACGTCTCCTTCGCGAAACTGCCGGGACGCGCAGAGCAACAGATGTTCGCGGAGCAGGCGAGGTTCGGAGTGGATCAGCGCCATGGCATCCTGCAACTGATCGCGGAAACCGAAGGCGCCGCCGCTCTGGTAGTATCCGCTGCGCGCCCACAAACGGCAGGAAAGCGTCTGGTAGAGAAGCCAGCCGTTGGCCAACATATTGATGGACGCGTCGGGCGTATCCACGTTGACCGCGCCTAACGTGTGCTTCCAGTACTGCCACACTGATTCCAGCGCCGTGTGGGCGGGGGCGGCCCCGCGGAACCGATCTGCCAACTGCCGGGCAGCCTCCGCGCTGCCGGCGGCGCCCAGCGTGAAGACTACCTCGCGCTCTTCCCCCGGCGCCAGATCGAAGGCGGCCTGTATGGCGGCGCACGGGTCCAGTCCCGCGCCGAGTCTCCCGGACAGTCCCTCACGGGCCATAGCCGCCGGCGTGCCCAGTGTGCCGTTGCGTCCCAGAAACTCCCGCCGGTCGCCCGTCACGGTGTAGTCCGTTTCGCTGGTGGCGAAGTACGCCACCCGGCCGCCGAACTCGGTGTTGTAGGCATTGCGCGCGAAGATCGCCCCCCCCGCGGGGTCCATCTCGGTGACCACGTGCATCGCCGATTTGGGCCTCAGGTCGGCCAACACCCATTCCATATAGCCGGTGGCGGAAAGCCTCCGTTCGCGGCCCGAATTATTGTGAATCTTCAGGACGGTGAACTTCACCGCCGCATCGGTGGCCACGTACACCGAAACTTCCGAGCGGATGCCACCCTCGCTGTGCTCGAACACGCTGTAGCCGAACCCATGCCGGCTCACGTAAGGCTCCACGCCCCGGCACGGCAGCGGCGTGGGCGACCAGAAATGCCCGGTTTCTTCATCGCGCAGATAATACGCCTCGCCGGAAGTGTCGCTCACCGGATCGTCGCCCCACGGAGTCAGGCGGAACTCGTGCGCGTTTTCGGCCCACGTGTACGCCAGGCCGCTCTCCGATACCACGGTTCCGAAGGCCGCGTTCGCCAGCACGTTCACCCATGGCGCCGGCGTCACCTGGCGCTCGGTCGTGGTGATGATGTACTCGCGCCCATCCGTGGTGAATCCGCCCAATCCGTTGAAGAACATCAGGTCGCGGCGCGGCGCGGTGGGAATCGCGTGCTCCGGCCGGTAGGGCCGGACGGGATTAAATCCCGCCACCACTGGTTCCGGCGTTTCTCCGCTTGCCACCTGGTCCGCCAGCGAGCCCCGGCTGTCGATGAGGACGGCGCGCGCCACCGATTGGAGCAGGATGCGATCCTCCTCCGCAATCTGGTCCGACGGCCTCACGAAAATGCCGCCGGGCCGGTCTTTCACGATGCCGTCGGCGCCCGCCGAGATCAGGCCGAGGATCTGATCGTGCAGTTGCTGCCGGTAGCCGGAGTGATCGTCGTTCCAGATCATCAGGTCCACCGCCAGCCCCTTCAAGCGCCAGTACGCCTGGGCCTGGACCAGTTGACGGACCAACTCCATGTTGGCGCCGTCGGCGATCTGCAGGAGCACGATGGGCAAATCGCCCGAAATGGAATAGCCCCACAGGCCGCTCTGCCCGCGGCGGTTCCGCACCAGCACCGCGGCGCTGGCGCGCAATGCCGCGCTGGCATACACGATGGCGCCGGCCAGTTGCCCGTAGAGTTGCGCGTCGGCCTCGCTGGCATTGATCTGGCGCAAGAGCACCTGGCTGTGCGTCCAGGCGAGTTCGAACACCCGGTCCGCCAGCCTGCGGTCGCGGTATTTCTCCACCAGGTGAAGGCCGGATTCCCGCGTATCCGCGATGCCCGTCACAATGTCCACCGTGACGCTTTCGCCGGCATCCAGCGTAATCCGGCGGCGGATCGCGACAATCGGGTCGAGCACCGCTCCCTCGCTGTCGGAGAGCCCGGCGGCGCCGGTCATCGCCTGCGGGTTGACCACCGTGTTCCCACGGCCGATGAAGCGCATGCGGTCGGTCTCGTAGGAAGCCTCATCGGCTTCCGCGCCGTGGACAGCCATCAGATGGCACAGCCAGGGCGGGCGTTCTTCGCGCGAGCGCGGCCGGCGTGTGCAGACAATCGCCTGCTGCTCGCGCAGAATCTCCGTCTGCACGAACAGGTTGCTGAACGCCGGATGCAGCGCATCGGCCGCCGCCGACGTCAGGACCACCTCCGCATAGCTGGTTACTTCAATCGTCTTGCGCGAGCGCGACGTGTTGGTGATGCCGATGCGCCGCAACTCGATATCGTCCTCCGGCGAAACGGCGATCTCGGTATGCGTGTCGAAGCCGCGGTCACTGCGCCGGAACTCCGCGCGCGCATCCGAGAAGATCGCTTCGTAACTGTCCGATGGCTGTAACGCCGGCTGGAATGCGGCCGACCAGAATTCGCCGGAAGGCAATGCGCGGATATAGCAGAAGGAGCCCCAATTGTCGCAGGTGCTGTCTTCGCGCCAGCGCGTCACCGCCAGATCGTTCCACCGGCTGTACCCGCCGCCGGCGTTGGTGATCATGACGTGGTAGCGTCCGTTCGATAACAGCTGCAGTTCGGGCGCCGGCGTATCCGGGTGGCGGATGACGCGCACTGGCGTTTCCTCTCCGTTCGCGCCGGCGCGCAGGTCCGAAACCTCCGCCAGCCGCGAATAGACCGCGATGGCCCGCGGCACGCGCTCTTGCAACAGCAGCGTGGTCGCCTGAAACAACGGGTCGCTTCCAAACCGCTTCTGCATCGGACGGTCCAGCAGCAGGTGCGCGAACGAAAGCAGGCTCATGCCCTGGTGATGCGCCATGAACGAGCGGACCACCACGTGGAGCTGTCCGCGGGGCAAACGCGAAGGCGTGTAGTCGACTGCCTCGTATAGTCCGTATGTTCCCTCGAAGCCATCCTCCGAGAGTTTTTCCAGGTTGCGGCAGGCCGCCTCGGGCGCCACGATCAAAGCCAGCGCGGAAGCATAAGGCGCGATCACCAGATCGTCGGCCAGGCCGCGCTTCAAACCGGTGCCGGGCACGCCGAACGCGCGGTACTGATAGTTGAGATGGGCGTCCACCGCGTTGTATCCGGATTCCGAAACGCCCCACGGCACGCCGCGAAGTGCCCCGTACTCGATCTGCGTGGTCACCGCGGCATGATAAGTATGGTCGAGGAGGGTGTTTTCATAGGTCGGCATGATCACCAGCGGCATCAGGTACTCGAACATGGAGCCGCTCCAGGAGAGCAGCATCGGCTCGCCGCCGGCCGTCACCAGCAGGCGGCCCATGGCGAACCAGTTGTCCTGCGGCAAGTGCCCCTGGGCGATTCCCACGAAACTGCACAGCCTGGCCTCCGACGCCAGCAGATCGTAGTAGCTCGCGTCGGCGCGGTGTTCGGCAACGTTGTAACCGATGGACAGCAGATGACGGGCGCGATCGAAGAGGAAGTCGTACTCCATCTCCGCGAACCCGCCGGCCTGCGGAGCCAGACGCTCCGTGGCTGCCATCCTCGCCCGGGCGTGCTCGGCTTGCGGCGCGTCCCCAGGCAACGCCGCCACTTCGCGTAAGGTGGGGATGCCTTCGATCCCGTCGGGCGCCAAAAAGGCAAGTTCCAGCAGCGCGGCCCTCGATTGAGCGGCCAGCGCCCTCGCCCACCGGCGGGCCTCGAAACGGTACGGTCCGTCGACTGCGCTGGTGGCCGCCTTCTCCACGCGCTCCAGAAGCGGGCGGATCGCCGCTATCGTTGCAGGGCGCCGTTCGCGAACGCCCTCCAACTCGCCCTGCGCGGCAGCCAGCTCGGCGGGAACCGAGCCTCCATTGGCGTCCACCAGGATGGCCAGCGTATCGTCGAGGCCGTCGAACAATCGCGGGTTGACGATTTTCTGGTCCGGCGCCGCCAGCAGCCCCTGACGAAGCGTAAGCAAGTGGGACGCCAGGTTCCCGCTGTCCACGGTGGAGACGTAGATGGGCAGCAGCGGCTTCAGCGACTGCGTGTCGTACCAGTTCAAAAAGTGACCGCGATACCGCTCCAGAGTCTGCATGGTCTGGAAGGCGCTCGCCGTACGCTCGGCGAGCTGGCCGGCCGTGATGTACCCGAAATCGTACGCGGCGAGATTGGCCAGCAGGGAAAGCCCGATGTTGGTGGGAGAGGTGCGGTGCGCGATCCGGGCCACCGGATGCTCCTGATAGTTGTCGGGCGGCAGCCAGTTGTCTTCGGGGCCGGCGAAGGTCTCAAAGAAGTCCCAGGTCTTGCGGGCGAGCTTGCGCAGAAAGACGGTCTGTTCGGCAGTCAAACGCGACGCCCGGGGCGGCGCCGGCCGGCTGATCCACCAGGCGATGCCCGGCGATATGACCCAGACCGCGGCAATCGGCCCCGCCACCAGCAAGGCGCTCGGCCGCCAGGCCGTGAGATAAGCGAGAGAGGCCAGCGCCACCGCCGGGCCGATCCACATGGTTCGCCACGCTTCCGGCAGGCTGTTCCCGCCGCCGCTTCCTGCCTCGCCGGACACGTTCCATTCCAACATCCGGCGCGCCACCAGCATCCGCCAGAGGGTGCGTACGATTGCGTCCAGGCTGAAGTATGCCTCGTACGGCAGGCACGCCAGCGTAAACGCACCCTGCGAAATGTGGGTGGAAGCACAGCGCGCGCTTGAAGTCAGATGCTGCCCCCACAGAACTTCAGCGGGTTTTCGCACAAAATCCAGCAGGCAGGCGAATAGCCCGGGAAGCAGAACGATGCCGATGATCGCCAGGGTCCAGAACCCGGGAAGCGGCAGGAACACCCAGGTCAGCGGGAAGAGCATGGTCAGCGCAACCGGCACCACACTGCGGCGGAGATTGTCGAAGAGCTTCCAGCGGGAAAGGGCGCTGACCGTGTTCCTGCGTTGTCCGGTAGACCCCGGAACCCAGGGCAGCAGCCAGCGGAGCAATTGCCAGTCGCCGCGAATCCAGCGATGCCGGCGGGACACGTCGGCGCTATAGCGGGCCGGGTATTCTTCGTATACCTGCACATCGCTCAGCAGGCCGCTTCGCGCGTAGCAGCCTTCCACCAGATCGTGACTGAGAATGCGATTCTCCGGAAAGCGTCCTTTGAGCGCACACTCGAAGGCATCCACATCGTAGATGCACTTGCCGATAAACGAGCCCTCGCCGAAAAGGTCCTGGTATACGTCGGAGACGGCGCGCGTATAGGGGTCGATGCCGGGCTCGCTGCCAAACAGGCGCGCGTAACGCGATTGCGCAGTGCCGGACAGACTCGCGCCCACTCTTGGCTGAAGGATGCCGTACCCCTCCAGGACACGGCCCGCGGCCTCGCTGTAGCACGCACGATTCAACGGGTGCGCCATCGCTCCCACCAGTTGCCGTGCGGCATCCCGCGGCAACTGCGTATCGGTATCCAGTGTGATGACGTACTTCACGTCGACCAGCTTCGATGGATCGCCGACAATCCGCGAAAAGGCATCGCGCGGGCCGCCGCGCAAGAGCGCGTTCAAATCGCCGAGCTTGCCGCGCTTGCGTTCGTAGCCCATCCAGGTGCGTTCCTGGGGGTTCCAGCGGCGCGGGCGATGAAACAGAAAGAACACCGAGCCACCAGGCTTGTATCGCTCATTCAGCTCTTCGATTCCTCTTCCCGCCAAACGAAGCAGCGATTCGTCCTCCGGCTGAACCTCCTCGGACGCATCTCCAAAATCCGTCAGCAGCCCAAAGTGCAGATTCTCGTCGCGATTCGCCAGGAACCGAACCTCCAGCGCCTCGATCAGCGCCTCGATGTTGCCGGTCTTGACGAGCATGGTCGGGACCACCACCAGGGTGCGGCAGTCGGGCGGAATCCCCGCGGCGAAGTCCATCCGCGGCAGCATGCGCGGCGTCATCAGCAGCGTCACCACCCAATTCACCAAGGCCACTGCCAACTGGCTTGCTGCCACCATCCACAGCAAACCGAGCAAGCCAAGCGTCCAGAGACCCACCGGACTGCCGTGCGCCTTGGCTCCCAGGAGTCCGGCGAGGGTCAGCGTGACCAAAGCAATTCCGCCCACGTACAGCAGGACGGGCGACCTGCGGCATGCTCTCCCCAGCCGTTCCCCCGCCGGAAGCCTTGCCTCCACGGCGCGCTCCAGCTGTCCCACGCCCTTGCCGATCAGATAGAAGCCAACGTGCGCCGCACCGTCCTTGCCATCTTTGGCGGCCGCGCCCTCTTTCGCCAGCTCAATCGCCTTTCGCGCCACCGAGCCTTCGCTCTTCCCGCTGTATTTGGCGATCTTCTCCACCACGTGGCGATACTGGTCGCGGGTGGCGAATTCCATCCTGCCGTAGACCCCGCCGACATCCTCCCGCAGCGTCTGCTCCACCACGCTCATGCTCTCGACGAACTTGCGCCAGTCGAGTGCGCTCAGGTAGCGCAGACTGCCGATGCTGTTGCTCATCGACACCTGGTCGGCGGCCTGTTTCTGGTTTTCCGCCTGCACCATTTGTTGAATCGTCCAGCCCGATTCGGATAGACGCTGCTCGATCCAGGTGAGCGGCAGCGAAAGGGATGGACCCTGCCCCTGCAAGCGGCGCGTCAGTTCGGCCACGAACGAGCTCTCCATCGGCGGGTCGGAGCGAGCCATGTCGGCGATCACCACGATCAGGCTCTTCGGATCCTTCTCGGCGGTCCCGGTGAGCCGATCCGCCCAGGTGTCCGCCTGGTTTCGGCTGATGCGGTCGCCGGCGATGCGGGCCGCCACCCGCCGGAGGTTCTCGATCAGCGCCAGGCGCAACATGATCGGCAGCGCCCACAACTCGCCGAGATCGAGCGATGTCACGGACTGATAAGCGCTGACCACGCTGGTGAGGCTTTCGGGGTCCACACGCCCATCGCCGTGCGAAATGATCTCCAGCGCAATGTCGTACACCCTGGGAAGGCCGGCGGAAGCACCGTTCAACAGGCGCGGCAACTTCCGGCTGTAGGGCTTCGGCAGGTGCCGCTTGGCGGTCCGAATCTGCTCTTCGATCAGATAGAAATTATCCAGGAGCCATTCGCCGGCCGGGGTGATCTGGCGCGTCGCGGCCACCGCCTCGATCATCAGGCCGTGGACACCGATGAGAACGCTCTCGTTCTCCGCCAGCCGCGCCAGCAACTGGTCCGGTGCGCCTCCCGGACTGAGTCTGTGGAGTTCCGCCAGCCTCCTGCCGTGCTGCTTCATCTGCTCGGCGCTGAACAACTCCGCGCGCAACGGCGGGGCGTCGCCATACTTTCCCGAGTACCCGTTCCGCGAGAGACTCACGTGTAAGAGGTTCTCGACAATGGCTTTGCTGCTTTGTTTGAGTTTGCGTGTCCCTTTGTTTAGCAGCACTAAGAATCTCGCAGCACGCCGATGGCCGTCGTACGGGAGCGTTCTTTCTGAGGAAGTGCCGAGTTACAATCTCATTCGTGACTACTCCCCGTAGGGCCTGCTGCACACTCCTGGCACTGATCGTCCTGGCCGCGGCGCTGTCCGTCCGGGCACTTCCGCAGGCCGGCACGCACACAATCCCGCTTGCCGGCAGCCCGCCGATGGGCTGGAACAGCTGGGACAGCTATGGCACCTCGGTGACCGAGGCTCAGGTCAAGGCCAATGCCGGCTACATGTCGAAGAACCTGCTCTCCCACGGCTGGCAATACGTGGTCGTGGATATCCAATGGTCTGAGCCAAACGCGCGGGCGGGCGGGTACAATCCCGAGCCCCACCTCAACTTGGACAAATACGGCCGCCTGATCCCGGCCGTCAACCGCTTTCCGTCTTCGGAGGGCGGGAAAGGCTTCAAGCCGCTGGCCGATTACGTTCACTCTCTCGGCCTGAAGTTCGGCATCCACATCATGCGCGGCATTCCGCGGCAGGCCATGGCGGGGAACACCCCGGTTGAAGGCGCCGCAGTTCATGCCGCCGATATCGCCAACAAGTACTCCGTGTGCCGCTGGAACAACGACATGTACGGCATCGAGATGTCCCGCCCCGGAGCTCAGGCGTACTACGATTCCATCCTCCGGCTCTACGCCGGATGGGGCGTGGATTTCATCAAGGCCGACGACATCTTACGCCCTATCCATCGTGACGAGATTGCAGCGATTCACAGGGCTATCTTGAAGACGGGGAGGCCCACGGTGTTGAGCCTTTCGCCCGGACCCGCACGCGCGGAGGATGTCGAATTCCTGCGCGAGAATGCGAACCTGTGGCGGGTCTCCGACGATTTTTGGGATGAGTGGCGGCTGCTTCACGAGAACTTCACCCTCATCGGCATCTGGGGGGGCGCCGGCCGGCCCGGTGCATGGCCCGACGGCGACATGCTTCCGTTGGGCCGCATCGGAATTGTCGCAGAGCGCGGAACCGATCGCCGCTCGCGGTTCACCCCGGTGGAACAGCGCACGGTGATGAGCCTGTGGAGCATCGCCCAGTCCCCTCTCATCTTCGGCGGCGATCTGCCGAGCAACGACGAATACACCACCTCCCTCATTACGAACGACGAGGTGCTGGCCGTGAATCAGCACGGCTCCCACGGCCGCGAGTTCTTTTCCAACGGCGAGCAACGCGTCTGGGTGGCCGACAGCCCGGATTCCGGCGCCAGGTACCTGGGTGTCTTCAATCTCGGAGAGCGGGACGAGGACATCCGGATTCAGTGGCCCGAACTCGGCCTCCCGCAGGTCTGTGTTCTGCGCGACCTCTGGGACCGGAAGGATGCGGGACAGCTGCGCGGCGGTCACACTTTCCGCGTGGCGGCGCACGCATCTGGTCTTTACAAGCTGACCCCGGCGCCGTAGAAGCACTTGACCATCCAGAAGCGGAACCGAGGCCGAGTCGAAGCGGGCTTCGGCGCGAAACTGATTTTAGGTGGTCGAGAGGGGAGGGCCCGGTAATTCTCGTCGGCGCCTGCAACGATGCGTGGACCCTTCGACTGATGGAGGGTATGCGCTTCGGGTTTCACCAGGACGGGACTGAATACTGGATTGCCGACCAACAGGATCCAGGTAAGAGCCGGTAGAAAGTCGACTTGGGGAGGAAGGATGCCGAAGGGCGTCCGCAAGTCGGCGAGGACTACGCGTTGATTTCGCGCTTCTGTGCGGCGGTGTGGATCGGGCAGGTAGAATACCCCACGACACGTGATTGGCGCGAGCGTGGAAGGCCCGAAACTCGGTCGATCACTTCGATCGCGCTTGAGGGCCACGATGAGCTTGACTTCGGGGCTTGGACGCGCAAGTTGGGGAAGGTCCGAGGCAGTGGGGATTCTGAAGGCTCAGTGCTTAACCAGGGAAATGAGTTCGAATATCCCCATCCACAGGCCGCCGCCCAGGAATAGCCCCCAGAGGATGCCCCGACCGGGATTGGCGCGCTCCGCCGATGCCTCTTCGGCGAAGTGCGAGAGAGCGTCGGCGGCCCTCTGCTCGCCCTTCTGGGGCTCGGTTCCCAGGGCCACTCTCAAAGTGGTCGCAGTAGCCATAGTACTGATGGCATAGTAAGCCGGGTCCTTCGCTGCCGTCTAGATCACTTTGACTAACTGAGCGCCTCGTCCCACCGGGTGCCCGTTGCAGCGGAGTTGGGGGTGAAACCGGTTTAGCTCAACATGTAAAAAGTTCAAATTGGTATTTTTCTACACGGTAAAAGAGTACTGTTCGTTTCCGGTTACTCTTTTATTTTTAATAAGATAGCCTTTGGTATAGGAGTTGCGTAGACTGACTCTCAACGCCGTATAACTGGAGGGTACCCAACACCGGAGGCTGGGATCCTTGCATCTGTGCGCATTCAAGGAGGCTCACGGTCACCAAAAGGGGATGAGAATTGGGACCGGAGACGGTAGCATGTCGGACGGCGAGGCATGGGAGTGGTCGTTAACGGTCTGGATTTTATCGGGGCAGCAAAGGAGTTTTATCGGAGACGTGTGTCATTGAACCAATCTTCGTGACGTTGTCCTTCCGTCGAGCAAGGTCGATAAGCACGTATGGCTCGTATTGTTTTTTTACAGCAGAACAGCGGTTGATATCCACGAGACGAAGCAACTGGTGAATTTTGGCTGCTGGAACGCGGCGTCACGGAAGTGGCGATGGAATGGACGGCGCAGTCCGGGAAGTCGGAACGGAAGGACCTGGTCGCATTTTGCCAAGTTGATTCTGTCGCCGGCCCAATCGCACTGAGCCCCGAAAGGGCGGAAGACCGACCTCCTGGACGCCAAGCGGTTGGCGAGGCGCTTGCTCGGCGACGATTTGATCTTGAGTTTCGTGTCGGGTTGCAGAACTAATTGGAAGGGCTGGAGGAAATGCGGATCAAGTTGTCTCGTGTAATCACCGATCTGCTGGGAGTCAGTGGGCGAGGGATGCTGACGGCTCTCAGCTCTACCTTTGGTGGATGGCCAATACGTGCCCAAAAGTAGTATTGCAGGCGCAAATCTGTGACAGCTACCCTCAATATTCGCGGCGAGTGTAGATCTGTGGTTATTGGGAGCCGAATATCCTCGAAGACAGTACTTTCGACCGGGAGGCAACGGTGATTACAAATGTTCGTGGGCGCGTGCTGAGTCGGCTCTTTCTGGGGCTATGCGCTGTCACACTCTTGGTCTTGTCTGCAAATAGCTCTTTTGCGCAAGGTACGCTCGCGTTGTCCTCCGGAGTAGCGGCAGCGAATGGCAGCGCAACATTGAACCTGACCTTGACTTCTCCCGGCGGCAGCGAACCTGCGGGTCTTCAGTGGACCCTCACGTATGTTCCGACTGATATTGTCTCGATCAGCGCCAGCGTCGGGGCCAGCGGCAATGCTGCGGGCAAGTCGCTCACTTGCTCGGCGAGTTCGGGTTCCTACGCATGTTTGCTGGCTGGCTTTAACACGACCGTGATGCAGAACGGGGTGGTAGCCGTTGTGAGTGTGACGATTGCGTCCGGGGTGGCGAGTACGCCGATCAACGTTACAAACACGTTGGGAGTTTCCGCCGCTGGTACCTCGCTGCCTGAAAGCGGCGTTGGTGGCATCGTAACGGGAACGGCGCCGCTGCCGACTCTTAGCGCGGTGAGTTGCGCACCGGCATCCCTCGGCTCAGGTGGATTGGCAACATGCACGGCTTCGCTGAACGCTTCCGCGCCCGCAGGTGGCGCTGTGGTTTCCTTGTCCAGCAACGCAGCGGCGTTGACGGTGCCGGCTTCGGTGACGGTGGGGTCCGGGAGCACGACGGCGACGTTCATGGCCACGGCGGGGACGATCACGAGCGACCAGACCGCGACCGTCACGGCGAAGCTGAACGGAAGCACGCAGACCGCCACGATTTCGCTGGTGGCTCCGGTGGTGCTGAGCGGGCTGACATGTAACCCGACGAGCCTGGGTTCGGGGGCGAGTGCGACGTGCACGGTGACGGTGTCGAAGACGGGCGGGGCGACGGTGACGCTGTCGAGCAACGCTGGGGTGCTGACGGTGCCGGCTTCGGTTACGGTAGGGTCCGGGAGCACGA
>PLDO01000203.1 GCA_003136215.1 Bryobacterales bacterium
CCATCCCAAACAACTGGCCAGCATGCGCTACGGCGTGGTCACCGCGCGCCGCGGGTGGCTGGGACCCCACGACATTCTGAACACACTCGGCGCGGAAGAGTTCGCCCGCGCCATCCAGGCTAAATCATGAAAATCACCAGCTCCAAACAGGTATACGATTGCGGCCTCTTCCGCGTCACCGAGGACGTGGCCGTGGACGCCAAGACGAAATTCCAGATCAAACGCAGCGTGGTGCGCCACATCGGCAGCGCCGTGATGATGGCCGTCGACGACAGGAAGCGCGTGTTACTGGTGCGCCAGTACCGCCTGCCCGCCGACAAGTATCTCTGGGAACTGCCGGCGGGGCGCCTCGATGCCGGCGAGAAGCCTCTGCAGGCAGCCAAACGCGAATTGAAGGAAGAGACCGGTTACGCCGCGCGCAAGTGGACCAAACTGGCATCGTTCTGGGCCAGCCCCGGCTTTGTCCAGGAGCGCATGACCGTCTTCCTCGCGCGCGATCTCACTGCCGGCGAGGCCACCCCGATGGACGACGAGCGCATCGAAGCCCGTTGGTTCAAGCGCAAGGAACTCGCCGGGATGATCTCCAGCGGCGCCATCGAGGACGCCAAGACCATCGTCGGCTTCCTCACCTGGCGTCAAAAGAAATAAACCAAGAATCTCTAGTGGGAGTTGAGCCCCCTCCGCCACGCGCACGGAGTTAGGCTGGCAGTATGAACCGCCGCAGTTTTCTCGGCTGGGGCCTGTCCACGCCCGCGGCCGCGTTGCTCGCACAGACCGGACCGGCGCGCGAAGAACCCGTGGAAGCCATGATGCCCGAGGACGCGCCGGCCATCGCACTCAACCATCTGGGCTTTCTGCCGGGCGCGCGGAAAACGGTGATTTTCCGCTACGCGGGCGAAGAAGGCCCGGCCGATTTTCAGATCCGCGATATCGGCGGGGGCACAGGCGCCGTACGCCGGACGCTGCCGTTGAAACGCGAACGCGGCGACGTGATCGATTGCCTGGCGGGCGATTTCAGCGAGATCCGCCGCGAAGGCATGTACCAGATCTCGATCGCGGGCGAACTCTCCACGCCCTTCTTTATCCGCCCCGACGTGTGGCGCCGCACGCTGCCCAAAGCGGCCGGCTACTACCGTTATCAACGCTGCGGCGCGGCGGTCCCGGGAGTGCACGACGCCTGCCATCTGGACGACGCGCGACGGCGCGACAACGGCCAGCGGGTGGACGCGACAGGCGGCTGGCACGACGCCGGCGACCTGCGCAAATGGATGGATGCCACCCTGCTCAACGCCATCGGACTGCTGCGCGTAGCGCGCAATCTGGGCGCGCAGTGGGACTTGGGCGGCAGCGGACTGGCCGCGCTGCTCGACGAGGTGCGCTGGGGCAATCGCTACTTCCTCAAAATGCAGGATGCCGACGGATTGGTGTGGGCCGACGTCGCGGGCGGCGTCAATGGCGATAACAGCGACAATCACTGGACCGACAACCTCCCCGGCACGGAAGACGATCGCTATCTCAACCCGGCGAAGCGCGGGCGCAATCAGGCGCTCTTCATCACGGTGCAAGCCATGGCCGCCCAGGCGTTCCAGGCGAGCGACGGGGCCTATGCGAAGCAGTGCCTGGCCGCCGCGCAACGCTGCTGGAACGCGGCCAAACGCGAAGGAAATACCGGTGACTTGGCCTGGTGGTTGATGGCCGCGCTCGAAATGCGCGCCGCCGCCGGCCACGATCCCTACACCGCCGAGGCGACCCTGCTCGGCAACCGGTTGCTGGCGCTGCAAGCCGCCGGGAGCGTGGGCGGACAGAAAGAGATCCGCGGCTTCTGGCGCGCCGGCGAGCGCGATCCGAATCCTTACACCGACGCCGTACACTCCGCGCTGCCCGCGCTGGCGCTTCTGGAACTGGCGCGCGTTCTGCCGGAGCATGCCAACGCCGCGCGCTGGCGCGACGCCGTGCGGCTGCACCTGGACGAATACGTGACACCGCTGGCGGCGCACTCTGCCTACGCCGTCATGCCCTTCGGCGTGTTTCTGGGGTCGCCCACGGCGGAGACATACCGGCCGCTGGCGGGAGACTTGACGTATCGTTACTTCATGCCGGTGCGCAAGCAGTTCTGGTGGCTCGGCATGACGTCGCACCTGGAGTGCTACGCGCTGCTGCTGGCCGAAGCCGCGCAGGCATTCGGCCGCGCGGCGTACCGCGACCTGGCCTACCGGCAACTGGAATGGGTGATGGGCGCGAACCCGTTCGGCGCCTGCCTGATGACCGGGGAAGGCATGCGCAATCCGTATCCGCATTCGCGTTTCGTGGGGCTGATCCCCGGCGGCATCATGAACGGCATCGCCGGCAATACCAAGGACGCGCCCATTCTCGACATGCAGAACGGATTCGACTGGCGGACTACCGAGTACTGGAGTCCGCACAATGCGTATTACCTGTGGGCGGTTTCGACGCTGGCGCGGGTGAGCTAAAGTCTCGCGGTTATCTGGCTCCCGATTCGGGAAGAGTGTAAAAGTCGTAGGCGATGCGCCAGGTGAATTCCTTGCCGGGTTCAATGCGCATGTCGATGTAGGCTTCGGGACAGACGGTCGCGCGAATGGACCAGAAGACCAGTTTCGCCAGCGGGCGATCGGAAGTCTGGCGGACGCCGGCGTGCGCCGCGGCGTTCTCCACGCGGATGTCGTAGTCCTTCGGCGTATTGCCGAAGCCTTCCAGCGCGCTGTACACCGACTGGCCTTTCTCTAACTCCTTGAGGTAAGTGAACTGGTTGCCGCGGGCTTCGGCGAACCCCTTGAGATCGGCTTTGGCGCTCACGGCGAAGGGGAACTTGATAGTGTAATCCGGCCCCGCCGGCTTGCCGTCGATCATGTAGAAGTTGTGTTCGTACACGCTGGTTTCGATGACCTTGCCGCCGGTGTTCTTCAGGCTGTGCTCCAGCACCAGTTGCGGCTTGCCCTTGGTAAGCCGGACGGTCTTCTTATAGAGATACGAGTAGCCCGCCGTGTCGCGCAATTCCTGAGTAAATTCGACGCGGTCGGGAAACTGGCTGACGGTCCACTTACCGGGGTCGGTAATCTCGTAAGTCCTGAACTGTTGGAAAGCGCGCTCCTCGGGTTTGCGGACCGCGCCGACGCCGATCTTGACAAAGCTCTCGCCGGTCTTGACGTCGTTATAACCGAGGCCGGTGCCGTTGCTGAGAAACTCCTCCACCGGACCGAGAATAGAGTCGTGGAGTTTGGGATCGTAACGGTCGAACCACTGGCCGAAATAGCTGTGGCCCTGGAATTCGAGGCTGGCGATCTGGCCGGACCAATCGAAGCGGGTGGCGCGGTAGTAGCCCTGCTGCGCGTCAGGCAGGTAGAGTTTGGCGCGGACGGGTCCGTTGGAGATTTCGGCCTGCGGAAAGTCCGCGGCTGTGAGCGCGGCGGCGGCCAGCGCGAATAGCACGGAAAGCTTGGGCATCGGGGGCGTCCTCGGATTGTTGGCGAACCGTAGCGTATTGTCGCAGGTTTCACCAGAGCGAGTTTGGCAAGCTGAAGCATGCCCCACCAATGCAGGCCGACGGC
>PLDO01000656.1 GCA_003136215.1 Bryobacterales bacterium
CTAGTACACCGCGCTCCCCGCCGAGAGCGGCGCTTGCCGGATCTCCAGGCACCCGCGGCCGGTGGGCAGCACTTTCCCCGGGTTGAGCCGTGCATTGGGGTCGAAGAGCATCTTCAACCGGAGAATCGCCTCCAGGGTTTCCGGCGGGAACAACTTCGCCATCAGTTCGTTCTTCTCCATCCCCACGCCGTGTTCGCCCGTGATCGATCCGCCTGCGTCGATGCACCAGGCGAGAATCTCCATGCCCGCGGCACGCGCCTTTTCCATCTCGCCCGGCTTGCGCGCGTCGAACAGAATAATGGGATGCATGTTGCCGTCGCCGGCGTGGAATATATTGCTGATGGTGAGCCCATACCGCAACGCCACCTCGCCGATGAAGTGCAGCGTGGGGGCGATTTTTGTGCGCGGCACCACCCCATCCTGCACGTAATAGGTGGGGCTCACCCGGCCGACCGCGCCGAATGCGTTCTTGCGGCCCTTCCACAACAGGTCGCGCTCCTCCGCCGTGCGCGCCACGCGAAATTCGCGCGCCCCGCACACTGTGCAAGCCTGGCGCACCTGCTCCACCTGCTCCTCCACCGCCTCGCGGATGCCTTCCAGTTCGATCAGCAGGACGGCCGCCGCATCCATCGGGTAGCCCGCGTGAGTGGCCTCTTCCACCATCCGCGGCATCACCCCGTCGAGCATCTCCACCGCCACCGGCGTGATGGCGTGCGCCGTGATTTCGGCCACCGTGCGCCCCGCGTCCTCGCTGCTTTCGTAGATGGCCAGAATCGTCTTGACCGTCTCGGGCTTGCGCATCAGGCGGACAATCACCTTGGTGACCAGCACCATGGTGCCTTCGCTACCTGCAAAGCCTCGACGCTGAATTGCCGTTGCGACAGGGCCATTCGCGCCGGGAATCGGTAAATCCTTCGCGACCAGGAGGGAGTTGATCCTTCCAACGCCGCGCTCCGGCCAGTCTCAGCATGGGCGACTATACGCCAATTGACCCACCGGATACTATCGATTTCATGCAAGTGCGTATTCGTGATTCCGGCGGACTAGCTTGAAGCGGATTGGTCTGTGCGTTCGAGCGTCAAGGCGAAATTCCATTTGGTGTCGCTCTTGGTCCGAAAAGAGGGCGGGCAATGGTGACAGGTCCAAGGCGGACACCAAAAATACGCCGGGCTCCCCCTGTTCCGGCGGTTTACGGATGCCTTCCATGAGGAGGTTGAAAATGACAGATGATTCCGCGGGAATCGTGGCATCGTAGCGACGCTGTCCGGAAATTTTCAGTGGGCTGCGGAATAGGCAATCTGGCTTGTTCCCGTCCAATCTCTCCAATGTGACGATGACGCTATCCTGGAGGTCGCTACTTTGGTTTTCGATAACAACGGAGATCGCGGTTCCGTGCAAGAGATTGCCAGCACCGTCGCCAAAGGTTACGTTCAAGTCCTTGACTATTTCTTTCGCCCGCAGAAAACGGCTATATTCAGGTCGCCACTGCTCACTTTCAACATCGTTTCGAATCTGATCCAACAGCTCGTCGTCATTGGAAAAGCATGGCCGATTCTGAACTATGGACTGGGTGATGCCGACGATGGGTGCGCCCTTTTCGGAAAAGATCAAGAATCGCCGATGTCCGAGCGCAAGCGCCATGGCTAGTTCCTGGTGACTGTAAAAGGAGCCGGGAAACCCTTCGGTCTCTCGGTGAAAATTGACAAAAATGAAATAGTCAGCGTATGCCAATCTCGCTAGTACATCGTTATTGAGGCTGTACAGGTTGTTCGTGGCGCGTGCGATAAATACCTCCAAGTGGAAAGGTGCCGCCCGGAGAAGGCTGGCGACGCGTTCGGCGACCTTTAACTCCCGATCGTTCTGCCCGCAACTTAGGAAGACTGTACCGGCCATATTAGGCAGCGTACCAGATCAGGACTGACTTCGATGAGTCAGCTACATTCAGCGTCGCCTCACCACTTGGCCGTAAAACGCGCGATGCTTACACGTGCCCCACTAACGATAGATCCTCGCGAGTAACGCCGTAGTGGCGGTTAGGGCCAGCCGGTCGCGCAACGGGATCACTCGTCCACTGACGACTACAGAGGACCGATCTCCTGGCCCGCCGCGTCGCTGGGTCCCCTTTTCCTTCGTCCTTGACAGCGCAGCACCTTAGACGCATAAACTTGGAAGTGAAGAAAACCAAGGGAGAGGGGGAAACCGGGTTACCTAGGCCCTCGCAAACAGCTGGGGTCCGTATGCAGAGAGATCGCGGGTTAGTCGTCCGCTACGGAAGAACGAACTCAAGGTCGGGAGGCAGATGATAATAAGGGCAGGGGTATTGAACAGGCTGGGCGTACTGCTCGCTGTGCTGTCATGTCTTTCGCGCCTGTCTGGGCAGGAAACCAAGGTTTCCGCTGCGGAGCTTCTGGATTCGCAGCGAGGACAAGCAGAGAAGGGGGACGCTTCCGCCCAGTACCTCCTCGCCGGGCGCTACGACAGCGGCCAAGGGGTGCCGCAGGACTACTCCGAAGCCGCCCGCTGGTACCGAGCGGCCGCAGAGCAGGGACACGCCAACGCCCAGACCAACCTCGGCAGAATGTACTACGACGGCCGAGGGGTGAAGCAGGATTACGCTGAGGCCGTTCGCTGGTACCGCAAAGCCGCCGATCAGGGGTTCGCTGACATCCAGTGCACCCTCGGCCTCATGTATGACCAAGGCAGAGGGGTGCAGCAGGACCATGCCGAGGCCGCCCGCTGGTACCGCAAAGCCGCCGATCAAGGGTTCGCTGGCGGCCAGGTCGGCCTCGGCCTCATGTACTTCACAGGCAGAGGGGTACCGCAGGATCATGCCGAGGCCCTACGCTGGTTCCGCAAAGCCGCCGAACAGGGGGAGGCTATCGCGCAGTTCACCCTCGGATCCATGTATGAGGAGGGCCGAGGGGTGAAGCGAGATTACGCTGAGGCACTCCGCTGGTACCGTGAGGCTGCAGAGCAGGGGGAGGCAGCCGCCCAGCGCAACCTCGGCGTCATGTACGCCGAAGGCAAAGGGGTGCCGCAGGACTACGCCGAAGCTGCCCTCTGGTGGCGCAAAGCCGCCGAACAGGGGAACGCCGTCGCCCAGAGCTTGCTCGGCGCCATGTACCGCGAGGGCAAAGGGGTGCCGCAGGACTACGCCGAAGCCGCCCGCCGGTGGCGCAAAGCCGCCGAACAGGGGAACGCTAGCGCCCAGTACAACCTCGGCGTCATGTACGACAGAGGCCAAGGGGTGCCGCAGGATTACGCCGAAGCCGCCCGCTGGTACCGCAAAGCTGCCGACCAGGGGTACGCCGACGCTCAGTACAACCTCGGCGTCATGTACGCCAACGGCCGAGGGGTGAAGCAGGATTACGCCGAAGCAGCACCCTGGTACGGCAAAGCGGCCGACCAGGGATACGCCTCGGCCCAGTTCGCCCTCGGCCAGATGTTTGATAAAGGTCAAGGGGTAACGAAGGACTACACCGAGGCGCATATGTGGCTGAACCTTGCGGCTTCGCGCGCCAGCGGTGCTGACCAGAAGGTATACGCCGAAGCGCGAGAGTTGGTTGCCAAGAAGATGACCGCCCAGCAGATCGCCGAGGCGCAGCGCCGGGCGAGGGAGTGGAAACCAAAGAGCGGCGAGAGCCCGGGCGCAAGGCTGATGAAGTGACGACCTCCCGGAGCCGAGCGCCAGGCCCGTCTCCCAGAAAAGCGCATCCTTCACGCAATGGTGCTATGACGCAGTCGTATGCAGAACCAGCCCTGAACGCTCCCCGCTTATTGACCCCGCCGACTTAATGATCCCAACTTATTCTTACTGATATATCGATCTTGATACACTCTTGTCCAAGACAGGTT
>PLDO01000606.1 GCA_003136215.1 Bryobacterales bacterium
CGCGTTCGTGCACATGTTCAGCGTCATGTTCACTCACGCCTACCACCGGCCGCGCGAGCTTACCTGGCTCAGTGGTATCGCGCTGCTCGGTCTCATGCTGTGCTTCGGCTTCAGCGGTTACCTGTTGCCCTGGAATCAGATATCCTACTTCGCCACCAAGGTGGGCACCGATGTCGCCGGCACCACGCCGTTCATTGGTCCCACGCTGGCCCGCCTGCTGCGCGGTGGCGAAGATGTGGGAGCGGCCACGCTTACCCGTTTTTTCGCCTTCCACGTGATGATTCTGCCGTTGTTCACCTGCGGACTGGTCGGCCTGCACCTGCTGCTGGTGCAGAAGGCCGGCATGAGCACTCCCAAACACCTGCCCGCGCACGACCTGAGCCACATGAAGTTCTTCCCCAACTTCTTCCTGCGGGAACTGATGGTGTGGTACGGCGTGCTCGCCCTGCTGGGCTCCCTCGCCGCCATCTTCCCCTGGGAACTCGGTGAAAAAGCCGATCCCTTCGCCTCCGCCCCAGCCGGCATTCGCCCCGAATGGTACTTTCTGGCGCAGTTCTACACGCTCAAACTGATTCCCAGCCACGTGTGGATCTTCGAAGGCGAACTCCTCGGCCTCGCCGGATTCGGCCTGCTGGCCCTGGTCTGGGTGGCGCTCCCCTTCTGGTCCACCCACAAACCGGATGGCTCCGGCAACGCCCGCCTGGCCACGGGAGTGGGCATCTTCCTGGTCTGCTATCTCGTCACCTTCACTCTGCTGGGATATTTCAAATGAGAGCGCCTGCAATGTTATTCCTACTGTGGTTCGCCGTGTGGATCGTACCAGGCAGCGCCGCCGCCGCGGATTCCTGCGTGACCTGCCACACCGCGCTCGACGACGCCACCAAGGGCCCTGCCGCGCTGATCAAGAACGACGTCCACATTGCACACGGATTGAGTTGCGCCGATTGCCACGGCGGCGACCGCACCAGCGACGATCCCGATGTGGCCATGAACAAGAAAAAGGGCTTCAAGGGCAAGCCCGCGCGCGCCGCCATCCCGAAATTCTGCGCTGCCTGCCATAGCAGCCCGGACTACATGCGCAAGTACGCCCCCCGCGAACGCGTGGATCAGTTCGAGCTCTACCAGACCAGCGTTCACGGCACGCGTCTGGCCGCCGGCGATACCGCCGTCGCCACCTGCATCGATTGCCACAGCGTGCACGATATCCGCGCGGTCAAGGACACGGCGGCGCCGGTCCACCCGCTGCACGTCGCCGAGACCTGCTCGCGCTGCCATTCCGACGCGCAGAAGATGGCGCCCTACAAGATCCCCACCAATCAGTACCAGGAATACAAGACCAGCGTGCACTGGGAAGCGCTCACCAAACGCAACGATCTCTCCGCTCCCACGTGCGCTTCCTGTCACGGCAACCACGGCGCCAAGCCGCCGCAGGTGGAATCGGTGTCCGCGGTTTGCGGAACCTGCCACGTGCTGTTTGAACAACTCTACGCAAAGAGCGTCCACAACGCGGTATTCTCCGGCGCGGGCGGCGGTGGTGGCTGCATGGTCTGCCACTCTAACCATGCCGTCCACACACCGTCGACTGCCATGCTGGTCGGGCCCAAGTCCGTCTGTTCCGGCTGTCACGATGCGGGCACCGCACCCGCCGGAACGGCCGCTCAAATGGCCGGCTGGCTGGATGGTCTCGACGCGGCGCTGAAGAAGTCCGAGACCCTCCTCGCGAGCGCGGAAAAGAGCGGCATGGAGGTTTCCGAAGCCCAGGTGCGCCTGATCGACGGCCGCGAGAACCTGGTCAAGGCGCAACTCGCCCTCCACTCCATGAATCCCGCGGAAGTGCAGAAGCCGGTGGAAGCAGGCATGGCCATCGCCAAATCGACCCAAAAGGCCGGCGAGTTTGCGCTCCACGAAAAGGATACCCGCCGCATCGGCCTCGCCGCTTCCGTGCTGCTCATCGGCATCTCCATTCTGGCGATCCGTCTCCTGCTGCGCCGCATGGAGAGGGATAATTGAATAACCGACTTATGAAAAACACCATCATCGTAACTCTGACACTCGTCGTTTCCGCCGGCCTCTCGTGGGCCGGCGCTCCTGAAGGCAAGGAAATCTTCACCGCAAAATGCGTGTCCTGTCACGGGGCGAATGGAGAAGGCAAGGCCGCCATCGCCAAAATGTTCAACGTGACACAGGCTCCGCTGGCATCCAAGGAAGTGCAGGCCAAGACCGACGCCCAATTGCAGGCGGTCATCCTGAAGGGGCAGGGGAAAATGAAGCCGGTCGCCGGCGTCACCGAGAAACAGGCGGCGGACGTAGTCGCTTTCCTGCGCACCCTGAAGTAGGTATTTGAGCGATCATGTGGGGCAGCATGGAATCCTGCGGCGGGTTGCCAACCCGCCTGGAGCGCCGGTAGACAACCGGCGCGCAGCTTGACAAGCTGTCCCACAAGGGAGCTATGCCTGAGAAACGGTGGTTCTGGGCGACCCTGACGCTCTCCAGTATCACGATCGTCTCGGTAGTTCTGGCGGCTTGGGAGCTGGTCGAAAACCGCCTCTTCCGCGATGCCGACTACATCACGCTGCACTACCTCTACATCACGCGCGGAGTAGCCTCATCGCTGCTTCTGGCTTTCTGGGCCGCCTGGTTCGTGCTCCACCAGCGGCGAAAAAGCGAGGCCGACCTCCGCCGCTCGCGCGACCTGTATCGCGGACTGCTGGAAGCCTTCCCCGGCGCCGTCATCCTCTATGATGCCGAATTGCGCGTGCTCGAATGGAACGCTCCCGCCGAGCGCATGTACGGCTACCCGCGCGACGAAATCCTGGGTGCGCGCCTGCCCATCCTCCCGCAGCCGAAAACCGCCGAACTCGAGGACTTCCTGCGGCGCGTGCAGTCCGGCGTCGCGGTGCTCGATGTGGAAACTTTGCGGCAACCCAGAAGCGGCGAGCCCTTCGAGGTCCAACTCAGCCTGCTGCCCTTCCGCGAAGGACCGGGCCCGCTGTGTTTCCTCGAAGTTACCAGCGACATCCGCGAGCGCGTGCGCTGGCGCCGCCAGATGATGGAAATCGAGAAGCTCACCAGCATGGGAAAGATGGCCGCCGGCACCGCCCATCACCTGAATTCCCCGCTGGCCGCGCTGCTCATCCGCACCGAGTTGATCCGCCGGCACTCCACCGGTCCCGCCTTCGATGCGGACTTGGCGCGCATCGAAGAGGGCCTCCAGTTCTGCCGCCACTTCGTGCAGCGCCTGCTCGATTTTACCCGCGTCATGCCCCTGGAAAAGGCGCCGCAGGATCTGGCCACCGTCATCGAATCCATCGCCGGCTTCTTCCAGCCTGCCATCCTCTCGCGCCAGGTCAACCTGACGGTGGATACTTCCGAAGGCCGCGGACAACTGGTCCTGGCCGACCGGAACCAGCTGGAAACCCTGCTGCTCACTCTGTTGAGCAACGCGCTGGACGCGGTTCCCGCAGGCGGCGAAATCCACCTTCGCTGCCGCCGCTCTCCCGGCACCGTCGGCTTCACCGTCAGCGACAACGGAAGCGGCATCAGCGCTGCCCACCTGGAGCACGTCTTCGAGCCGTTCTTCACCACCAAGGAGCCCGGCAAGGGTACCGGACTCGGGCTGGCCATCGCCCGCAACGTGGTGATGGAACACGGGGGTTCCATTGCAATCGAAAGCCAGCCCGGCGAGGGAACCACCGCCATCGTGGACCTGCCGCTGGCCGCCGTTGGGGAAGCTATAGAGAAGGTCGTGCCATGAAGACCACAACCGAATCGCCGGGCCCCTCGATCCTCGTGGTGGACGACGACCAGGCACTCGCCTCCACCCTCAAGGACTTCCTCAAGCGTGAGGGCTACAGCGTGGAGGTCGCGCTTTCCGGCGCTGAGGCGCTGGCCGTCCAGGCCTCGAATCCCCACATCGCCCTCGCTCTGGTGGACCTCGTCATGCCCGTCATGGGCGGGCTCGCGTTGACCGAGGAATTGCGCCGCCGCGATCCCGAGCTGACGGTCGTCATCATGACCGGTTACGCCACCATCGAAACCGCCGTCGATGCCATCAAGCGTGGCGCCGAGGACTACGTCACCAAGCCGTTCGACTTCGAAGGCGTACGCAAGAAGCTCGGCCGCCTGATGGAAGTGGTGGAGCTTCGCGAGCGCGTGGCGCAGCTTGAGAAGAACCTGGAACGGCACCCGTGCTTCGAGAACATTGTCAGCCTTTCGGCCTCCATGGAGCGCGTCCTGGAGCGGTCGCGCATGGCCGCCGGCACGGACGCTTCGGTGCTCCTTCTGGGCGAAACCGGCACCGGCAAAGAGATGCTGGCGCGCGCCATCCACGCCGCCAGCGCGCGTGCCCGCATGCCCTTTGTCGCTGTCAACAGCGGCGCGCTGCCGCGCGAGCTGGTGGAGAGCGAACTGTTCGGCTTCCGCAAGGGCGCCTTCACCGGCGCCTATGCCGATGCGCCAGGGATTTTTTCGGCTGCTTCCGGCGGCACGGTCTTCCTCGACGAACTTGGTGAAATGCCCAAGGACGTGCAAGTGAAACTGCTGCGCGTGCTACAGGAAAAAGAACTCCGCCCGGTGGGCGGCACTCGCACGGTTCCGGTGGATGTGCGCATTGTGGCCGCCACCAATCGCACGCTGGGCGAACTCCGCTCCACGCTGCTGCGCGAAGACCTTTACTTTCGGATTGCCACCATCGTGGTGGAGGTCCCGCCGTTGCGCACACGGCCCGAGGATATCCTGGTGCTATCGCGGCATTTCGCCGCGCGCCTTTCGCGCCGCTACGGCCGCGAGATTGCGCTCTCCCGTCCCGCCATCGAACTCCTGCTCGCTTATGGATTCCCCGGGAATGTGCGCGAGCTGGAGAACCTGATGGAGAGCGTGGCCGCCGTCTCCGCGGACAATCCGCAGACCATCACCGACAAAGAGCTCAAGCCGATGCTGGTGGGCGGAGCGCCTGCCGCATCCGCGCAACCCAATCTCGGCGATTCGTTCTCCATGGAACAGATGGAGCGGCTCACCATCCAGCAGGCGCTGCGCGTTTCCGGCGGCAACCGCACCAAGGCTGCCGGGTTGCTCGGCATCTCCCGCGACACGCTCTATCGCAAGCTCCGCCAGTACCAGATCTAAGTGTCCGAAAGTCGGACACTGTACCTTTTTGCGGCGTGCACGGAGGCGACTTTTGCAGTGGTGGCGCAGGCGGTTCCGCCTGCGTGGCGTATGGCGTTCCGCGTGCATGCCCTTGTGCATGGCCGCGATCAGTAAGCGCACTCAGATCTGGCTCTGGACGTTCGCGACATGCGCCGCGGTCTCGGCGCTGGTAGTCACTGTCATCGGCGGGCATGCGCCCTCCGCTCCGCAACATACCACCTATCTGGCAGGGTCCCCCGAAAAGGGGGCGGCCCTCTTCTACGGGAAGAAGCACTGCTCCATCTGCCATGCGGTGAACGGTAACGGCGGACGGGTGGCGCCCGACCTCGGCGCCACGCGGCCCGGCACACCCGCCATGGGCTGGCTGATCACCGTGATCTGGAACCATATGCCTGGCATGTGGCGCCAGATGCATGGCGAGAAATTGCAGTTGAACCAGGAGGAGATGGCGCACATCCTCGCCTTCCTCTACCAGGCAGGCTCGGCGGACAAACCGGGCGATTCCGCGGCCGGCCAGAAGGTCTTCGACGCCAAAGGCTGCGTGCGCTGCCATGCGGTGCGCTCCAACGGCGCCACCACCGCGCCGGACCTTTCGAAGGTGGTGGCCGCCGGCGATAACCTGGCATGGATGCACGCCATGTGGAACCACGCGCAGTCCATGATCGAGCCGGTCACCAAGGAGCTGGGCGCCTGGCCGCAGTTCACCGGCGCCGAGATGAACGATCTGGTGGCCTACGTCAACGGCGGGCCGTCCCCCACGATTCAGGAGGACGGCGATCTGCGGGGCAGCGCGGATCACGGCTGGGAAGTCTTCCAGGCCAAGTGCATCCAATGCCATTCGGTGCGCGGCAAAGGCGGCAAGATCGGTCCCGAACTGGGTCCGGACCACGACCTCCCGCGCACCTCCGCGCAGTTCGCCGCGGTGCTCTGGAATCACGCTCCCGCCATGCTCCAGCATGCCCGCGAAGCTCGCCTGGCAGCCCCGACGCTACAGGGAGAGGAGATCACCGACGTCCTCCGCTTCCTGGCGAGTCTGCGCTATTTTGAACCCACCGGCTCGCCGTTCCTCGGCCAGCGCGTCTTCGCCGAGCGCGGCTGCGCGAGTTGCCACGGCCCCAGCGCCGAGGGCACGCGTAACGCACCCAAACTACGCGCCGGCGCCGACGCCTTCACCATGGTCTCTTTCGCCACCGCGCTGTGGAGCCATGGCCCCGCCATGAATACGCGCGCGGAAAAGCTCGGCATCCCGTGGCCGGACCTGGAGCCGGGCGACGTCGGCGAACTGATCAGCTTCCTGAACGACCCCGGCCGAAAGAAGTAAGTGGCATAAGGCTCCGCCTTGTGCATCCGAGCGAAGCTCGGATTGCTACACCGGCTACCGCCGCCGCAGCCGGACCACCCACACGCCGCCCGCGTCGAGGTGGTTTTTCAGCTCGAGGAACCCGCCGTGGCGCACCGCCGGGACGGTGCGTTCCTCTATCACTGCGCCAATCCGTTAGCAGACGGAAGGTGCTGCTGCCAAATGGGCCTCATAGAATGTTTTTAATCGCGCGGTGGTCTTTGACGTGCTACAAATTGAAACACAGCCGTGGCTGATACCGTCGATATGGCTAGGCAGGGGGGATGTCATGAGCGAGCAACGATACGTCGAGATCCCGGGAAGCAAAACGCACGAGCTTCCTCCGCTGCTCCTGCACGGCGCCGCGGACTGCGCTTCCGACCTGACAGCGGTCATGCTGGAAGCCGAGGACATGCTGGCGGCGACCGATGCCGCCGAGGAAATCCTGGAGCAGCGCAAGCTGGACCTCGCGCTGCACCTGACCGAACAGTACAAAGGACTGCTTTCGCACTGGTTCTGGGGCGACAGCGTGATCGAGTGGATTCGCCAGTGCGAAATCACCTTCGAGAGCGAAGGCGTGCTGCGCAGGCTGCTCCACCCCGACGTATGGCCGCACGCCAGCCGCGCCAGTTTCGTGGAGCTGCTGCGCGAAAAGGGCGTCGCTACCGGCGGCGTCGCTCTGGAGAAGGCGGTCGGGCTGCGCCTCACGTTCCGCCAGCCGCCGCCGATCGATTGTTTCTCCAGCCAGTTCCTTTTCTATTTGAACGCGACCGTGGCGGGCACGGCGTACCACACCTGGTCGCAGTCCCCGGCGCTGTTTCCGCCGGACCGCTTCCACTTCGATGTGCTGAGCGTGAGCTGATGTGGCAGGCGAAAGCGCCTGCCACACCAACCACCTATACGACCACTTCCCGGTGCGTCGCCACGTAATCCCTTACATATTCCGAGAATGCGCGGGTCAGGGCCAGACGCGTGTGTTCGCCGCGGCCGGTCTTCCGATCTTCGATCTGCAATACGGGCAGCAAGTCGCGAGTGGTCGAAGTGATGAAGACTTCGTCGGCCGCCTCCAGATCGCCGGGCAGCAGCGCCTTCTCTTCCACCCGAATCCCGGGAACGCGGACCTCCCCGAGGACCACTTCCCGGGTGATTCCCGGCAGGCAACCGGAGCTGAGCGGCGGCGTGTACACGTGGCTGCCGTTGGCGATGAAGAGATTCGCCGAGGTACATTCGGCGACTTCGCCGCGCTCATTGAGCAGGATCACCTCATCGAAACCGCGTGCCTGCGCGGATTCGAGCCAGGTCAGATTCATCGCCCAGGAGAGGATTTTGGCGCCGGTAAACTGGCAGGCGGCGTGGCGCGCCTCGCGGACGTACGACAGCTTGACGCCCTCGCCCCAGTGCTTGGAATCGGCGGTCAGCGCGATGAGATCGCTGGCGCGGCCGTTGGACGGGCCGGCCCACATGCCGCCGCCGTTGCGCACGATGGCGATACGCAGCGTGCAGTTGGGCGCATTATTGGCGGTCACCAGTTCGAGCAGCTTGCGCCGGACGCGTTCCGCATCCTGGGGCAGGTCCACATGCAACGCCGCGGCATCCCGCTGGAGACGCGCCCAGTGGCGCTCCCATGCGAAGGGAACGCCCTCGGCGATGCGCAGCGTACTGAAGACGCCCCAGCCCGAGAGCAGCCCTATCTGCCCCGGAGCGAGGCAAAGCTCGGTGGACTCCTGAATCTGGTCGTTGTGAAGAACGAATCGGTGCAGCACACCCTGATTCTAGCGCGTGGGGCAGGCGGGGGCACGTCCGGGCGGGCGCCCGGATGCACCCGGCGGAGCCTTATGCACCGCGCCAATTGGGGAACGGGTTGAGGCGCGATTCGCGGCAGGACTCGATCAGGGCGGGCACGCGGGCGCGGCGTTCGAAAAGCTGTTCCAGCATCCGGTCCAGCGCATCTTCCTCGCCTTCGACCCAATCCGGAGGAATGGATTTCCAGGCATGGTCGATGACCTCCTCGGGGAAGTGCACCACCTGATCCAGCCAGGGCCCGAAATCATTCAGCGAGCGCACGCCGTCGTAGACCAGCTTTCGAGCGTAGAGTCCTTGAACGGCCGATTCCGGAAAGTCCCAATTAGGGCCGTTGAACGCGTATCCGTGGTCGATCATGCGCGCCACGAAGCTGGCGTGGCCGCCNNGCATTGCCCACCCATTTGTCGAACACCAGGATGGCGCGGAAGTCCTCCAGATTGGCCAGTTGGGACAGCAGAGCATCGGGCAGAAAATCGTAGACGGCGATTCTGCCCGGGTCTCCCGGATACTGAGAGCCGAATTGCCAGCCAGGCTGGATATCCACCCGCCGCGTGCCCAGTTGCATGCTGCATTCGGGGTTGGCCGCCAGAAAGGGGGCATCCACCTGGATCAGGGCAGTTTCCGGCGCGGAGATTTTCAAATAGCGGAGCAGGGTGGCGCAGAGCGCCTCGTTGACCAGTACGCGGCGGTGCTGGGGATTGTTGGAGAACTTGACGACATACCACTTGCCGTCGTCGGCCTCCAGCAGATGGGCCTGGGCGCCTCCGCGCATTTTACGCACGTGCCGGACCGCGGTGAGGGGCATCGGAAAGAAAATGCAGTACCCTAGAGTTTTAACACATGGAGGATGAAACACCGATGGCCGAACTAGGACCCACCACGAATAATGCAGCTGACGCGGCGGACGCGAAAGGTGGACCCGGCGGGGGACGCACTAAGGACGACGTGGCGTTGGATCTGATGAAGTTCATTGCCGTCAACGCGGGATACGGAAAATCGGGTCAGGCGTCGGCAGGGTTTTCAGCGAAGGCCGGCACTCGCTCGCCGGAAGAACTCGCTGAAGATCTGCTGAGCCTCTTCGATCGGTGCCGAAAAGTGGTCAATAAGGAAGTGTAATCGCGCAGGAAACGCTCCCGGCCCGAAGGGGCCGGGAGCGTTTGCCGGAGATTGGGCCGGCCCGCGTTCGAGCTACTCTTCACCTTCGGCGGAGAGCCTTTTTCGGCGGAACCTTCTTCTTGGCGGCCTTCTTCAAGGCTGCCTTTTTCGCCGGCGCCTTTTTCACCACCTTCTTCGCCGCCGCCTTTTTGGCAGGAGCCTTTTTAGCAGGAGCCTTTTTAGCAGGGGCCTTTTTAGCAGGAGCTTTCTTGGCCGGGGCTTTCTTGGCGGGGGCCTTTTTGGCGGCTTTCTTGGGCGGAGCTTTCCCGGCTGCCGGTTTTGCGGGCTTCTTGGCCGGGGTCTTCCCCGCAGCTTTCTTGGCCGGGGCTTTCTTGGCGGCCGGCTTTTTCCTGGCGGGAGACTTACTGGCCGACGACGCCTGCTTCACCGGCTTCTTGGGAGGGGCTTCCGCGGGACGTTCCGGTGCAGGCGGCGGTTCGGCAATAACAGCCAGAACCACTTCGGCTACGAGAAGCGGCGGCGCGATTTCTTCCTCGTCGTCCTCGTCCTCTTCGTCATCTTCGTATTCGTCGAGCTTAGAGTTCAGCTCAGTGTGCTCTTCGTCGTCGTAGTCGTGGAAGTCTTCCATCTCTTCTTCGTCCTTCGGAGCGATGATCGGGCGATCCAGCATTAAACGAGCCTCCTGTAGTCAAGGCGCAATCACCCATAGAATACCCCTTTTTCAACGAGAGGCAATAGAGAAATAGACTCCTCTGGAGATTTTCGCGCGCTTCGCGGCGCGGAGGCGCTCCCCAGCCCTTCTGCCTGCTCTAAAGGAAACTTGGGGAGCAGCCGATATTCTCTTGTGAGCGACGCCACATGATCTCCATTCAATCCTCACTCAGCGAACTGGAACGCAGCCACCAGATACGCGCCGCGGTCCTGGACTGTTACGTCCTGGCGATCAAGAACATCGCCCACTATGCGGTCGAACTGGATGAGGAGCTTACCGGGCCGCACCGGAAGTACCTGGAAACCCTGGCCAAAGAAGTCGCCACCGGAAAATCGGAAGCGGTGACGGAGAGCCGCGCCGGCTTGCGAGGGCTGCTGCGTGACTACCGGGATAAGGCAGCTACCTATCTTTGCAACCTGCGCGACGAACTGTCCGGCACCGCCCGCACTCTGGAAGAGATCCTGGATTCCCTGGGTCAGGCCGATGGCGATCACGAAAGTAAGCTGCGCACCGCGTTGGGCAAACTGCGTCAAGCAGCCGCCGCCCCGGGCAATGCGGCATTGGGCACCGTCATCTCCACCGCCGCCGACTCCATCGAACAGAGTCTGGAGCAGGTGCGCAAGCAACACCAGCTCACCACCTCCCAGTTCCTGGTGGAGATTCGCATGCTGCACAAGCGCATCGACGCCCTGGAAGCCGCCGCTTCGATCGATGAGATCACACGCTTTGCCACCCGTGAGGAACTGGCGGACCGAATCCGTACCACGCCGGCGGGGCAATACTGCCTCCTGTTGGTAGCCGCCCGTGGGTTGCGCCGTGCGGAAGTCCAATTCGGCAAGGAGGTGGGCAAAGAACTTGGCGGAGCCTTCGCCAAGCGATTGCGCAAGAGCCTGCCCCCCTCCGCCGTCATCGCCCGTTGGGGGCACGAGGAGTTCGCGGCCATGATCATCGCCAGGAAGGCTGAAGCCCTGGCCTCCGCCAAGTGGATCAACGAACATCTCTCCGGCGACTACGCTTGCCTGCATTCCGGCAAGACCGTACGCCCGGTCCTGCAACTCACCGTAGGTGTAGTGGACACTTCCGCCCAGGATCCCCCCGAACGCATTATCGACCGTATCGGCGTCTTCCTGGTTGGCCAGAGTTAGCGCCGGCCAGAGCGCGTGATAAAGTGGCCAAGGGCACCAACCACTCCGGACCCAGAGGGTACCCCGGTCGTGGCTCGGATCAGAGCGGCAACCGCCGGGTGGATTCCAACTCCTCTTCCAGTCTCCGTAGCCCCTCGGCGAACATCTCCGAATTCACGCCCATCCCCACCCGAAAGCACTCCGGCGTCCCGAAGAACCGCCCCGGCACGGCCGACGTCTCACGCTCCGCCCGCAACCGCGCCAGAAACTCGCCGGTATCCCCGCCCGCCAGTCGGAGAAACGCAGTGGTCCCCCACTCTGTACGCACCGCGCTCACCCCTGTCGTGCGATCCAGGAACTCCCCCAGCGCCTTCCGGTCGGCATCCACAATCCGGCGGAACCGCTCCCGCACCGCATCGAGCTTTTCAATTACCGCTACGCTGAGCAGTTCACCGGGGTGCACCGGCGTAGCCGCGAACACATCGTTCATCCGCCACATGGCGCGCGCCAGGTCCGCTTCCGCCAGAATCCACCCGCAGCGCAGCCCGCTGACGCCATACACCTTGGTCAAGCTGCTGGTCACCACGAATCGCGGACCCAGATGAAACGACGTTCGCGGCGTATTCCGATACACCGCATCCAGGTAGACTTCGTCCACCAGCACCCTTGCCCCCACGCTGCGCGCAACCTCGCCGATCTCGCGCAGCACGCTCTCCGGCGTCAGCACGCTCGACGGATTGTGCAGATTCGTCAAAACGATCAGCCTGGTCCGCGGTGTGATCGCCCGCCGCACGGCCTCCGGATCCACCGCGTACCCGCCCTCGTGGGTGCGCGGGAAGCGCTTTACCACCGTGCCCAGGTGCTCGAGCGCGTCTACCAGCAGGCCGTAGGTGGGATGTTCGATCAGCACTTCGTCGCCCGCCTCCAGCAGGGTGGCGAACGCCAGATAATTGGCCCCCGAGGTCCCCGCGGCCGTCACCACGCAGTCCGCGTCCACCCCGTGGCGCTCCGCAATTGCCCGCTTCAGTGGCGCATACCCGTAGCTGTTGTCGCCGTTGATTTCGAGCGGCGGCAAGCCTCCGAGTTCGCCGAGCGGAAACGGTCCCACCCCGCTGGTTGCCAGATTATATCGGGCGCGACTCCCGGTCTTCGCCCAGTGCATGTATTCCGATTGTTTACGTCTCATCGCACCCCTTGCCGGCGCCTCCAATACCAGTACACCGGAACTCCCGTTAACATGATGCCCCATCCGCGCGCGCTGTTGATCGGGTCGGTGATCACCGTACTCGCCACAATCCCCACGCACGCCGCCACGAATAAAGCCGTGGTGTACGGGTGCCCCGGCGCGCGATAAATCCGCCCGCTGCCCCGTCCCTGCCGCCGGAACAGGAACAGCGCCCCCGCCGCCAGCGAGAAGGAAATGAAATCCACCGACACTTCATAATTCAGAATCTGCTCGTACTTCCCCGAAAAGGCAATCGCCGTGGCCGCAATCCCCTGCAGCACGATGGCCGTCACGGGAGCCCCCGTGCGCGCGCTCAGCCGCCCCACGCTCTCGAAAAACAGTCCGTCGCGCGCCATGGCATTATACACGCGCGGCGCCGTGAGCATCCCCTGGCTCAGGAAGCCCAGCGTGGAGATCGCAATCCCGACGGCAATCCACCACGCCCCGCGTTCCCCCATCGCGGCCCGCATCACTGCGGTTGCCGGCGTACGTGTGGCCGCCAGCCCCTCAGGCCCCAGCACTTTCAGACACACCACATTCACCGCCAGGTACAGCACCACCACGCCCACCACCCCCGCCACCAGCCCGCGCGAGAGGTCCCGCCCCGGATTCCGCATCTCTCCGGCCACGAACGTCGCGGTCTGCCATCCGCCGTAGGCAAACGCCACCGGAATCGCGGCCGCGCCAATCGCCCCCAATAAGCCCAGCGACACCGGCCGGTCCAACAGCGGCAACGGGTGAATGGTCCCCCCGCCCAGAGCCATCCCCGCCGCCACCATGGCTGCGATCGCGCCCATCTTGAGCAGCATCAGGGCGCTCTGCACGTTGCTCCCGGCGCGCGCTCCCAGGCAGTTGATCGCCGTCAGCCCGAGCAGCACCGCCGCCGCGATCGCGCTATCGCTCCACGTCACCCCGCTGATCTCCCGGTAATAGCGGGCAAAGGTCACCGCCACCGCCGCCATCCC
>PLDO01000452.1 GCA_003136215.1 Bryobacterales bacterium
GCATTGTGATATTCGGGATCGGGTCAGCGAGCGGACAGGGCATGATCATGAGCAGCAATTGGAGGCTGGTGCTCCTGCAGGTCACCCTCGGACCTGTGCTCGAAGAGGTTGTCTTTCGCGGCTACCTGTTCTCCCTGCTCACATGGGCATTGCATCGAGCGGCGGGTGAGGCTGTTCTGAATTGGTTGGTGGTCGTTACAGGGGCTGTGGTGTTTGCCTTGGTCCACCTCGCGCAGCCCGGCGTCAACTCGCTGCAGCTCGCCTGCATCATGATGACCGGAGGTCTGTACGGTTGGATCAGGACTCTGTCAGCCTCGACGGCACCGGCCGCGGTTGCGCACGCAGTCTACAATCTCACCCTATACGGGGTCGCCAGTGTCCTAGGGGCTGCCCGCTTGTGACCAGCGGGCCGGCGAAGGCCAAACGCGAAGCGATGTTGGCCTTTTCGATTGCGGCGCTCGGCGACGGCGACCCTATACAGCCGCGCTTAGCAGCATTGAACACAGCGGCCGCGAGTTCCGGGAGGCTGCGCAAAATCGCAGCATCCAATTCCGCCCGCCTGCGATTCACATAGGTCTGAATCTGGCGCTGGCTCCGTACGTGCGTCCGAATGCGTCTGTTCTGTCGCTCATCAAAACCTCTTCAGCGTGCCTTTTGGATAGCGGCACGCAGGTCCACGCTCAATGCCAACTCGCGCACCGAATACAGGCCCGCAAATGCGACCGGTCCACCCGAGATCCTGCCCCAGAGGGCGGCGTAGGCCCATACCTGTTCGCCATAAGTTTCTACCAACTGATCCATTCCCGCGACATCGCTCTTGTAGTCGATGATGTGCCAACCGTCGGAACACTTCAGCGCGAGGTCGATGATGCCTCGGGCGATAGTCGGGATTTCGGCGCTCTCGTCCCACAAGGCGGCAAGCGGAACTTCTACCAGCCGTTCCTCCGCCTGTCGCACTCGGTCCCAAAAACTCGAGGCGCGTACCTGCTCAATGACATCCAACGCCTGGATGATCGATTGCTCCAGCAGCTGCCCCGCGCAGTGCCACCGCGCGACCGCTTCCAACTCCCGGCGGGAGCACTCCAGACTCATGGCCGCGTGCTCCAAGAGCGCATGGAGCAGGGAACCCCAATCGCGCCCCGCGGGACCCTCGATTTCGGCTTCGGCGCCATTCCCGGAATGCTCCGCCATGCTTGAGATCGCGATGGTTTGGAAGTCGGGCGGTGTAATGCGCGCGAGCCTCACATTGCGTTCCTGCGCCGCCAGGAAGCGAGCCGACGACGAGAGATCCGGCTGGCTGCCGAAGCGTTCCACCGGCCACGCGGGAACCACGATCGCGGGGCGTTGCGCCAGGTACGGCTGCAACGGCGCCCAGGGCTTGGTAGCCCGGCCCTTTGCGGAGCCCAGCCATTCGCTAACCACCAAAGCTTCCCGAGCGCGAGTGGCGGCTACGTAAAGCAGCCGCGTCTCTTCGGCGGTGACGAACCGCAATTCGTCCTGCTCGAAAATCGACCAACCCGCGGGTTCAGCCAGAGTCTCCACGCCGTGCGGGCCCTTGGGTTTGGTGATGGCGAAATATCCCCTGGCTGCCGCACCTTCGCGCACGATCCGAATATCCGCGCGCGGCATCACCCCTGCCATCGGATCGGCCAGGAAGACCACCTTACCCTCCAGGCCCTTCGCCTTGTGAAGATTCATCAGGCGGACCACATCCCGCCTGCCCGGCTCCAGGACGGGGGCATCGGATTCATCGTCCACCTCAAGTTGTTCTAGCGCCTCCACGGCGTCGCCCAGCGTCATGCCTGCTTCGCAGGCGGCGCGAATCCGATCCTGCGCATAAACCAGCTTTCCCGCCTCGCCACCGCCGGCCGACGACGCTGCCGCCGCCGCCAGCAGGCCGCTCTGCTCCAGAATCAAGTCGATCGCCGCGCCCGCCGGCAGGCGTCGCGTCAAGCGCCGCCACTCGCGCATCTGCTCCATCGCCGAAGTGACCGGCCCGCTAAGTTTCGCATCCAGCGGCACGCTCAAGTTGAAGGTGCCGCCGGAAGTCTTGTAATCGTACACTTCGGGATCGCTCAAGCCGAAGCAGGGGCCGCGCAGCGCGCCCACCAGAGCGACGCCGTCGTCGGGGTGAGTGACGGCGTACAGCAGAGCGGCCATCGCCTGTACGGATGGCGATTCGAGCAGGCTGCCGCTACCGCTCACTTCATAAGGCACGCGCGCGTCCTCGAGCGCGGCGGCGTAAGGCTCCAACCGGCCCTTCTTGCGCCGGGTCAGAATCAGAAAGTCGCCGGCGGTGCGCTTTCTGGAATCGATCTGCGCACGGATGATGGAAGCGATGGCTTCGGCGTCAGCGGTTTCAAGACCTTCCCGCTCGATGTCCGCGCCGTGCGACAGGCGCAGCACGTCACCGGCGCTGTCTTTCTTTTCCGGCGGAGCGTCCAGCCTTTCAAAGGCAGGCTGCTCCACAGTGGCAACCACTGGGAATAGTTTTGCAAACACGCCGTTAGCCCATTCGCAAAGCCCCGCGCCAGAGCGGAAACAACTGGTCAAGGGAACGACGCGCCCGCCGGTTTCCTCCATTCTGCGCCGCGCCTGCTGGTACATTTCGATATCGGCGCGGCGGAAGCGATAGATGGACTGTTTGGGGTCGCCGACCAGGAAAAGAGCCCCGGGCCGCAGCGAAGCCTTGCTCCAATCCGCGCCGGACCCCGGTTCCGATGCCAACAGGAACAGCAGTTCGAGCTGCATGGGGTCGGTATCTTGAAATTCGTCCACGAACAGGAATCGGTATTTCTGTTGCAGGGCATCCCGCACCTGAAGATCGTTACGCACCAGCCGCGACGCAGACAACAGCAGGTCCGTGAAGTTCAGTAGCGCGGCCCGCCGGCGCTGCTTCGCCGCGAATTCCCGCGCCTCCACCAACAGCGTCAGGCACACGCGATAGACGTACTCCCGCCACTGCTGTAGGAACGGATGTACGATGGCGTCCTGGAAGTGTTCGACCAGCACCTTCGCCTGTTTGCCCTGAACGCCCCACCATTTCTGGACCACCTTGACGCTGCCGCTCTCCCACGAGGCCAGCAGGCGCGGCAACACAGCCGCTCGCCGGCGATCGGCATGCACGTATCGAGGCCCGAAGTCCCGCATCGCCTCCTGTACCTTGCACGTGCTCTTTTTATCGACCGGCGGGCACAGCTTGCCCAGGTCCTCCCAGAAACGATCCAGTGCGGCCCACGCCGCACGCTCATCGGGGATCTGTGCCTCGCCCGGCGGGAACTCGACATCGGGATATTCGCAGACGGTGGCGAAGGCGCCATCCAGATCCGCGGGCTTCACGCCGGTCTCGCGCAGGGCAGCCAGTTCCGGTGCGCGCCGGGAGAGCGCGAGCTCGACAAACTCCCGCCACGCGCGCCGGCGGAGAATGCCGTCCTCCCCTTCTTCGATCTCCCGAAAGCCCGGCGCGAGCCCCGCCTCTACCGGACGTTCGCGAAGCAGTTTCGCGCAGAAGGAATGGATGGTGCCGGCGAACATACGTTCCACATCCATCATGGCGCGACGCAGCCGTTCGAGCCGCGACGCATCGCGCTCCGTCGCGATCTTTCGCTCCAGTTCCAGGCGGAAGCGGCCTCGCAGTTCGGCGGCGGCCTTCCTGGTGAAGGTGACGGCGGCAATCTCGTCCACGCCACACAGACCCGAACCCACCGCTTCCACCATGCGCTCCGCCAGGCTCTGGGTTTTTCCGGAACCCGCCCCGGCCTCGACCAGAAGGTTGCTTCTAAGGTCGCTGCGGATAGCCGCTCGTGCGGCGGCGTCCCGAAGTGGTGCGTTATTCATACTGTGCCAACCTTTTCAATGCCGCGACGCCGGGGTTCGAGTCATCGCTCTTGGAAGACGCCGCCGCGATTTCCGCCTCGGGACACGCGCGGTGGAAATCGCAGTTTTGGCAGCCGGAGCCATCGCCGCCGCGCAAGAACGCGCCCGCGCCCATGGCCTCCGCAATCGCGGTAAGCACCGGCTTCGCGTCTATCAGGCCGGGCTTGCGTACCCACTCGCCCCAACCTCTCTCCGTGCAAAAGTAGTAACTGCTCTGCGCCACCCGCGCCTCCGCCCCCAGGATGTTCCGCGCGGCCTCGGCATAGACGGCGTGTTGCAGCAGCGTGCCGCCATCAAACTCATTCCGGAAATGCGGACGCCAGAGCATTCCGGTCTTGTAATCGATGACCTCGTAGCTGCCATCGCTGTGCCGGTCGATGCGGTCGATGCGGCCGCGCACGCGAATCTGTTGTGAGTTGCCGATCTGGATCAGCACCGGGTCGGCGCGGCTGAGCGGCTCTTCCAGGTCCGGTTCGCCAAAGCCGAAGGGCACTTCCACGGCGACCGTCTCGACGCCGCGGCGCTCCACTTCGAGCTTCAGGAACAGCCGCAGGTCACGCTCCATTTGCTCCATCTCGGCGTTGTACACCGCCTCCGAAAGTGGCGGCATCTCGCGCCGGAAGTCATCCAGCCGCTGCTTCGCGATCATCTGAAGCACACCCCAATCGGCCTCGGCGGGCCTCCTGCGTTCCGCGCGCAATGCCCGCAAGAACGCGCTGTAGATGCGATGCAACACTTCGCCGCGCGTCATCGGATCGAGCCATTGGTCCGGGTTGGGGTCGTTCTCCTCGGGAGCCTCCAGCCGCAGTCCTTTTTGCAGGTAGTAGCCGAACGGGCACGCGGCGAAGCGTTCCATGCCGCTGGCCGATTGAATGATGTCCCGACGCCGCGGATCCATGTTGGCGCCCGCTTGCGGCACCAGTCCGTCGTACTTCGTGAATTGCGCGGTCTGGCGCGCGGCATCGGCTCGATGCCCGTGCCGTATGCCATCGTACGCTGCGTACACGGCAGGCAGGGCGTTCTCGCCAAGCCCGCGCAGGCTGCTCAGCCACCACCCCATCTCGCTGGCAGCTTGCTCGCGGGCGGCGGCGACAAGGGTTGCGGGATCTCCGAGTAACGCGATCAATTCGTCGTAGCTGAGGGCGGCGCCGGACTGCACTAAGCGGGAAGCGTGGAAGATCAGCCAGGACGGATATGTCTCCCGGCCCCTGCGAAAGTCACGGCAAGAGTAGCTCAAGCTGACATGGCCGGTGAGGTCCGCGATGTGGCGCACGCGCGAATAGACCGCCTCGTCGAGGGCTTCGGAACTGGTGCGCAACCGGTCCGGCGCGATCTTGCGGCGCTCGCTATCGAGCAGCACCGGGTCTTCCAGACCGGCTGGAAAAACGGTGCCCTCTTCCAGGCCCAGTACGAACGTGACCGGCCGGCCGGAATAACCGTGGCCGCCGAGCGCGCAAACATGCAGCGCTCCCGGGCGCGGGCGGGATGCCGCCACCGCCACCGATTCAATGCGTGCCCGCAGCAGCGCCAGTTGGAACCCGAGCGGGCGGCGCATGCCGGCGAGCGGCGCGAGCAGCGCCAGAGCCGAGACCACGCCAGTCCGCGCGGCGGCGTCTTCCGGACCGAAGGCAGGGCTGAAGCTCTCGATGGCCCCGGCAACCGCCCCCATCAGGTCGCCCAGCAGAACGGTGCCATCCGCCGCCGCTTCCGGAATGGTTGCGAGCAGGGCTGCAATCCACGCCTCGAGTGTTCTGGCGCGGGCGGCGCGCTGGCGATCGCTCTCCCGAAGATCGTCGTCGCGGTCGGGATCTTTGCTTCGCTCTTCTGCTGCGGCGGCCAGGATCACCAGCGTGGCCGAGTAGGAACTGCGGCCGGCAGTGGCGGCGGATTGCCGGAGCAGCCGGGCAGCGCCGCTCGACGAGAGTTCCGCCGCCTCGCCCGGACTGAGTAGTCCGGATTCGAACATGCGCGCCAGCCGTACCGCGGGGAAGCCGCCTTCGATCCATCCGCAAAGAGCCAGGGCGGCGCGCACCGGGCGTGTGAGCGTGCCCGAAATGCCGGTCTCGATGGTAATCGGAATGCCATAACGCGCGGCCTTCTCCCACAGCATGGGCGCGTACTCGCCGGGTTGCGCACAGATGATCTCCACCGAATCCAGGCGCACCGAGTCATGCTGTAACCGGCGCAGGACCTCTTCGATTTCGGCTTCCCGGCCGGCTGCGCGAAACAGCCTGACCGTGCCGTCGCGTAGAGGCTTCGGAGCTTCCGCGGGCTGCGCAATCCACGCCAGCCGCGCCGCATCGGAAGAAGTGGTGTCGGGCGTACCGACCATCTCCACCGTTGGGTTGAGCCGCCGCCACCACTGCGGCGGATTCGCGCCGGGAGCCCGAGTAACGCGGAACGCGCGCTCTCGCCAGGGAAGGCTGTCTACAAAGGCGCGCCCCAGCACGGACCGGCAGCAACCCGGCAGCTCCAGGACTTCGCTCCAGTGAGTGACCGGCAGTTTATCCGAGGCTTGGCTTGCGGTGCGAAAGACCACTGCGGCATCGGCCCGGCCGGTGCGCGCCAATTCGCGTTCGTAGGCTTCGAGAAGCGCAGCTAGCTCGGCGTGTTTTTCCCGCGAAGTAAAGGCTTCAGGCCGCAAATCGGCGAAGCTCAATCCTGCGAGTCGAAAATCGCGCACTGCTCTCCAGAGCGCTTCCGCCACGCCCGGCTGGTCCACGATCTTCCGGAAGTACTGTGGAACCGCGGCCGGCAGATCGAGCAGCAGTTGCAAAAGGAGCGCTGGACCGAGCCCCGGGTCCATCCCAGTGACACCGCGCGAACCCAGTACGCGGCCTGCGATGCGCGAAGCCAGATCGAGCGGCGTCGTGAAGCGCAGATTCGCCCAGGCGAAACCGCCGTGGGCCAGCCGCTCACCCAGCGTATGACCAGCCGCCAGTGTGGGAACCAGAATCCAGCGCGTACCGGCCGGCTCGTCCTGCATGAATTCAACGATCTGTTGCAGTGTAGGTTCCATAGTCATTCGGCCAATGCTGTTTTTGCTGGCGCGGGCGGGAACGCGATCTTGCGGACTCCGCGCAACCCCCGGTACCGCTCGGCGTGACACGTCAGGATCGCCACCTGGAATTGCTCCTTCTTCTGCTCCAAGAAATTCAGAATCCGGCCCAGGGTCTGCTCGTCCGTGTTCAGCAGGACATCATCGAGCACCACCAGATGACGTTCCGTTGCGGTAAGGTGCTCTGCCAGGGCCAGCCGGACGGAGAGCCAGATCTGCTCTCGTTCTCCGCCGGACATTTCCAGTATGTCCGCTTCGCGGCCGGCAGCCAAAGGACGGATGGCAGTGCTGGAAAAGTCGCTGGAAAGTGACAGGTCGGCGTGGCGGCGGCCCATGATTTCGGCCAGGATTTCGGTGGCCCTGAGCGATACGGGTTCGGCCAGCCCCTCGAACGCCCGAGCCTTCTCTATCTCGAAAACCTCCCACAGGCGCCGGATCGAATTCAGGCGGAGCATCTCCCGGTCCCGATCGCGCGTGTGGTGCTCGATATCCTCCTCGCCCTGCGCCAGTTCGGCGTAGGGGCCGCGCGAGAGCAACGTGCGCTGCGTCGCCTCCGCATCCACCGCCTCCCGTTCCGCCTGCAACAACCGCTGTTCGGCTTCCTTTTGCCGTGTGCGGATCGCGGCAGCCGTCTGAGACGCGTCCTGAGGCAGCGTGGCCAGACGCACGCGTGCCTCACGGAGTTTCTGCTCGGCGGCGTCGCGGCTACGGGCGGTGTCGTTCAATTCCTGTCCGCGTTTGTCGGCGCTCTTGCCATCGCCCTCCAGTTCGCGGAGCCGCCGTTCGGCATCCTCCAACTGGGTGCGATTCGACGTGAGGGTGGCCTCCGCCCGCTGACACTCTGCCTGCCGCTCCACGTACCGGCGGTTTTCGCGTGCGGCGCCCTCCTGTTTCAGGCGAAGGCCCTGCTCGCGCGCCGCACGCAGCGTTCCGATTTCGGCACGCAGCGCGGCAACATCTGGTGGTTTCCCGCGCCAGTCCGGCTGTGCGCTCTCGATCCGCGCCCTCTGTTCTGAGATTCTCTTCAGCTTCGCCGATAGATCCTCCACGCTTGCTTCCGCGAGCAGTTCGCTGCGGCTTGCCTCATTCCCCTTGAGATCCCGCTCCAGGTCTGCCCGCTTTTCGGCGCGCGCGGCCAGGACTGCGACCTCAGTGGAGCCAAAGGGCTGGCACAGCTGTGCCAGCAGAATCTCCGCCGCCGCGGCGTGGGCGTTCCACTTCGCGGCGTCCGTTTGCGGGCCGCTGACCCGTAGCCCGGCGAAACCCGGGAAATTCACGGAGATTCCATCGTCGCCATGTACCACACAGGAGCCGCCCGGCGGGAGTCCCACAGTGCCTGCCGGAGTTCCCTGCGTGACCTCCAGGTTCAATTCGTCGATTGCCGAGATTTCGAGGCGCAGTTCCAGTTTCTCCAACCGGAGACGTGCCTCGCGAAGACGCTCGTGCGCCGTGCGAATCGCGTCCAGTGCCGGCCGCTCGGGAGCCTGTAGTGTGAACAGCTCCTGATTGACCTTTCCCGCGGCTTGCGCGAGTTGGGCCAGCTTGCCGAGTTTACCCTCCAGCAACGTCTTGTCGCGGGCAAGTTCCGCCCACGTTTCGGCCAGGAGTGCCCGGGCCTCGGCCTGATCGATGGCTGCGTCGGGCCGCGCTGCCTCGCTACTTGCTTGCGCAGCCGCGTCGGCAGCGGTTTTCGCCTCAACTTCGGCGGCGCGCTGCCTTTCCAGCGAGACCACCAGTTCCGGCACCGCTGCACGTAACTGGTCGCGGCGGGCGCTTTCAGTCCGGATCTGCTCCACGCGATGCCAGAAGGCGCCATAGAGTTCGGCGAAGGACTTATGCTCGCGCTCGCAACTCTCCACCTGGAAGCTCAGTTCCGCGAACTCACGCACCAGTGCCTCCGCGGTCTGCCGCTTGCCGTCCAGATCAGCGAGTTCGGCACGCAGGCTGGCCGCCAGATCGCGGCATTCACGCGCTTTTCGACCCCGCTCGTCAGCCTCCTCCAGAATCGACCGGCTGGTCGCCGCAACGGCTTCGGCTTTCGTCAGCAAATCCTCGATCTCGTGCAGCCGGCCCTTTTTCGGCTGCATCCTGGCAGGCTGCCATCCCCCTTCAAACGCCTTGCGCAATTGCTTTTCGATCGCCGCGCCGCTGGTGCCCGCCATCTGCGCTCCGAGCGCAGCCCGCAGCGCCTCCACCACACCGCCGGGCACGTGATCCAGGGGCAGGTCTCCCTGTGCCGACCACAAGACGGCCAACAGTCCCGCCTCGTTCTTTCCCCCGCAGCGCAACATCTCTCGCACCGCGTCGTCCGCCTGACGGCCCTCCGTATCGGTTACCCAGGTGCGACCATCCTTACGTTCGAGACGCGCCATGCGTTTGCTGACAAACTGCTTGGTGAGCCGGTAGTTCTTGCCGCCGTGCTCGAACTCCAGCACAATCCGGGGCGGGCCGTCGGGCACCCAGGACGCAAGGTCCGCCGCACTGTTGGTGGTGTGCACGTCGAGCAGTCCGCGGCGCACAGCCTCCAGCAAAGTGGACTTGCCGGAGCCGTTCGGGCCGGCGATGATGGTGAACCCGTCCTTGGCCAGTTCCACGCGGATGGGTTGCGGGAAGCAGCGCACCCCCTGGATCTCCACCGTCCTGAGGATCATGCCCGCACCTCGCGCCACATGCGACGAAACTCCGCCAGCGCCCCGGCCGCCACTTCGTCGGGCGGCTCCGCTCTGGCGTCGGCGCGCAATTTGCGCGCGGTTTCCTGAAGATATCCGGGCGGCAGGGCGTCGATCCACTCGTCGGCATTCCCCTCGATGCGCAGCTCGCCGCACTCGAAGCGTCCGTACAGAAAGCGGCTCTCCACGAGTTCTCGGATTCGCTCCACCGCCTCCTCATCGATGCCGTCCGCCGTGCCGGAAATGGTGCACTGAACCAGTGTCTGCTCTGGGCTCGAGATAGCCTCCAATTCCTCGTTCAGTTTCGCCAAGTCCGCGCTTCCGCGAATCGGGTGCACGGCGCCGTGCCAGTCCAAGACGCGAGTGCGGAGCTTTTGGATCACGGGCGGAGCACCCGGTCCGGCTATCTCCACGACCAGGAGATTTCCGCTATCCCGCTCCTGAAAACCCGTCGGCTCGTGGGTTCCACAGTAGGCCATGCGCGCGGCGCCATCGGCGCCGGGATAGAAGGCCGTCGAGTGGTAGTGGCCCACCGCCAGGTAGTCCAGTCCGAGGCGGCAAGCCGCGTCGCTGGGAATCGGGAAGCAGTCCTCCATGTCCGGATGGCCCGATACCGAGCCGTGCGCGATGCCGATGCGGATTCCGCCAGCTGTCTGGCCCGCAATCCATGCCGTGGGGTCGGCGGCAGAGGTCCGGCTCAAGGCAGGGCAGGGGTAAAGCGTCGCACCGGGGGCCTCCACGGCCTCGGCGGCCAGCAGCACGCGGACGTGGACCGATCGGGCCCAGCATTCGTCCTCCCAGACAGACCCCGAGCCCGCCGGGTCGTGATTTCCGGGAATTATGTAGACCGGACAGTGGGCGGTGGCGAGTAGGTTCGCAATCTCGCGCACCTTCGCCCGCTCGATACCGTGGTGCTCGAAGGTGTCGCCGGCCAGGAGCACGAAATCCGCCCGTTGCTCTTTTGCGATTTCAATGATTCTGCGAGCCGATTGGAAGCGGGCCCGACGCGCGGTCTCCGCTGTCTCGCCGAGATGCACCGCCTTCATGCCGATCTGCCAATCGGCTGTGTGAACGAATCGCATAAGAATTTGGTCCTCACCCATCGTGAGCCAGGGGGTAGCTCACGGAATGATCCTGCCGAAAAAAACGTG
>PLDO01000695.1 GCA_003136215.1 Bryobacterales bacterium
AGGTTGGCATCCGTCGACGAGCAATCCAGCTGCGACCGGATGCCCAGATGAGCGTCCACTGCCCGAACGTACCGCAAAATCGGCGCTTGCTCCGGCAGTGCCGCCGCCGGCCGCGAGCCGATCTCGCGTGTCTTCACCGTCACCCGCCCGCCCGTCTGCCGCTGGTTCTCCTGGTCGCGCGCCTGTTCCACCGCACTCGCCAGCACCTCCACCAACTGCTCCATCCGGGCGTTGCTCTCCGAGCGGATATCCACCTTGCAGCGCGCCGCCTGAGCGATGGCGTTCACCCCGCTCCCGCCTTCGATCAGACCCACGTTGACCGACGATTTCGGCCCCGAATCCAGACGCGTCTCCGCAAACAGCGCCACCGCCCGGCACAGCGCGTGCACCGGATTGCCTACCCCGAAATCGCTCCAGCTATGCCCGCCCGGACCGCTGAATGTGACCTCGAAGCGCCGGCTCCCCAGCGCGCGCGTGGTGATGTGGTCCGTGTTGGCGCCGTCCACAATCACGTAGCTCCCAATCTGCTTGCCCAGCCCCGAAGGCCCGCACAGGTGGCGCATCCCCAGCAGGTTGCCCTCGCCCTCTTCGCCCACATTGGCCACCAAAAGCAGCCCGCCTTCGAATTCCGGAAGCCTCGCGGAAGTCTTCCAGGCTCGGGCGATGGCCAGCAACGCCGCCAGGCCGGCCCCGTTGTCCGACACCCCGGGACCGTGAAATCGCCCTTCGGCGTCCACCGAGATATCTTCCTTACTGCGCGGCGCCAGCACCGTATCCAGATGGGCCGTCAGCGCCACGTACGGCGGATCCCCTAACGCCGCCAGCACATTGCCGGCGCGATCGATGGAGGCATCGCAGCCGTACGACCGGAATTGTTCCAAAAACCATGCGGCGCGTTCCTGCTCCAGAAAAGTGGGCGCCGGCACCCGGCAAAGCTGCAGGTGAACCTCGTTGATCCACTGCTTCTCCCGGGTGAAAAACTGCATGCGCTCGCGGACTCCCGCGTGCCCGGCAAGTTCGCCCAGGTTCGTTCCCGTCGAGGCCGTATCGGCTGCCATGTTCCTTGCCAGTGTACCAGTGGTGGGGCATGCTTTAGCTTGCCGGCCGGCCGGAAGGCCGGCCGTGCGCCTTGCGCGCCACCGCCACCAGCCGCCGGGCTTCGGGGCCATAGGGCGAGCCTCCCAGGTCCCCGTACAACCTGACGGAGGCGAACCCGCTTTTCAGCAGACGCTCCTCCAGCCCCGGCCCCGAATAGAGATAGTGTTCGAACCGGTAGCCCCGCGACCGGCCACCTTTGACTACCGTCCACTCGTTTTCCAGCCGCGTCCAGTCCGCGTTCACGTGGGGCTGCTGCGCCAGCACCGCGCCATCGGCAAAACGGGTCTCCCGCGGTTCCATCCCCTGCCGCTCCATGCGCTCCCTGCCCACCATGTCCATGACGAACGTTCCACCGTCGCGAAGACTCTCCCCGACGTTGCGCAACACCCGCAGGTTGTCCTCTTCCCGCGCGAAATAGCCGAACGAAGTGAACAGATTGCACGCCAGGTCGAACGCTCCCGGCCGCGCGAACTCGCGCATATCGTCCCGCACCCATTCCACCGCGACGTCCGCCGCCTCCGCGCTCTCCCGAGCGCGCTCCAGCAGGAAGCCCGAGCGGTCCACGCCCGTCACCGAAAAGCCCCGGCGGGCGAACTCCACCGCATGACGCCCCGGGCCGCAGCACAAATCCAACACCGCCCCCGACGCGACGCCCGTCAGCGCCACGATCTGCGTGACCTGCCCCTCCGCCGCCGCCACCCGCTCCGCCGGAAACACGTAAGGGTACAGCTCGCGCCAAAGACCCTCGTCCTCAAACCACTCCATAGTAGGACAGGCCTCCTGGCCTGTCTCTGCGCTTATCTCCGCGCCCCCGTGAGCCCGATTGCACCAGCCTGCGTTTCTCCGCTGGCTCCGCGCTAGCAGGTTCTAAGCTTCTCGTGTCCTCTCCGCGTCTTTCTCCGCGTCTCCGCGGCTCCGCGTCGAAATCCACTCCCTGTATTGGCCCTGCTCCGCCGGGTTGGGGAGCATCTTCCCCTACTCCGGCAAAGGCTTCCCCTTCGTCTCCGGAGCGAATGGCAGCGCCGCCAGCCCGACCAGGAATACCAGGCTCATCGTCACCCCGGCGTACCGCATCGGTTCCGCGTAGCCGCCGAACACGTCCTTGGTCAGGTACCCCAGCGTGAACGGACCCGCCGCCGCCGCGAAACGTCCCACGTTGTAGCAGAAACTCGTGCCCGTGCTGCGCAACCGCGTGGGGAACAACTCGGCCAGGTAAATCGAATATCCGCCGAACAGCGAAAGCTGCGCGAACCCCATCAACGGAATCATCCAGAAGATGTCGCTGATCTGCTTCAGGTTCCAGAAGGTGTACGAGGTCATGCCCATGGCGGCCAGAAACGCGATGGCAAACGCCTTCTTACGCCCCGTATAGTGCGTCAGATAGGTGAACGCGTAGATGCCGAAGAAACAGCCGATATTCTGTAGCAGGCTGGTCACCCCGATCCACGTGGTCACCTTGCCGGCCAGCGCTTTCCCGGCCAGACCTTGCGCCGCGAAGGTGCGCTCCAGCACCGGGCGGAACAGATCGTAGCTGAAGAACCCGATCCCCCACAAGCCGACCACCCCGGCGAACGCCAGCAGGAACCCGACAATCGCATTGCGCCGCCACCGCGCATCGCTGAACAACTCGCCGTAAGAGCCCATCTTCTTCTTCTCGCCGCGCGCCTTCAGCCACTGCTCCGGCTCCTTCAGTTTCTTGAAGACGATAAATGCCAGCGGCGCCGGCACCGCACCGGCCAGAAATTCCCATCGCCACGCCCCCGTGATCGTCCCCGCGGCTTCCATCTGTCCCACCAGAATCCCCGTCATCGCCGCAACCATATTGCCGATCGCCGACGACGCCTGCACGAACCCCAGCGCGTACGGCCGTGCCCGCGACGGCACCACTTCGGCCACCAGCGCCACCCCCACCGCGAACTGTCCACCCACCCCCAGCCCGCACAGGAAACGGAACACGTTGAAGTTCCACACACTGGTGGAGAGCACGCTCAGCCCGGTGAAAACCGTGTAGCTGAGGATCGTGATGGTCATCGTCTTGACGCGCCCGATCCGGTCCCCCAGGATGCCGAAGATTACCCCGCCGATGGCCCACCCGATCATGAAAATCGAAGTCGCCCACGCCGCCTGTTGATCCACCGTCGCATTGCTCGCGCCCGCTCCCAACAGTTCCTTAATGGCAGGTTTGCGCGCCAGGTTGAACAGCTGTTGCGCCATGGTGTCGAACATCCAGCCCATGCTGGCCACGCTCAGCACGAACCAGTGGTAACCGGTCAACTCCCGCCACCACGCGTATTTCTGCCCGCCGGCGCCTTCCGCTGTTGGAGACATGAAGCTGTTATTCTACATCGCGGCAGTTACGCGGTCGCCGGCTTTCAAGGGCGTCTCCGAAGGCAGCGCCACCGCATCGCCATCCGTCAGCCCTTCCACCACTTGCACCATGGCGATGCTGGATGCGCCTTTCTTCACCGCGCGGCGCTCCACCGCGCCACCCTTGAGCGCCAGCACATAGTCGCCACGCGAATCGTGCCGCAGCGTCTCCTTGGGAATCACCAGGGCGTTCTCCACTTCCGCCGTGCGGATCTCGGCATTCACGTTGGTCCCGGGGATGAGCGCGCGCCCTTCGTTCTCGATGGAGCACACCACTTCGCCCACCTGCCGGGACCCCAGCGCCTCCACGGCTACCGGCTTCTTATCCACCTCGCCATGCCATTGCCGCCCGGGCAGGGCATCCCAGGTGATCGTCACCGGTTGTCCGACGGCGACACGGCCCAGTTCCGGCTCGTCCACGTAGACCCGAACCCGCAGCCGGTCCATGCGCCCCACATTGGCCACCAGGTCGCCCGCGTTCAGGTACGATCCCGGCCGCACCTCCCGGCCGTAGACCACGCCCGCCATCGGCGCCCGCACCACCGAGAGTTCGGCGCGTTTCCGCGCCAGGGCGAGCGCCGTCTCGGCGTCTCCCACCCGCGCCCGCGCCGCCGCCACTTCGGTGGGCGACGTCAGGGAGCGTCTGCGCTTCTCCAGCCCGGCGATTTCCAGTTCGCTCTGCTGTACCTTCTCGCGCGCCGCGTCGGCTTCCTGCTGCGTGGAGGCGTGCTGCGCCACCAATCGCTCCAAACTGGCCAACGTCTTTTGCGCCTGCGACAGATCGAACCGTGCGCGCGCCAGGCTGTTGTCGATGTCGGTGAATTCCGCCGGCTTGCCGCCGGCTTCCTGCGTTGCCAGGTTGGCCCGCGCTTCGTTCAGCTTGGCCTGCGCGGCGTCCGTCTCCGCCTGTAACGCCGCGTCGGTGATGCCGGCCATCACCGCGCCCGCCGCCACCGTCTGCCCGTCCTCCACCGGCGCGCTGCTCACCACCCCGCCTGTCTCGGCGCGCACCGCCTGCCAAAGCCAGGGCTCCACCTTGCCGTTGGTCGGCAGCGTGCTCACCAGCGT
>PLDO01000623.1 GCA_003136215.1 Bryobacterales bacterium
GTGCTCGGCTTCTACGTGCTGCTGGCCATCGGCCCGCGCAGCCCGCTGGGCGCTGTCTATGCGAAGCTCACCGGTGGCATGCTGCCGTTTTCCTTCCAGGGCCTCCTCCTGGCCAGCGTGCTGTACAGTTTTCCGTTCACCGTGCAGCCGGTGGCCGCCGCGTTCGCCGGAGTTGACCGAAAGCTCCTGGAGGCCTCCTGGTGTCTCGGCGTGTCGCGCGCCGCCACCTTCCGCCGCGTGATCGTGCCGCTCTCCCTGCCCGGCATTGCCACCGGCGCCATTCTCAGCTTCGCCCACACGCTCGGCGAGTTCGGCGTCGTGTTGATGGTGGGCGGCAATATCTCCGGCGTCACGCGCACCGTTTCGATTTCCATCTACGATTCCGTGCAGGCGCTGGATTACGCCGCGGCGAGCGCTACCTCGCTCTTCCTGCTGTGCGTCTCGTTCACCGTGCTGGCACTCACTTACGCGCTCCAGAGGCGCGTCTGGGCGGTATGGCCGATCAACTGATTTGCCGGTGCCGCAAGCGCCTTTCCAAGGCCTTCGAAGTGGCGGCGGACTTGTGCGTTCCGCTCGATCAATCGCCGGTCACGGTACTCTTCGGCCCGTCGGGCTCGGGCAAAACCACCCTGCTGCGCATGATCGCGGGCTTGCAACGGCCCGACGCCGGATGTATCGTCTTCCGCGAGCGCCCGTGGTTTGACGCCGCGCGCGGCATTCATCTGCCGCCGCAACAGCGCGGCGCCGGAATCCTGTTCCAGGACTACGCGCTATTCCCCCATCTCACGGTGGCGGAAAACGTTGCCTACGCCGCGTCGCCCGAAACCGCACACCGTCTACTGGGCACATTCGGACTGGCGAAACTCGCCGGCAACAAACCGCGCGCGCTTTCCGGCGGTGAGCAACAACGCGTCGCCCTGGCGCGCGCCCTGGCCGCCGAACCCGCGCTGTTGCTGCTCGATGAACCGCTCTCCGCGTTGGATGCGCCGACGCGCTCCCGCACGCGCCATGAGCTGCGACGCATGCTTCTCGCCAGCGGCGTACCCAGCATCGTCGTCACCCACGACCGCATGGAGGCCGTGGCGCTGGGCGATTGGATGGCGGTGATGGTGGACGGCCGTATCCGCCAGACCGGACCGGTACAGGACGTTTTCCGCCGGCCGGCCGATCTCCAGGTGGCGGAATCGGTGGGCGTGGAAAACGTGCTGCCCGCGGAAATCGAGAGCCGGGCAGCCGGACTGCTTGTCTTACGTGTGAACGGCCCGGTGGGCGGCGCGCGCATTCAGTGCGTGGATTCCGGCGAGACCGGGCCCGTCTTCGCCTGCATCCGCGCCGAGGATGTCGCCATCGCGCGGCAGATGGATCAGGTATCGAGCGCGCGCAACCGCCTGGCGGCACGCGTGTGCTCGGTGATTCCGGAAGGCGCCCTGGCGCGCGTGGAACTCGATTGCGGTTTTCCGCTGGTGGCGCTGGTCACCGCGCAATCCGCCGCCGAACTGGCGCTGCGCGAGGGCGAGCAGGTATCCGCCGTGGTCAAAGCCACGTCGGTCCACCTGGCGGCTCACACCTCCCTACAATAGAGCTGATGGCCAGGAAGGAACCGCCCGTCAAGACCAACGCCGCGCGCATTCTGGACGCCGCCGGCATCCACTACGAATTGCGGGAATACACGGTGGAAGAAGACGACCTGAGCGCGCCGAGCGTAGCCGGGAAGATCGGCATGCCGCCCGAACAGGTCTTCAAAACCCTGGTGGTGCGCGGCGACCGCTCCGGCGTGCTGATGGCCTCCATCCCGGCCAATGCGGAGCTCGATCTGAAAGCCCTGGCCGCGGTCAGTGGGAACAAGAAGGTGGAACTGGTTGCCGTAAAGGAAGTCCTCGGCCTGACTGGGTACATTCGCGGCGGAGTGTCCCCGGTGGGCGCCAGGAAACCGTACCCGTTTTATCTGGACGAGACGGCCATCCTTTGGGACGTCATTTCGGTCAGCGCCGGGGTGCGCGGGTGCCAGCTGATTCTCGCGCCGGACGACTTGATACGCGTCCTGGACGCACAATGCCGCGCGATTGCCAAAAGTTGAAGTTTGCCGCCGCCCGCGCCAGCCCGCTTGCCCCCCCTGATATTATGGTATTTCCCATGCAAATCGAGAAAGTTTACGAGCCCCAGCGGTTCGAACCGTACTGGGCGCAGTGGTGGATTGACTCCGGCATCTTCCGCGCCTCCCCGGAAAACCCCGGCCGCGTCTTCTCGCTCGTCATCCCCCCGCCGAACGTCACCGGCGTGCTGCACATCGGCCATATGCTGGAGCACACCGAAATCGACGTCACCGTCCGCTGGCATCGCATGACCGGCGACAACACCCTCTGGCTGCCCGGCACCGATCACGCCGGCATCGCCACCCAGATGGTGGTGGCCCGCCAGCTCAAAGAGGAAGGCATCAACTACCGCGACCTCGGCCGCGAGAAGTTCGAAGAGCGCGTCTGGCAGTGGAAAGCCCAGTCCGGCGACACCATCAAGCGGCAGATGGTGCGCCTCGGCGCCTCCTGCGATTGGAGCCGCGAGCGCTTCACGCTCGACCCGGGCCTTTCCCGCGCGGTCCGCGAAGTCTTCGTCAGCCTGTACGAAAAAGGCTTGCTGTACCGCGGCGAGTACATGGTCAACTGGTGCCCGCACTGCCACACCGCGCTGAGCGATCTGGAGGTGGCGCACGCCGACGTCGCCGGACACCTCTGGCATATCCGCTACCCGGTCAACGGCATGCCGGGCCGCTACCTCACCGTGGCCACCACGCGCCCCGAAACCATGCTCGGCGATACCGCCGTGGCCATCA
>PLDO01000311.1 GCA_003136215.1 Bryobacterales bacterium
GGGGACGGGCGGCAAGCGCACCCTCGCCGTCGACGTGGATTGGACCTGGCCGGCCGAATTCGTCGAATTAGTCTGGGGAGACGGCAAGACTACGGGCCGCGAAATTGTGTCCGCAACTTCGCTGGCGCCGTTCTCCACCCATCGCTACCGCATCCCGTTCGATGCCGCGGGCAAGAAATGGGTACGTTTCGCCGCATGGGATTCCGCGGGCAACGGAGCATTTACGCAGCCTGTGCATTTACAGTAAACAACGAAAATCACCTTGCCGCCCGTTTTGGCGAAGGCCTGAAAGCGTTCCAGGCCGGTGCGCGAGATCACCGTCGCCATTGGCCGCCAGCCGGTCGAGATCCGGGACGATCCGTTCCATCCTTTCCCGCGCGTCCGGGCCATTCCAGCTGGATGAAACACGCGCACGGCAAGAGAATCGCCCGCATCCCCTGGACACTGTGGAAAGGTCCTGAAAGAATGAGTACGTCGGAAGAGGAAAACATGAACATCAGATCGTTTTATGGCTGTATTGCCATACTCGCGCTGGCTGCGCTGTCAGCTTGCTCCCGGACCACTACCGTCGCCTCCACGGCCATTCCGCATCTTCAAAAGCAGGGCACAGCCACCCAGTTGATCGTCGATGGCAAGCCGTTTCTGATGCTGGCGGCAGAACTGCGGAACTCCAGCGGATCGAGTCTCGAATACCTGAAGCCGATCTGGCCGAAGCTCGTGGCCATGCACGTTAACACTGTCCTGACCGCCGTCTATTGGGAATTGTTGGAACCTAAAGAGGGCCAGTTCGATTTCACCCTGGTGGACGGCGCGATCCAGGCTGCGCGGGACAACAACCTGCGGCTGATCTTCCTGTGGTTCGGAAGCTGGAAGAACGGCGTCTCCAGCTACCCTCCCGCGTGGGTGAAATCCGATCAGAACCGGTTTCCGCGGGTGCAGGACAAAGACGGCAGGGGCCTGGAGACCCTCTCGACCCTCAGCACAGCGAACCGCGATGCCGATAGCCGCGCGTTTGCGGCCCTCATGCGGCATATCAAGGAAGTGGACACCCGGCACACGGTGGTCATGATGCAGGTGGAGAACGAAGTGGGCGTTCTGGGCGACTCGCGCGACCGGTGCGACGCGGCGAACAAGGCTTTCGAGGGACCCGTGCCAAAAGAGTTGCTGGACTACATCGCCAGCCACAAGGACACGCTGCACCCGGATCTCAGCCAGGCGTGGGTGGCGGCCGGGTCCAAGACATCCGGGACCTGGGAAGAGGTTTTCGGCAAGGCCGCGTACACGGATGAGCTCTTCATGGCGTGGAACTATGCCGGCTACGTGGGCCGTGTGGCGGCGGCCGGGAAGGCCGAATACCCCCTGCCCATGTACGTGAACACATGGTGCTCCATGCCCGCGCCGGACCGGGGACCCGGGACGTACCCCAGCGGCGGCCCGGAGCCTCAGGTAGGGAACATCTGGAAAGTGGGTGCGCCGGCGATCGACATCCGAGGGCCGGACCTCTACTCCCCGAATCAACCCGACTGGATCAAATGGTACCGGGCCAACGATACGGACAACCCGCTGTTCATCCCCGAGACGGATAGCACGCGGGGCGCTTACCACCTCTTCTACGCCCTGGGGCAGCACGACGCCATGGGCTACGCCCCGTTTGCCATCGACGAACTCCTCTACTCGACCGCTTCCGGGACAAAGATGGAGCCGGCGGACTTGCCGTTGGCGCGGAGTTACGCCACCGCCATGCAACTCGCCCCCCTGATTCTCGAATACCAGGGCAAAGGCAAAATGGCCGGCGTAGTTGTGAGCGCGGATGACCCGCCGCAGAAAATCCCGCTGGGCGACTACGTTCTGGAGGTGAGTTACGCGCGGTCCCGCAGACCGCCGGCGCCGCCTCCGGCTACGCCCGCTGCCTCAGCGCCCGCTGTGCCTGTCCCACCGCCAACGCCCGTGCCAGCGCCCCCGGGACCAGTCCCGGCCGGCGCGATCTTCGTTTCCGTGGGACCGGATGAGTACATCGTAGCCGGCAGCGGGCCAGTGACCGTTACCTTCTCGCCGAACACGCCCGGGGCTCCGATCGCCGGGGTACTCTCCATTGAGGAGGGGACCTTTGTGGACGGCCGGTGGGCTCCCGGACGCAGACTGAATGGCGATGAGACCAGCCAGGGGAAATTCGTGCGGATTGGCGGCGGGGGAATCCCCAACGGCAGCATTCAGCGAGTGAAGCTCTATCGCTACCACTGATGCCACCGGTTCCCACTATCATCAATACCCAGACCGCGATCCGGCTGGCCAACGGCAATACGGTCATCTCCAACTGGTGCGCGGGGAATAATAAGACGGAAGAGTGGGCCGGCACCGTCCAGATCTTCGAGGTGACGCGCGACAAGAAGGTTGTCTGGGCTCTTTCGTCGTGGAAGGACCCCGACCTTGGCCCGGCGACGTCCATCCAACTCCTCGACGAGCCGGGGGTGGTGGAGAACGGCGATCTCGAGCGGTAGGGCGTTAACGGTCGATCCTCTTCATAATTTTGTCGAGCGCATCGCGATGGATCGGATAACCGAGCCCGGGTTCCGCCGGCGCGAGCACGTACCCTTCCTTATCGATGCGGAAGTTCTCCTGGTATGGCCGGTCCGCCGCGGTGACGGGATGCGGCATTTCAAACCAGTAGGCGTTGGGCATCGCCAGTTCGAGGTGGAAGTGCACCGCGAGATCGGTGGGATTGCCCCAGTTGTGCGGCGTGCATTCCAGGTTGAAGGCGTCGGCCAGCATCCCGACCCGCATGGAACCTGAGATGCCACCTACGTTGTCGGCGATCAATCGCGCGACGTCAAGCGCACCGCGGCGGATATACTCGGCGAAATCGGAGATGGAGAACAGGAACTCGCCAACGTGCAGCGGAAGATCGAGCGCATGGTTCAGTTCCACCAGGCCCTCCAGGTCGGTGGTGGGGAGGGGGTCCTCGAACCACGCGTAATTCAAATCGTCGAGTACGCGCCCCACCTTGAGAGCCTCAAAGAGGTTATAGCGCTGCACGGGATCGTGCGCCAGAACGAAATCGTCACCCACCGCTTTGCGGATGGTTTTGATCTCCTCGATGTGGCCGACATACGCGGGTATCGGCGATCCGGTTTTCCGCTGCCCGCCGCCGGGGTGGATCTTGTAACCCTTATAGCCCTGTTCTTTGGCGCTGAGCACGTCGGCTATGTAGTCTTCGACGTTGGGGAGGTGCTGGGAACTGGCATAGGCCATCACGCGGTCCTTCGTGCCGCCCAGGAGTTTGTAGATGGGGCGGTTGACTGCCTTGCCGAGGATATCCCACATGCAGATTTCGGCCGCGGCGGTGTAGTAGTTGGGCCATGTGCCGCCTCCGCGGTTGGCCAGGCCGAAGCCGGTGGCACCGGCAGCGCCGCCGCTACCCGAGCCGCCGCGGCCACCGCCTCCACCCGGACCACCGGAGCGGCTCCCGCTGAATCCGAACGCTTCCTTCGTGCCCGTGGTGGCCGTGATGGCGGGCAGCAAATCGATGACGTTCTTGCCGAGCAGGGCAGGCTTGGCCCATTCCAGCCAGTTCGGCGTCAGGCCGCGGTTCCCGATGGTGTAGTTCCCCTCGTGACCGCTATTGGTCACCACCGAAAGGATCTCGCCGGTCTCGGTGGAGTTCAGCCGGCGAAAGCCGGAAACGTCCGCGACATAGACCTTCACCTCCTTGATCGTCAGGTCGGGAAGATCTCCGCGCTTGACTCCGGCCGACTGCGCGGCAGCGTGCGGCGGGTCGGCGAGCACCGAGGCCGCGGCCGCGGTGACGCCCACGGAAGCTCCGAAAAACTCCCGGCGGGAGCGACGTCTCTCAGACATGGTTGTTTCTCCTTCGGTTCGAGAGTTCGACACCGGCGTACACCGGCACAGGCGGCAGAAGCAGACTGGTGCCGCCGTTTTCGGGAACCATTTCCAGCGGCGAGGGGTCTTCGGATCCCAGACTCCACAGGCGCGCGGACGCGTATTTCCCAGGGACCCACACGGTGGCCACGTCGTTGGGGAAGCGGATGGCGAAACTGACGATCTGCACCAGATCCAGCGTGCCGTCCGGCGCGGCGGCGCAGTAGGAAAGGAATGCCGAGAGGTTGAAAAAGCGCGCCACGTCGTAGGCCCGGCCGAGCAGCATGTGAACGTCGCGCGCGACCATGAAGGGATCCGGGGGGCTATCCTTGCAGACGGCGAGGCGGCCCTTGCCCAGGCGGCGAATATCTACTCGCGGGTGATCCATGCCGGCGGGAGCGCCCTCGCGGGGACCCCATGCCGCACCCACCATGAGCAGACCGCCCTGATTGGCGAAGGCCAGCAGCTTGCGGCGCAACGACGGCGCCGGCGCGCCCGCATCCACGTAGATCAACGCCTTGAATCCGGCCAGGGAGGCGGTAGCGGCGGCGGATGATTCGACGATGCGGTAGGCCAGGCTGCGCCGGCCCATCAGGTTCAGGACCTCCTGACCGGTGGTTTCATGCGGTCCCGCAAAATCCGAAATCACCCCGATTACGCCCAGCGGTTGCAAGGAACTCCACGCGGGGTGCCGCTCGAAAAATGCAACCGCAGCGGCAATCGACTTCCAGGTTGCCAGCGCCTTGCGATCGCCGCGCGCCAGGCCGGCTTGCAGGTCGGAATCCAGTGTGACCACCCACCTGCCGCCCCAGGCGCCGGTGTCCGCGATGGCGCGCAGGTAGGATTCCAGCAGCACCACACGAGGCGCGCCGGGCGGGGCGAACCTCAGCCAGACGGTTTTCCCTGGCGAACGCACCTTGGCGAGCCGCAGCAGCCAGCCGTTGGAATCGATCCACGGGTTGGCCGTGGGGCCGGAAGCCTCAGCCCCGTCCGCAGGACTCGCGATTCCCGGCCATACGCCATACGCCAGGGTCACCAGGGACTCCGGCGGCGGTGCGATGCCCGCGCCGGCGGCCGCAACGCGCGAGGCTTCGTTGCCGATAGCCACCAGGGAAAAGTTGGCCGCCCGCGCTCTGGCGGCGACGGGAGCCAGCGTGGCGTTCCACTCCGTTGCCAGGCAGTTGAATGGCGTGCCCTCGAGCAAACCCAGAAGCGCTGGGTCGTTCCAGGCGGATGGCCAGCGAAAAGGAATCCAACTAGCGGGTGCAGGCATCACCAATCTTCAGTTCTGAGACTTTCCCCGGCCTCCGAAGGGGCGGTCACCGCGCAGCGCCCGCCGCTTTTCGCGCAGCGCGCGGAAATCGAACATCACTTCCTGAATGGACGGGCCGATCACCTCGATGCGGCTCGGGTCGGCCGAGCCTACGCCGAGTTGCTCGGCCAGCAGTAGTTTGTTGTCGCAGCGTTCGAAAGGCACGGTTCCCTTCGGCGCCCGCGGATCGTAGTTCATAGCGGCTACGGCCACGGCAGCCGTGTTCACCACGTTGGTTCCGGCCATCAGCACACCCGGCTCCACCGGCGTGCACCAGGGGTCGGGCGTCTGGGCGCCGGCCATGGTCTTCACGCCGTCCAGGATGGCCAGATGCACCGGCCGGGCGGCGGTCAGGTCGGCGATGATGCGGGGCACGCGATAGCCATCTTCGCGCGGCGACCCGGGGTCGATTTCGGGCGGCGCTCCCATGGCGGGCTGGCGCGCTCCACGGTGCAGGATCTGGATGCGGTCGTTGCCATAGACCAGGTCGTTGTCTTCCCACTTGCCGGCGCCGTTGCCATAGACGGTCAAGGGCGTCAGCCCGAAGAGGTTCTTCATCACCGTGCTGACCCCGGTGGTGGGGTGGTCCTTGTATTTCGCGATGGTGACGAAGACGTCGCAATCCGCGTAGGAGTGGTTCACATCGTAGGCGGGAAACAGCAGCCCGCCGTGCGGCACGGAAAGTCGCGTGAACCTTCTGGCGGCGTTGGTGTAGTTGGTGTTTTCGAACTCCACGCGGGGCGCGGCGCTGAGGAACTGCCGCGGATCCCAGTTGGCGTCCAGCATGTGTTCTTCGAAGGGATCCGTGCGCGGCGCCGCCGCCCCCTCTACCAGGCGGACGCGATGCGCGCCGGCCCGCGCCATCAAGTGCATGGTGGCGGCAAGCAGGTTCGGGTGGGGCCAGTGCGTGTCCCCCAGCGGCAGGTGTCCGAGCCGCACGGTCGGGCCGCTGTTGAAGTTCAGTTTGATGGCGACGGTCTTGCCTTGGACCAGCCGTCCCAAGCCTCCCAACTTGTCGAACATGCCGTTGAGGATCGGCGTCAGTTCGGCGGGTTCATAAGTCTTGCAGCGTGCGATCGCCACCGGCGCGACGGGCGCGGTCGTGGTGAAGCCGGATGCGGCGCGCGGAAGGAGCAGCCCGGATGCCCCGAGGCCGGCAAGCATTTCACGACGCGAGATCATCATGTCCTTCACAGCAATTCTCTCACTTGGATGTTAGCGATAGCGATTGAGCTTTACTTCATATAGTTCACAAAAGCGCCTACTTTACCGACACGCCCCACACATTGGCGAGGCGCGATTTCCCGGCGGGGCCCTCCACTTCGAGGATGGTGGTGTAGTCCCGTCCGGCTTTGTACTGGTGCACGGGATTCTGCTCGGTGGACGCCGATCCGTCGCCGAAATCCCATTTCCAGGATGTGACCTTACCTTCGGATTCGTCTCTGAAAGCCACCAGGCGACGATCCATATCCGCCACCTTGTACGACCATTTCGCCTGGATGCCTTTCTGGAATTGCGGTTCCAGCGGCATGAGCCGGAAGCCCACCAGATCGCTGGCATTGCCGAACATGGTCTGTTTGTGGGAGAGATTCCAGAAGCCCACACGATCGCGCGCGTTGACGTCGTCGTAATCGATCACGCTCCAGGAGAGGCCGATCAGCTTGTTTTCGGTGAGAACGGATTCCACGGCGCGCTCAGGACCATCGCAGGGCGAATAGTCGAACGGCGTAATCCAGAACTCCAGCACCAGCTTGCCGCTCTCGCCCGGTTTGAAACTGTAGTTGTAGGCGGCGTTGGCGTAAGGCAGCCGCTTGATGTACTGCGCGCATCCCCAGGCCATCGCCCAGTCTTTGTCGCCCGGCGGCGTGAAGATATGGTAGTTCTGCGCGTGCACACCGTGCGTCGCCCAGTGCGCTTCCTGCTGGCTGATGCGCGGATCGATCACGGAGCGAGCCTGGCCGACCGCTTCGGGAGTCCAGACATCGCGGTGGTAGATATCGATCAGGGGTCCGCCGGAGAGATCGCCATCCACCACCACTTCGAAGATGTCGTTGTGCAGATCGAGGCGTGAGAAGTCCCAGTAGTTGTCGTAGGCTTCGTAAAGGAAGTAGAGGCGGTTGAGGCCCTTGACCCAGCCCACCTTGACCTTGACGTCCATGTTCTTGGGGTCGTGATTCATGCCGTGGCCGTGTTCGGTGTCCATGAGTTGGTCCATGCCGATGGCGTAACTATCGGGAACCATCGCCCAATCGTCGGTGTTGCCGTCGATACGAGGGATCTTGTCGGGAGGAAACTGAAAGATCTTGAAAGTGACGCCGGGACGTTCCAGAGCGTGCTGCGGGGGCAGGAATACCGCAGCCAGCATGGCGCAAACGAACCATCTTTTGGACATAAACCTCCTTCATCCAGCCGGCCGGGGGGCCGGCTAGGGAATCATTGAGAGGGTAGCTTAACCAGCGAGTGGCGTGCAAACACATTCGGGTGGGCGCGCGCGGACAGGCGGCTACGTGCCACGGTGCTCGTTCGGCAGCGCGAAACGTGCTGGCGCTCTTGTCCGCAGTTTGCTAGATTCATCGCAGGCGGGAATCGGATCTGCCTGTCCTAAAAAAGGGAAAGGAGCGCACATTTGAGACATCTTTGGATTGCTACCGCTTTGGCCACGTTACTGGCGGGAGCGTTTGTCTTTCTGCTGGGCGCAGCGGATATTCCGGCGTTGAACGATGGCAGCGATCACGGCGATCCACCGTTTCTGACCGAGAGCGGGTGGAGGCCTTTGCTGAACAGCAAGAACCTCGATGGCTGGCAACTGGTCGACGCAGCAAAGCCGGGCAAATGGCTGGTGACGAGCGCAGTTGTGTGGGGCGGCACCTCAAACCCCACCGCGTTGATCGGCCTGCCGGTTCCCGGCGACCGCATCGTGAACACCGATGTCGAGCCGCAGGGCAACGCGTCTAATATCTATACGACGGAGAAGTTCGGCGATGTCGAGCTATACGTCGAGTTCATGGTCGCCGCGCACTCCAATTCGGGGGTGTTTCTCCATGGGCTCTATGAGACCCAGATTTGGGATAGCTGGGGATTCACGCCGCGGCTGGCCACGGATCAATGCGGCTCCATGTACCACTACAATGGCGGCCCCATCAACGGCGTCGATGGCGGCATCACCCCCAAGGTGCGGGCGGACCGTCCTCCCGGACAGTGGCAATCGTACCACTACTGGTTTCAAGCGCCACGCTTCGATGAGTCGGGCAAGAAGATCGCCAATGCCAAGTTCATCCGAATCCTGCACAACGGCCAGTTAATCCACGAGAACGTCGAGAGGCTGGGACCGACCACCGCCTCCATGAAGATCCCGGAGGCGGCGACGAATCCGATCATGCTCCAGGGGGATCACGGAGCGGTGGCGTTCCGCAATATATATGTCCGCCCGCTGCGCCCGTTGTCCAACCTGGCGCCGGATGTCCAGCCGACCGGCCAGGCGCCGGCGAGCGGGCGTGGGGGACGGGGAGGGCAACCGCCCCCAGGCCAGAAACAGTAGATCGGAAAGGAGACCGCTCTCATGAGTAACAATGAGTCATCGAAAGACACGCTGACCCGGCGCACCGCGCTGGCGGCCGGCCTGGCGCCTCTGATCGTTCCCCGCGCCGTTCTGGGAGGCCCCGGCTATCAGGCTCCCAGCGACAAGCTTGCGATCGCGTGCGTCGGCGTGGGCGGAATGGGCAAGAATTACCTCGCCGGCTGCAAGGACGAAGCAATCGTTGCGCTGTGCGACCTGGATCACGAGTTCTCCGCGCCGGTATTCAAGCAGTATCCGTCGGCGCGGCTCTACAAGGATTTCCGGCAGATGTTCGACAAAGAGGCAAAGAACTTCGACGCCCTGATTGTCGCCACTCCGGATCACTGGCATTCGCACCTGGTGCTGGCCGGCCTGAAGATGGACAAGCACATCTACTGCGCCAAGCCGATCACCCACAC
>PLDO01000314.1 GCA_003136215.1 Bryobacterales bacterium
CGCTTTCGCCTGCCAACTCTTGATCTGGCCAGCGGTTGGCAGGCGGAAGCGCCTGCCCCACCACGGCCACCAAATGGGACGGCTCTGGGGTGGTTTTTCGATTCTGTCAACACGACAGCTTTGCGGCCTACCCTTGTGTAACATCCCGGTGTTACACCGGCCCCTGCGGCAAGCGCACCGGCCCTGATATTACAACACGCGACCCCGTGGCTATTGCCGTGCAAAGACAATGCGCGAATGGCAGCGCCGCTGGAAGGCCGGTACGCGAATTACTTCGAACTCGGCTTTACCGCGTTTGAGTTTCTGCTGGATTTCGGACAATTCGACCAGGACACCGAGTCGGCGATCCGGCACACGCGCATTATTACGAACCCTACATCGGCGCGAGTTTTCCTGAAGATGCTGGCGGAGGTCGTGGCGGAATACGAAGCCAAGGTCGGGCCCATCGGCGAGGCGCAGCGGTAATGGCTACACATAATGCCATCGCGGCTATCGGCCAGGCCATCCTGGGCCTGCTGGCCAGCGCCTGCCCGCGCCCCGAGTTCGCCGCCGCGCAGTTCGAACTCTACCAGGGCCGGCAATTCCAAACACCGCTGGACGAGGGGATTACGCTGTACCTTCACCGCATCACGCCCGCCAACAATATCCGCAACCTGCCGCCCCGCGTGGCGCCCGACGGCCGCCGCTACCGCCCCTCTCTCCCATTGGATCTGCACTATCTGCTGACCGCGTGAGGACGCGACTCGGTAAAGCAGCAGCGCCTGCTTGGCTGGGCCATGCGGGAACTGGAAAACACCCCGATTCTGCACGCCAGCCTGCTCAACCAGCACGGTCCGGAGCCGGATACATTCGCCTCCAACGAAAGCGTCGACCTGATCATGGAGACCATCCCGATCCTCGACATGGGCGCGATCTGGGAAGTGGCCCGCCATCACTTCCAGGTGAGCGTGCCTTACACCGCGCGGATGGTGCGCATCGATTCCGCCGTGGAACTCACTGAAGCCGGCCCTGTCCAGACACGCGTCTTCGGCGCTGGAAAGGTGGTGGAGACATGATCTCCATTCAGGTGCTGGAAGAGCTCGCGCTGGTGCAGCCTTTCGGCCTGCGCTTCTGGGACCAGGTCACGCAATCGGTGGTGAGCGATGGGCTGGTGGTGACTGCGTGGCGGAGTGCGCAGCCACAGGTGATCACGCCAGCGTTGCTCAATCGCAGCGGTGTGTTTTCGTTTCGCAACCTGCCTGGCCTGCGCGAAATTGAAAACGGCGCGGGCGACGACGATTTCTGGCGGCAGCACCCGCCGCAATTCGATTTCGTGGTGGAAGTTCTGGATTCCGAGAACCGCTTCCTCCCGTTCCACCTTCCCGTGCGGCTGCCGGTGCGGGGGATCTACCAGTTTGGCGGACAGCCGTTCGTGCCGCTGTACTCCACCGCGGCGCGCACCGTGGCCACGCCCATGGCGATCATCCGCGCGCAGCTGTACGACGCCGTACACAGCGTGCCGGCGGCCTGGGCGGTGGTGGACGCGTACGTCGACGGCGGCGCCACGGTGCGGGGCATCGCCGACAGTCGCGGCCAGGTGCTGGTGCCGTTCCCGTTTCCGGAACCGCAGGGCTTCGGGCTGGGTTCACCGCTGCGTCCGGGCGGCATCCCCCTGGCCGGCCAGACCTGGCAGTTGCACCTGGCTTTCGCCCACACGCCTGGCTCGACGGACGGCATCCCGGATCTCACACAAGTTCTGCGGCAAGCCCCGGCAACGGCATGGGACGACGAACTGCTTTCGACGCCGCTTACCTCGGCAACGCTCTCATTCGGAGGGGAGCTGGTGCTCCGCACGCGCGCGGCAGCGGCCAGCCCGCCCGCTTCACCCTGGTTGTCCACGTTGTTGATTACCCCGGCGGGGTCACCGCCATAACCATGCAAGGAGGAAAGGAATGCCGGAATACTTAGCGCCTGGCGTATACGTTGAAGAAGTCTCCTACCGAGCGAAATCGATCGAAGGAGTGAGCACGACGACGACGGGCTTTGTTGGACCGACCCGCTACGGCCCGGTCGATCTTCCGCTTGATGTCGTCACGGGACTCGGCGAATTCGAGCGCGTTTACGGAGACCGCCAGCAGATGCAGTTCTCTGGCTCCTCTCCCACTCACAACTATCTGTGGCACGGCGCCCGCGCTTTCTTCGAAGAAGGCGGCCAGCGCCTTTATGTGGCGCGCGTGTTCAAACCACTGGATGCCGCCATCGGCAATCTGCGCCAGGATGGCAAGGGGACTGCCACCGTTGCCGGCCCCGCCGGCAGCTCGCTCTTCATTCAGGCGCGCTTTCCCGGCGCCGCCGGCAATATGCGCGTGCGCTTTACGCTCACCCTGGCGCAGAATGTGCTGGGACAAGATCCGCCCCTGACACCGGGCGGGCTGCCCGTGCCGGCCGTGCGCGGCGTGCTGGAGAACGACGTGGTGCTGATCAACCACCTCACCAGCCCGGCAGGCCCCCCAGGCGGCACGTTCGCCGTGGCGCACACCTTCTTCGATACCGCGGCGAACCAGCAATCGTGGCGTTTCCAGCCCGCTACGGGGTCCGCGGTTCTGCTTGCCAACCTCCAGCCCAATCCAGATCCGGCGCTCGGCGACAGCATTCAAGTGGTGACGGCGACGGTTACGGTGTATCCCCTCGACGCCAATATGTCCTCGTGGGTCTACTCCGGCCTGGCGCTCGATAAGAACCACCAGATGTCCGGTGCGCCGGACTCGATCGAATCGCAGTTCCGCGCCACGCCGCCGAGTATTTCACAGGCGCGTACCGTGCCGATCGTGATCTCCATGAGCGGAACGGACGACGGCATCACGCTGCTGAATACGTTTTTCCAAAAAGACTCCGGGCTGAAAGGAGCGCTGGCCGATCCGAAGTCCACCGACGTGGACCGCTCGATCGACATCGTTCTGGACGGCGGCAACGACGGCCAGCGCCCGCTCGCCGACGACTACGATGGCTTCGCCGACGTGGCCTCCACGGTCAAGACCGGCCTCAAGTCGCTGGAAGACATCGACGACGTTTCCATTGTGGCCGCGCCAGGCTCGACGTTCGGTTACGAAGGCGGATATCGCGACAATGCGAGCACCATTCTCAATCTGCTGATCGGCCACGCCACCCGCATGTGCTACCGCATCGCGGTGCTCGATTCGGGCGATGGGCAGAGCATCGCCGACGTGCGTGCCTTGCGCGCCAAGATCGACTCCACCTACGCCGCGCTCTACTACCCTTGGGTGACCGTGCTCGACCCGGTGACGAGCGCCGAAATCAACCTGCCGCCCTCCGGCTTCGTGTGCGGCATTTACGCGCGCAACGATATCAACCGCGCGGTCTACAAGGCGCCCGCCAACGAAGTAGTCAACCTGGCCATCGGCTTCGAGACGCTTCTCAACAAGGCGCAGCAGGACGTGCTGAACCCGCTCGGCGTCAACTGTTTCCGCTCTTTCGAAGGCCGCGGTTTCCGCCTGTGGGGCGCGCGCACCATTTCGAGCGACCCCGAATGGAAGTACGTCAACCTGCGGCGCTACTTCGCCTACCTGGAGCACTCCATCGACAAGGGCACGCAGTGGGCCGTGTTTGAGCCCAACGGCGACCAACTGTGGGCCAACGTGCGCCGCACCGTCAGCGACTTCCTGCTCAACGAATGGCAGACCGGCGCGTTGCTGGGCGACAAACCCGAAAAGGCGTACTTCGTGCGCTGCGACCGCACCACCATGACGCAGAACGATCTCGACAACGGCCGGCTGGTTTGCCTCATCGGCGTCGCGCCGCTGCGGCCGGCGGAGTACGTGATTTTCCGCATCGGCCAGTGGACCGCCGACAGCAAGAGTTAACTCGAGGAGAAACTAAATGGCGACCTTACGCGAACGCCCCTACGTCCAATTTAACTTTCTCGTCGACCTGGGGACCGGCTCTACGGACGGCCCCGAGGCCGGCTTCCAGGAAGTGACCGGAATCGGCATGGAAGTCACCGTGTCGGAGTACCGCAACGGCAATCACAAAGAGAACAGCGTCATGAAAATCACCGGGATGAACAAGTCCACGGATGTGACGCTGAAGCGCGGCGTCATCGGATCGCTCAATCTCTACCAATGGCTGGATCAGATCCGCAACGGCGACCAGGGCGCGCTGCGCACCGTCACGGTGCAGCTGCAGAACGAGGATCACACCGCCGTGGTGGCCACGTGGAAGCTGCTGCGCGCGCGCATCATCAAGCACACCAGCGGCCCCTTCAACGCCAAAGGCACGGATGTGGCGATGGAGGAACTGGTGCTGGCCTACGAACGCCTGGAGATGGAGTAACCACTTGTGAGCCGCAACACCAGGCACCTTCCCGGCATTCGCTTCGAAACCCTGGCGCCGCCGCTCGCCGACACGCTGCCACGGATGGACGTGGCGGTGTTCGTCGGGTTCGCGGCGTCGGGGCCGTTGCAGAGGCCGGTACCGGTGGAAGACATCGCGCAGTTCAGCGAGATCTTCGGCGCCGATATCGCGCTTGCCAGGGCGGGTGTGAGCGGTGAAATCAGTTACGGCAATCTGGCGAGCGCGGTGCGCGCGTTCTTTCGCAACGGCGGACGCCGCTGCTGGATTGTGAGGGTAGCGGGCGCAAGCGCCATCGCCAATCGTTTTCCCATCCCGGGCATGGTGGAAGTGCGGCCCGATGGCACGCTCACGCAGGCGTACGCCATGGCGCGCAGCGAGGGAAGCTGGTCGGACACGCTGCGCATCGGCGTTTCGCTGGACAGCGACATTCTGCAACTGGTGTCCGCCCGTCTCGATACCTACATCTTCGATATCGCCGTGACCACGCGCGACCAGATCGTTCCCGGCGACTTGCTGCGCGTGGGAGGCGCGCTCCTGGTTACCGTTGCCGCCGTGGATCCAGCCGCAGGCCGCACCGTCCGTGTCACCGGCGGCTATCATTACTGGACGCTCAGTTCGCCGCCGGATCCCTTGCCGCTCACCGTCGAGCGTCTCTCCTTCGAACTCCGCGTGGCGGACGGCGCCAACGAAATCGCCAGGCTGGACGGCCTCACGTTCTCCGCGGACCATCCCCGCTTCTGGGGCGCGCTGCCGGCCGACGCGCAGTTGTATCGCGAGGAAGCCGAGGCGCTGAACATCGCCATCGACCGGCCCGGACCGGTGGATCGGCGTCTTTTTGAAGCCACCGGCGGCGGCGCTTTCGCCCAGGACCAGATCCCGAGCATGCTGTATTCGGACCTTTGGCGGGATGCCGTCCACCCGCGCTTCCCTCTGGCGGGATCGCCCAAGGCCACGCTGTTTCTGCCCACCGGCATGCCGTTCCTGCTCTCCGACCCGGTTGGCCCCATGCCGGACGCCACACTCGCGCTCGAACGCGATGGCCTGGCGACGTTCGGCCCCGAACTGTTTCTGGACCCGCAACTCGCCAACGACGGTACGGCTGACCTGATGAACGAGGCCGACTTCATCCGATACCAGAGCCCCGCGCCGCGCCTGCTCACCGGCATGCACGCCGCACTCGGAATCGACGAGGCCACCATTGTGGCCGTGCCGGATGCCTTGCACACCGGCTGGTATCGGGCGTTCTACGATTCTCCGGCTTCACCGCCCTATTCGGCGCCTCTTGCGGCGGCGCCGCGCGGCGACCAGTTCCTCAGCTGCTGCCTCAAGGTGATTCCGCGCCCCACCCTGAAACTAGCCCAAGCCCCCGATGAACTGGGCACTTTTCAACTCTCGTGGACCAGCGACCTGCCCGGCAGCGTGACCATCGTGGAGGAATGCACCACTCCCGATTTCGCCGGCGCCGTAATCGCCTATCAGGGCACGCGCCGCACCATGACACGCTATGGCCGCGCGCCCGGCGCGTACCTCTACCGCGTGCGTGAACTCCAAGGCGCGCAAACCAGCGATTACTCCAACACGGTCGTGGTGAGCGTGCAGCCACCCGGCGACGATTGGCTGGTTTCCGAGCCGGACCCGAACGATGTTACGGTGCTCACGCTCCACCGGGCGCTGTTGCGGATGTGCGCGGCGCGCGGCGACCTTTTCGCCGTGCTCAGCGTTCCCGCGCACTATCGCGAGCCCGACATCCTGGCGCACGTGACTAGCCTGACTTCCGGCGACGCGGAGGCGCTGAGTTACGGCGCCATCTACCATCCCTGGCTCACCGGCCGCGAAGAAAATCAGGTGGACTCGCTGCGCACCACTCCGCCCGACGGCGCGGCGGCCGGCGTCATGGCCAAGCGCTCCCTGCTGCGCGGGGCATGGATCGCTCCCGCCAACGAGCCGCTCCACGGAGTGGTGGCGCTCGATCCCGCCATCTCGCCGGACTTCTGGCAGGCGCTGCAGGACTCTCAGATCAACATCATCCGCCAGGAGCCGGCGGGCTTCCTCTGCCTGAATTCGGATACTCTCAGCCTGGACGAGGATCTCCGCCCCATCAACGTGCGGCGCCTGCTTCAGTTGCTGCGCCGCGCGGCCCTCAAGCTGGGCGCCGACTACGTCTTCGAGCCCAATGACGATCCCTTCCGCCGCGCCGTGCAGCGCGGCTTCGAAGGCCTGCTCGATGGCATGTTCCTGCGCGGCGCGTTCGCCGGACGCACCAGCCGCGACGCCTTCCAGGTGGTCACCGACAACACGCTGAATACTCCGGCCAGCGTGGATCAGGGGCGCTTTTTTGTGGAGCTTCGGGTGGCGCCCTCGCTGCCGCTCAGTTTCCTGACGGTTCGCCTGCTGCAGGCCGCCGACCGCACGTTCGTCACGGAGGGCAAGTGATGTACCCGTTCACCAACTTCAATTTTTCGGTGGAAATCAACGTGCCCGGTATCGGCAACAAGCTGTGCAGCGCCGCGTTCTCGGATTGCGACGGCCTCGATATGACCATGGATGTGAAGACCATCCGGGAGGGCGGCAACAATACCAGCCAGATCCGCTTCGTCGGCCCGGTCAATTACGGAACGGTCACGTTGAAGCGGGGCCTGACAAGTTCCTTCGATCTCTGGGACTGGTTCGACGCCCAGCAGCACGGCACCGCCAAACAGTTGCGCACGGATTTCCGCGGCGATGCCGAAGTGGTCATTATGGCCTCCGATCAGAAGACCGAGCGCGCCCGCTTCGTCCTGAAGAAATGCCTGCTGGCGAAGCTCAAGGCGCCAACCTTGAACGCCAAGGACGGCGCCATCGCCATCGAAGAAATGCAGCTGGTCTACGAGTCGCTCAGCCTGAAGCGGCCCAACGGAGGCGCCTAGCCATGCCCGATGTGCCGCAACTCGCCAAAGCCGAACTCCGGCAATTAGACGCCGATTTCAAGAACACCATCAACGAAGATAAGTGGACTAAGGTCCAGTTCAATCCCGACAGCCTGAAAGTCAGCTTCGCCAACCAGATCGCCACGCCGGCCGGCGGCGGCGACCAGAACGGCCCGCAGGCGCGCCAGTTCGTGGGCGCGGGCACCACCAAACTCGCGGTGATGCTCTACTTCGACGTCACCGCCGACATCCCGCAGGGCTCGCTGCCGCAGGATCTGCCCGACGTGGACGACGTTCGCAAACTCACCCAGCGCATCGCGTACTTCATCACCCCCGAAGGCGACCCCAAGAACCAGCCGAAGAAATACATCCCGCCGGCGGTGCGGTTTATCTGGGGCTCGTTCCAGTTCGACGGCATCATGGAATCGCTCGAAGAGACGCTCGAGCTGTTCAGTTTCGAAGGCAAGCCGCTACGCGCCAGCGTCGCCATGACGCTGTCGCAGCAGAAGATCACGGAATTCAAGTTCAATCAGACCAACGACGCTCCGGGAGTGACGCGCCGCGGGGGCAACGCGCCCGGCACCGCGCCCATGACGGAGGCGCCCGCCGGCAGCACGCTGCAGGGCATGGCGGCGGCCAACCCGGGCTCTGGCCTGAGCTGGCAGGATATCGCCGGCGCCAATGGAATCGAGAACCCGCGGATGTTGCAGCCCGGGCAGTTGATCGACCTCAACCCGCCCTCGGTAAGTTTGAGTTTCGGTAACGGATAGGCAATGTCAGGAAGCACCATGTACACACTCAGGCAAACGCTCCCTAGATCGCAGGCGAAACCGCCTGCGCCACCAAGGCAGGCCGTGTGTTTGCAGTGGTGGGGCAGGCGGTTTCGCCTGCCTCGTCCGGACGGTTTCTTAAGGAGTGACTTATGGCAGTAACCATCGGCGAAATTGAGGTGACCACGGCCCCGGCCCCCGCGACCGCCGGCGCGAATCAGACGGCGCCGCCGGCGCCGGGCGGCCCCGACGTGCAGAAGGAAATCGAAAAGACGATGCGCCGGCACGCGGAGCGTGCGCGCCGGCTTTGGGCGTATTAATATGGCGACCGCCAGCAGCACCGCTACCGGTCTTCGGGTCTCACGCCCCACCATCAGCATCGATGGGACGGACGATACCAGCCTGTCGCAGGGCCTGCTGCACCTCTCCATCCATGAAAATGTGCAGGGCCTCTACCGCACCGAAGCCCGCTTCGGCAACTGGGGTCCCAAAAACAACGACAACGACTATCTCTACTTCGATCGCCAGAAGCTGGAGTTCGGCAAGGCCTTCCAGGTGAAGGTGGACCAGGACGTCATCGCCGACGGACGCATCAGCGCCCTGGAAGCCGTATTTCAGGAAGGTGCGTCGCCGGAAATCGCGGTGCTGGTGGAAGATCGCTTTGAAGACCTGCGCATGACGCGCCGCACCCGCACCTTCGACAGCATGAGCGATGCCGATGTGATGAACAGCATCGCCGGAGATCACGGACTCCAGCCCACCATCAACGCGTCCGGCCCCACGTACAAAGTGCTCGTGCAGGTAAACCAGAGCGATCTGGCGTTCCTGCGCGAGCGCGCCCGGTCCATCGACGCCGAACTCTGGATGGACGGCACGAAGCTCAATGCGCAACTGCGTTCCAGCCGCAACGGCGGAAGCGTGACGCTGACCTATGGCGGAGAGTTGCTGTCGTTTACCGCGCTCGCCGACCTGGCGGGCCAGCGCACCAGCGTGGCGGTCAGCGGCTGGGACGTCTCCGGCAAGACCGCGCTGAAATACGATGCCACCGATTCGGCGATTGCGGGCGAACTGAACGGCGACACCAGCGGCGTGAGCATTCTGCAATCGGCCTTCGGCGCCCGCAAGGAAAACCTGGCGCATACGGTCCCGTTGAACAGCCAGGAAGCGCAGAGCGCGGCGGAATCGTTCTTCAAGATGAGCGCACGCCGCTTCGTGGTGGGCCGCGGCGTGGCGCAGGGCAACGCCAAGCTGCGCGTCGGCAGCTACGTGGAACTGAAGTCACTGGGACCGCTGTTCGATGGCAAATATTACCTGTCGGAGGTGCGCCACACCTTCGACAACGCCAGCGGCTACCGCACGCAGTTCACCGCGGAAAGGCCGGGGATCGGGCAACCGTAACAGGAGGATGAGTTGATCGACCAGTACGAAAAGACGCCGCTCGACCAGGTGCTTACCGCCCGCATCGCCACGGGTCTGGGTGGCCACTGGTATGGCGTCTACCCGGCGTTGGTCAGCGACATCAAGGATCCCGATGGCGGTGGCCGGGTCAAGGTCACCCTTCCCTGGTCTCCCGATACGGCCAGCGAAAAGTACGAGGTTTGGGCACGCCTGGCCACCATGATGGGCGGCAACAACCGCGGCACCTGGTTCATCCCCGACGTCAACGACGAGGTGCTGGTGGCGTTCGAAGCCGGTGATCCGCGCCGCCCCTACGTGGTCGGCGCGCTGTGGAACGGCAGCGACAGCCCGCCCGATTCCATGGATGGAGCCGGCAACAACTACCGCAAAGTCATCTGCTCGCGCAATGGCGTCAAGCTCACCCTGGACGACACCGATGGCCAGGAGAAGTTCATCGCCGAAACCCCGGGCGGGCAGAAAATCACGCTGCAGGACGGCCCGGGCTCCGTCACCATCGAAGATTCCAACGGCAATTCCGTGAAGCTGGAAGCCAGCGGCATCACCATCACAGCCTCGGCCAAGGTCACGGTGAATGCCAGCATGATGGAAGTTTCGGCCAGCATGGTCACGGTGAACGCCGGGCTCTCCAAATTCAGCGGCGTGGTGCAATGCGACACGTTGATCAGCAACAGCGTGGTGAGCGCATCCTACACGCCGGGCGCGGGGAATATCTGGTGAGGTCATGTTAGAGAACCACGTGGAATGGACCAGTCCGGCGCCTCTGTGGTGGCAAGGGTTCGACCCCGCCGACGCCGTGGCGCGCCGCGCCTTCCGCACCCCGGCGGTGCTGCGCTTTGCCAGCGATTCCTTCATGGACGATTTTGTCAACCTCATGAAGGTCGATCCCGCGCGCCTCGCTGAACTGGTCGCGCTGCCGGAGACCTGGAGTATGCCTCCGGGCGAGCCCGATAAAGTGAAGCCGCAGTCGGGCCTGGTGCTCAAGCTGAATCAACTGCGCACCGCCGCGGTCCGCCGCCTGGAGGCGCGCGCCGGCACGCTGCCTGCCATCGCCGCTGCCGGACCCGTGCCCAAACCGCTCAAGCTCTACCAGCCGGCGCACCAGCGCTTCTATCTGGTGACCGCCTGCCTGGTCTGCCGCATCACGGGCCTGCCGGATCGCCGTCTCGATACCACAAAGAACGAACGCGGCTCTTTCGTGGTTCGACTGCTGCAGCCGCGCGCCGGAGCGGCCAGCGTGAATCCGGACCCCTACGATTGCGATGAGTTCGCCTTCATCGATGGCGCCTGGCAGTTTGCGGGAAATCCGCAGGTGCTGCTCGATGGCGAAGAGACCAACCCGCTCTCACCGCTCACTTATCCCGAACTCGACGGGCGCCAGCGACGCCTCTTCACGGGCCTCGTACCGGTGGGCAAACGCGAAGCGTATCTCGCCGCCAGCCAGCCGAAACCCGCCACGGATACCGACCCCGCGGTACCTCTGTTCAGTGCGCAGCAGATGCTCTTCAAGACGCAGGTGCTTGGTCCTTGGGCCAGCCTGGAAGACACCGGAATGCGTGCCAACACTGCCCTTTCGCCGAATGCGCTCGCACCGAGTCCGGACCCGACGGTCCAGGCGACCATCCGCGCCACCGCCAAAGACCAGATCCAGTGTCTTTCGTGGTATGTCTTCCTCGACTTCGCCAACTACCTGGCCGCCAGGATTCCGAATGTGTGGAATGCCATATCGGGCAGCGCCACCAGCCTCACGGTGGCCGAACAGGCGCTCGTCACCACGCTGACCGGCACCCGCAACCTTGCCGGCAACCTCACATTGAGTGCCGCGATCATGAACGCCAAGGCGAAGGAGCAGCAGTTGGAGAACGTGAAGGTCCCGTACAGCGTCGATAAAAGCCAGTGGCCGGCAGCGCATCTCATTTATCCGCTGGCTGACGTGTCCGCCACCGGCGTCACGCCGCTCAGCCCCGCCCTCACTCGCGACACGCTGGAAAGCCAGGTGGTGGCCACGCTGCCCCCCGAACCGGTGAAAGGAGCGCTGCCGGTGCGCATCGCCGCGCAGGCCAGGGCCAACCCGATGACCAGTCCCGAATTTGCCATTCGCTGCGTGCTGCAACGCCCGAATTGCCCCTCGCTGACGCAGCCGCTGGTGAGCGAGCCAAGCGCCGCCTTCCAGATGGCCGCCTATTTCGACCCCGACGCTCCGGCGCGTCCCATACGCATCGGGCTGCCGGTGGACACCACGCCCGCGGGATTGCGCAAGTTCGACAAGAATGCGGCGTTCGTCATGTCGGATACCCTCTGCGGCCAGGTCTCACGCGTCCGTGGCATGACGTTGGGAGATTTGGTGCTCTCCGTGCTGCCTTTCCCGTTCCACAAGGGCCTGGACATGAGCCCCGGCGATAGCGCCCCATGCGCCGGCGGAGGCATGGTGTGCTCGTTTTCCATCCCCATCATTACCATCTGCGCGCTGCTCATGCTGATCATCATCGTCACCCTGCTGGACATCATCTTCTTCTGGATGCCCTTCTTCCAGATCTGTCTGCCGCTGCCCAAGTTCAGCGCGAAAGGAGGCTCTTAATCATGCAGCTAGCGGGCGTTGGCAGGCTGAAGCCTGCCCCACCATTGGTGGCGCAGGCGGTTCCGCCTGCGAAATCTCTGAAAGGGTGTAACTAGTCATGGATGGCGGAACACTGTACGGCCGCGGCATGGGCTTTCCGCCGCGCGTCGGCGCCGATGGCCGCGTGGCGTGGAGCGAGGGCGAAACCAATATTCGCGAGGCCATCCAGATCGTGCTCCAAACCGAAGAGCGCGAACGCCTCAACCTGCCGCAATTCGGCGGAGGGTTGCGCAAGTTCCTGTTCGAGCCCAACACCGTGACCACGCGCTTTCAGATTGAAGACCGCATCACCAAGGCGCTGGAACTGTGGGAGCCGCGCATCGCCATCACCAGCGTACAGGTGGAACCCGACCCCTCCGACACACAGGCCGCCATCGCCACCATTCAATACCGCCTGGTGGCGACCCAGGTGAAGGAATCCGTGACTGTCAACGTGCAACTGGCTGGCTGAGGAAACTATCGTGCCTATCACCATCCCCAGCATCGACGACCGCAGATATCAGGACCTGCTCAACGAGGCGCTGGCCCGTATTCCCGTTTACACGCCCGAGTGGACGAACTTCAACAAGAGCGACCCCGGCGTCACGCTGATCGAGATCTTCGCGTTCCTGACCGAGACGCTGCTCTATCGCAGCAACCAGATTCCGGAACGCAACCGGCGGAAGTTCCTCAAGCTGCTGGGTGTGCCGCTGCAAGCCGCCAGCGCGGCGCGGGGCCTCGCCACCATCACCAACGACAAGGGACCGCTCGCCGTCAGCGTGCTCAACGACGATCTGGAAGTTCGCGCCGGCCAGGTGCCCTTCCGCACCACCCGCGGCCTGGACGTGCTCCCCATCGAAGGCCGCTTCTACTACAAGAAGTCCATCACCGCGCCATCGCCGGAGATTCTGGCGTACTACCAGCAGCTCTACGCATCCTTCCGCTCCACGCCGTCCGCCATCGTGCCGCAACTCTACCAGGCCACGCCGTTCCCGGTGCGCGGCGGCGACTCCTTCCAGCTTGCCGACACCGTGGACGGCTACATCTGGCTCGCCCTGTGCGTGCGCGCCGGCGACAAGCCGGCCAGTACATACCTGGCCGCGGCGCGCGATGCCATCGCGGGCCAGACGCTCACCATCGGGGTGGTGCCGGCGCTGGTGGATGCGCAGATGACGTTGCCGCCGGGACGCGGTTTCAACCAGCAGTCCACCGTGACCTTGCAGGTGGACATTCCGAATATCGATTCCACCGGCGGTTTGAACGACAATCTGAACCGCCTGCCGCAATACCGGACGCTCGATTCCAGCCAGAGCAATGACGTGTTCACCGAACCTGGCGTGATCGATGTCACCCTGCCCGGCAAAGACGCGCTCGTTCTCTGGAACAACTTAGACCCGCTGGAAGCCGGCGTGGACCAACTGCCGCCGTCGCTGGACGATGCCGCCTTGAGCGACCGCGTCATCACCTGGCTGCGCATCCACCCGTCGGCCGCCACCCAGGCGCAGTTTCTCTGGATGGGCATCAACAGCGTCCCGCTGGAGCAGCGCGCGCATGTGGTGGGCGAACTCCTGCCCGCCGGCACCGGCGAGCCCGACCAGTCGATCGCGCTTTCGCGCGCTCCCGTGCTGGCACAATCGGTGACGGTTTCGGTAACGGCGAACGGCGCCACCACGGCGTGGGCCGAAATCGACGACCTGACGAGCGCCGGACCCGAAGTGCCCGTGCCCGATCCGCGCCTCGCGCCCGGCGTGAAGCCGTACATCAATCCCAACAACAAGGTATTTATGCTGGATGCCGAAGCGGGCACGCTGCGCTTCGGCGACGGCATGCGCGGCTCGCGGCCTCCGGAAGGCGCCACGCTGCGTGCCGATTACGATTACTCCCTCGGCGCGCAGGGCAACGTGGGTACCGGCTCCATCTCCGCCGCGCCGGCCCTGCCGCCGGGGCTTTCGGTGGCGAACCCCATCCCCACCTGGGGGGGCGCCGACGTCGAAACCGTCGCCAGCGGAGAGAAGCAGATCTCGCGCTATCTGCAACACCGCGACCGCCTGGTGAACGCCGCCGATTTCGACACCATCACGCGGCGCACTCCGGGCGTCGATATCGCGCGCGTCGACGTGGTTCCCAACTACAATCCGGAACTCGCCGGCAATCAGCCCGGCGACGCCGCGGGCGCCGTCACACTGATGATTCTGCCCAGCTACGATGCCACCCAGCCCGATGCTCCGCGGCCCGACCGCCTTTTCCTCGATACCATTTGCAGCTACCTCGATTCGCGCCGTCTCATCACCACGGAGGTCTTCCTGCGCGGCCCCAATTACCGGGGCATCTGGATCTCCATCGGCATCAAAGTGGTGGCCGGCCTCAACGACGCGCCCATCCGCGAGGCGGTCAAGCAGGCCGTGCTGGCGTACTTGAGCCCGTTCACGTGGCCGTTGGCGAAACCGGTCATCGATCTGGAAATCGCCACCGCCGGTGGCCGCGTGGATGGCGTGGATTTCGTGCAGCCGCCCATCCTGCTGGCCGAAGGCAACAGCCCGGCGGTCACCAGCATCGATATGTTCGGCCTGGATCTGCCGCGCATCCTCGGCATCAGCGTCACTTCGGGTGCGCCGCTCGATCTCGATCAACTGCGCGGCCTGCAAACTTCCGGCGGAACCTCGCTGGGACCAAGCGTGGTGCAGATCCCGGTCATTCCGGAGGAGTGCCAGTAGTATGTCGCATACTAAACCGCTCCCTGACGGTCGCGGCTCGGATGTGAATTCTCGTGATGTCAACGACGCGGTCGGAGCCGCGACCGTGAGGGAGCGGTTGCTTCTATTACAGAGGGCAGGGCATTAGTATGGACGCCAACGGAACACGATTCCACCTGCTCCTGGGCAAGGACGATTGGGCCACTTGCACGGGCGACAACACAGGTTGGGACGACAAGCGCAACGAGCTTACCCTCGCGCCGCGCCTGTTCCGGTTTCAGATTCCCGCGCAGCACACCGACCCGGTCGTGGAAAACCGCCGCGGCGCGGCGCGCGACCGTTACGGCAACTGGTATTGGATCGACGCCACCCGCACGGAGGTGCTGGGCAACTCTTCCGGCACCGCGCAGACCACCCACTTCTGGTCTTCGGCGGATGGGGCGGCGCCGGCGAAACACGGCGATTTCGGCGAGGCCGCCGCGCCTCCCGCCGCCGCGGCGCAGACCTTCGGGGCGCTCTCGATTACCGACCATCATTACCTGGTGGTCGGAGTTTTGGAACCAGCCGGCCTGCTCATCTTCGATCTCCACGGCGGCGGGCCGCCGCAACAGGTGGTATGGCCGAAGTCTGCGCCGTTCGCGCCCTTCGATATGGCCCCGGCACCCGGAGGAGGCCTCTGGATATTCGACCGTGACAACCGCCGCCTGTGGGCTCTGGACCGGCTGTTCAACGTCCTGGGCGACACGCCGGAGCCGGATCCGCGCACCGAAGCCTTCCAACCCGCCGATGGAAGCGGCACCCGCACCGCCAGTTCAAAGACGTTTCCGGGCGGCATCCCTCTTCCGGTGTTGCACCCGGTTGCCCTGGCCGCGCTGCCCGACAACACGGTTCTCATTTTGGAGACCGACCCGTCGCAAAACTTCTCGCGGATTTTCCGCTTCCGCCTCCGGCAGCAGTTGGGGGCTCCGGTCTCGACCGGCGCGGCGCTCGCCCTGATCGATGCCGGGCCACAGGCCGGTTTCCGGCTGCCCGGCTACGACATGGCCTATGTCGCCCAACAGGATCTGGGCGGCGTCGCGCGCTACGACGTTCTTTACGTGACCGCCGCCAACGGCGATCAAAGCTACGCCTTCCAAATCGCGCTCCAGGGTGACCAGATGTCGCTCCAAGCGCTGCCGCTGTATTTCCCCATGCGTCTGTTCGCCGGTAAAGGCATCGTGGCCTCGGGCAATCGCGTCTACTACGATTCGCGCGATCAGTGGGTGCCGCTGGTGGCGCAGCGCAGGCCGCTCTACGCGCCCGATGCTGTCCTGGTGACGCGCGTGTTCGATGGCAAGGAGCCCGATTGCGTCTGGCACCGGCTGATGCTGGACGCCAACATCCCGCCCGACACCGCCGTAATGATATCCAGCCGCGCCGCCAACCAGAAGGCGCAGCTCGATCTCACCGGCTGGCAGCCCGAGCCGGAATTCTACCTGCGTGGCAATGGCAGCGAGCAGCCCTGGGTAGCGCAGGCGCGCGGCGCCGATGCCGGCACCTGGGAGCTGCTTTTCCAGCGCGCCAAGGGCAGGTATCTGCAACTGCGGATCGAACTGGCGGGCGATGGCCGCAGCACGCCGCGTTTGCGGGCGCTGCGTGCATATTATCCACGCTTCTCTTACCTCAAGAACTACCTGCCCGCGGTGTATCGCCAGGACGCCGATTCCGCCTCGTTCCTGGATCGCTTCCTGGCCAACGCCGAAGGCCTCTACACCGGCATTGAAGACCGCATCGCCCTGGCCGAAGTGCTGTTCGAAGTCGACAATGCGCCGCCGGAAACGCTGGGCTGGCTGGCCGGCTGGTTCGGTGTGGCGCTGGACCCGGTCTGGGACGAGTCCACGCAGCGCCTGTTCCTGCGCCACGCCATGGATTTTTTCCAGTACCGCGGCACCATGCGCGGCCTCGCTATGGCGCTCCGCCTGGTGCTGGAAAGCTGCGCCGGCGAAGACATTTTCAATCCCGATGCCGCACCGCGTCCCGGCGGCATCCGCCTGGTGGAGCAGTTCCGCACGCGACGCACCCCCGGCGTAGTGTTGGGCGACCCGGGGGTGGCCAACGGGATTCCGCTCACCTTGCAGTCCACCCGCTGGCTGCCTTCGCAGGGCGCCGCCCAACTGAACAGCCGCTATGGCGGGCCGTATCCCATCAGCGCGCCCACCGACGCCACCCAAGTCGCTGCGTGGAAGCAGTTCTCGCTCAACACGCTCGGTTTCCTGCCGCGCATTTCCGATTCGGAGGGCACCTTCTGGACCGATTTTCTGACGCGCCGCTATCGGCAGATCGCCAAACTGAACGCCGCGTGGCTCACCACCTACGCATCTTTTGACGAGATTGCGCAGTTCGCCGCCCTGCCCGCCAAGGCGGCCCCGCTGCGCGACTGGTTTCAGTTTCAGGGCGTGGTTTTGCCCGGGCGCGACAACGCCCACCGCTTCACCGTGCTCTTGCCCGTGCCCGAATCCGAGGCGCTCGACCCGGCGGCACAGCAACGCCGCATGGAGTTGGCCAAACGCGTGATCGATCTGGAAAAGCCGGCGCACACCATCTACGACCTGAAATTCTATTGGGCCTTCTTCCGTGTGGGCGAGGTCCGGCTGGGCGAAGCTTCGGTTCTCGATTACGGCAGCCGCGCGCCGCGCCTGTTGCCGCCCATGGTGCTGGGCACGGGTTTCATCGCATCCAGCTACCTGGCCCCCGGATATCCCCAGAACCTGACAGACCGGCAGGTTCTCAACAATTCGCAGAGGAGTATTCTCCATGAGTAGCAGCTTCGTACCCCTGACCGCGGCGCCCACCAACCCGCCCGACCCGAGTAAGCACGTCAATTACTCGGTGGGCATGGTGCTCGGCGTCGACGACCTGACGCAGGAGTTCACCTACCTTTCGTCGCGCGACCGCTGGCTCGCCCGCGACCTGCTTGGCTACGGCACCGTTTGTGGGTTGAAAGTCTCCATCGAAGCCGACGCCAAGGGGCCGCGCGTGATGGTGACCAGCGGCGCCGCGTTGAGCCCGTCCGGCCAGTTGATTTGCGTGCGGCCGGCGCAATGCGCCTACCTCAACGACTGGCTCAACGCCAATCCCGCTCAGCTTGGCGCAGCCATTGGTTCGCCGCCCGGAACCCAGATCAAGCTCTACCTCACGCTGTGCTACCGCGACTGTCTGACCGACAGCGTGCCCATCGCGGGCGAGCCCTGCCGCACCGAAGATGAGCTGATGGCGCCATCGCGCGTCACCGACGATTTCCAGCTCGACCTGCGCATCACACCTCCCCAGCAGAAGCAGGAAGAGGGGCTGCGCGAATTCGTGGAGTGGCTCCGTCTGGTGGAAATCTCCGACGGTAGCGGCCCGTTCCTCACGCTCGAACAGTTCGAGGAAATGGTGCGTACCGGCCAGGAAGCACATGTCTTGGCGAGTCCTCCAGTGAAGGGAGTGTTTTACAAACTCCAGTCGCCGCCCCAGCAGGGGAAAATCCACACCGCCGATGCCTACGAGTTTCTGCGCGCCGCTTTCCGCATCTGGGTGACCGAGATTCGGCCGCTCTTCCACCCCACCTGCGAGGCGAAGGCCGGCTGCTGCGGGAGCGTGGTGGAAGCCGGGCCGGTGCCCGATGAAGGCCTGCTGCTGGCCGAGTTGGATGTGACGGTGGTATCCGGGGTCGTAGCCAAGCCCGAAGACGTCATCGTGGACGAGCGCCGCCGGCCGTTTTTGATCCATCTGGGCCTGTTACAGGAGATGCTGTTGTGCGGTCCGCATAGCGGCGGCGGTTCCGGCACGGGCGTTGCCGGCCCGCAAGGCCCGGTTGGCCCGGCGGGCCCCGCGGGGAAGGACGGCAAAGATGGCGCCCCGGGCAAGGACGGTGCGCCGGGTCCCGCCGGTGCCCCGGGCGCGAACTTCGTGGTCGCCGCGGGCATCGTGACTGCGGGTACGGTTGCTGCATCGACCGTCACCAGCTTATTTGGCGGTCTCACCGCAACCCCGTTAGCGGGAAACGCCTTCGTCTGGACTCTGAAGTTTACCGGGTACGACCCCAAGGCGCAGTACGTCGTAAAGGGCACTCCCCTCATCAATGCCACCGCGGCGACATTGCACACTTTTGAAGTGCTGCAAGGCTCTACGGAAATTCCCGCCGGGACGGGAGTGCCCGTCAAAGTCGGAGCGATCGACGGCAAGACCCCTGCCATCGGCTTCATGGTCGAGATCAGCCTGTATCGGTAACAGCCATGAGTACACGACAACTTTCGGAAGTGATTACCAGCGGCGGCATTCGTTCCATCAATTTCTTCAACGGACGGCTGCTCAGCGCCGAGGATATGACCCAGGAGCAGGGCACGCGGCGCGACGCCGATGCGCTGTTGGGCAAGTCGCTCGGCGCGGGAATTGCCTGCGGGCTGGAGGTCTCCCAGGCGTCGTCGTCGGGCGCCGTGCCGGTGGTCACCGTGCAGGCGGGTCTCGCGATCAACGCCATGGGACAGGCGCTCCGCTTGTCCGATGCGGTGGACCTCTCGCTGGTCCGCCCGGCGGATACCAGCGCGCCCGGCGCTGCCAGCGGCTTCAGCGAGTGCCAACCGCCGCAAGCCGGCGTCTACGTGGCCGACGCGGGCGTGTATCTGCTGGTGCTGTGCCCGGCTTCCACCACCGAAGGCCGGGCGCCGGTGAGCGGGCTCACTACCTGCATGTCGTCTTGCAACGCGAAGTACAAAATCGATGGCATTCAGTTCCGTCTGGTGCCGCTCGACACGACCGCCGACCTCAGCCAGCCCGCGTACCTGCGCAATCTCGTGGCATACGAATGTTACGGCTCGCCAGGGGACCCTGCGGCGTTTATCTCAGATCCGTTCGCGGCCTCCTGGGATCGCAACGGGCTGTTGGACGCGATGCGCCGCAACCAGATTGGGATCGGCGATTGCGACGTTCCGCTGGCGGTGATTTACTGGACGCTCGCGGGCATACAGTTCATCGATATGTGGAGCGTGCGGCGCAGAATCACCCAGCCGGATGCAGCCCGCGGGTGGCCGTTGTTGTTCGGTGACCGGCGCCGCGCCGAGGCGCAGGCCATGATCCAGCAGTTCGAGAATCAAATCGAAGACATCTTCACCGCGGAATCGAGCCTGGATGCGATTCAGGCCGCGGACCGGTTTGTGTTCCTGCCTCCGGCGGGTATGCTGCCCATGATCGGCAACGGTTCGCCCAAAGGTTTCGACCCCGGNNGACCCCGGAACGTTCTTCGGGGACTACGCTTCCCGGGCCGTGGCCACCATGGACGGCGCGGAACTGCGGGCGCTCTTCGCCGAAGCGCTGGACCACGAACCCATTGACTTGCGCGCGCCGTCGAAGATCCAGCTGTATGTGACCTTCGAAAACGTGCTGGCGGTCGAGAACGGGCAGAGTACACAACTGGCGCTGATATTCGCCAGCCAGTATTTGACCAGGCGGGAGACGGCGCGATACAGTTTCGCATCCTTCGATATCGGCCACTTCGCCACAGACTTCGTTCGCTAAGGAGAAATCATGGCAGTCACTCGATTTGCCGCTACAACAAAGGCTACCCAAGCGGTGTCTACGGCCGCGCAGCAGCGGCTACAGCAAAACCTGACCTACAATGTCCTGCCGTATTACACGGGAGGGTACATATTCAACCCGCAACCTTCGCCCACGCCCACGCCGACGCCCCCCACGCCCACGCCTACTACGGCCCCAACCACCACGGCGGCGGGGCCTTCGGCGAACCTGCAGGCGCTGCTGGCGGCAATCCCCATCGCCGTGGACGGGCAGGTGATCGCCGCCGATTTTCACAACAGCCTGCGGGCGGCGCTGATCACGCTGGCCGGTGAAATGGGGCTGGGTCTGACGGCTCCCACCACCACGTTCACCTTTGTGCCGGCGTTCCTGCAATCCGGCAGCGCGCCCAACTGGACGTCCGCTAACTTCGTGGCGACCGCCACCGGCATCAATCCGGATGGCTGGCTGCCGGTGCAGTTGCCCAACGGCCAACGCATCCAGAACCTGACGGTGACCGGCAAGAAGAGCGGGACCGCTCCCACCCTCTTCCAGGTCAAGCTGCTGCGGCAGCTCACCACGGGACCGGGGTCGGACGCGCCGACGGTGCTGATCACGGTAGACCTCACATCGCAGACCGGCTCATTTACGGTCGCCGGATCGGTGATCGCCGCCGCGGCGCCGGCGGGGGCGGCGCTATCGCTGATTACCCAGGCGGCGGCCGAGGAGCAGAAGCTCATCGACACCACGAATTACAAATACTTCGTGCAGGCCACGGTAACCGGCGCGGTTGCCGCCACGGTGAACGAAATCGACGCCATTCAGATCACCGTCAGCCAATAATGTCGACCGCCATACACAAGCTGCGGATCCACACGGCGGAGCGCGACGCGCACGCGGTGGAGCGGCGCGTCGCGGCGTTGCTCAATGCGGCCGACTTGCGGCCCCGCGCGCTACCGCCCTCCAGCATCCTGGTGGTGCGCCGCATCGGTCCGGGGCTGCCGCCGCTTCGCGTGGATGGGCACAGCGTCCGTCCGCCGGCGGACTGGCAAGAAGCGGTGTTGGACGCGCTGGACCGGCTAGCGCGGCTGGCGCAGCGTCCGGCGGGAGCACCGGTGGCGGAGCGGGCCGAATCAGTGCTGTTCTTGGACCGGGCCGAATTGCTCGCCTGTCTCGCCGCCGACTGGGTGGCTGGGACATTGGCTTCCCGTTGGTGGTGGCCGGATCTCTTCCCGCGCGCGGATCTGGAGGCGGCGGTGGTGCGCTCCTGGCTGGAATCGCCGGAGTACGCGCCGGCCGCCATCGAGCGGTTGGCTTGGACGGGCCATGCGGCGGCCTTCGTGCGGAAGCTGCCCGGGAGGGCGCTGCCGGTTATGGCGCGGGACGTGGCGCGGTCGTTTGCGTTGCGCGATCTGGAACGGGCGATCGAGATCGTTTTCGCTCGCGCCGCGATTCCGGAAAACGCGATCGAAGGCGAACCGCCCTCTCGCCGGACAGGCCCGTCGATTCCCGTCGCCCCGCCGTGGACTCCATGGGTTCCGGAAGCGCGCGTCGCCGCCCTCACCATCGGCCAGCGAGCATTTCTGGGGATTGCGCTTGCCTTCCAGCGCGCGCCGCAAGCGGTGCGAGACCGGGCGTTCGCAATGCAAATGAAGATTTGGGCGCACGCGTCCGCGGCCATTGAGGCAGGCGGGTTGCCCAAGCCCGCGTTGGCCCTTCCCGCACTCATTCACAAGTTTGATGCCCGGGCGGAACCTGTCGCTGCCACTTCCCCGCCGGAAGAGGTTCCGATACCCGCGGAGGAGGTGGAATTCGTCGCTGAT